>DAIRDA010000073.1:3706-9722 GCA_036796375.1 Albibacterium sp.
GGGTTTGAGTTTATGGCTGCCTATAACGGTAGTTTCGAAAACGGCTTCCAATACCGCGTATCGGGTAACGTCTCCTTTATCCAGAATACCATCCTCGACCTGGGTGGTGCCAATGAGTTAATTTCAGGTTTGTGGATTAACCGCGTAGGCGAATCGGTGGGCGACTATTTCGGATACAAAGCCGATGGCTTGTTCAATAATCAGGCGGAAATCGATGCGCATCCCGACCAATCGGGTATTGCCGGTGTTGCCCGTCCGGGCGATATCCGCTATGCCGACGTCAACGGCGATGGTATCCTGAACACAGAAGACAGAGCCATTTTAGGGAACGATGTACCCTGGTTAAACTATGGTTTCAGCTTCAATGCGGCCTATAAAGGTTTTGACCTCGATATTTTAACATACGGTGTTTCCGGCGTCAAAACGTACCTGTCAGAAGAAGCAGCGCATCCTTTCTTCAACGGAGCAAACGTAAAGACTCAATGGGAAAACCGCTGGACAGCAGATAATCCAAACGCGAATGCTGACTTTCCACGTATCACCACCGTGAGCGACGCGAAACAGAACTACATCAGTTCTTCTTTCTGGCTCTTCGACGGTTCTTTCTTCCGGATCCGCGGAATCACGTTGGGATATACCATTCCGCAAAACACGGTTTCACGCATCGGACTTTCGAACCTGCGGGTATACACCTCGGCCAACAATCCGTTCACCTTTATGGCCGACGATCGTCTGGCAGATTACGATCCTGAAATGGGGTCGGGACGTGCAAGCTACCCGGGTGTAAAAACCTTCACGCTTGGTATTTCAGCCCAATTCTAATCGCATAAACGAATTAAACAAGAACAAGGTCGTGGTGTAAACCACGACAGCAAAATATAACCCAATGAGAAATTTATTATATATCGCAGTTGCCGGTGTCTTAAGCCTGTCGGCCTGTAAGCAGGACTTCCTTGAGCGTCCGCCATTGGATCAGGTATCTGATGCCACTTTCTGGAAGTCAGAAAACGATGTTTATCTGGCTGTGAATGCCGTTTATAGTCAGCTTCCCGGTGAAGGCCTTATCTATCAGGACGGAGCGAGCGACAATGCCCACGCGCAATACCCCTGGGAAAGTACGGCAAATTCCGTTTCTTCAGGTGTGGTGAGCACCGATCTGGATGCTGGTTGGAGCTACGTAGCCATCCGCCGTCAGAACTATTTTATGGAGAACGTGGACAAGGCTCAAATGGACGAAAGTCTGAAAGAACGCTACAAAGCGGAAGTTCGCTTTATGCGGGCCTATTCTTACCAGCGTATGGTAGAAAACTTCGGTGATGTTCCCCTGATCCTCAATACCCTCCATATCGATTCCACCAACGTGGCCCGCACACCTAAGGCTCAGGTGACCGAGTTCATCCTGAACGAACTGAAGGAAGTGTCGGAAATATTGCCGGCCACGTATGCCGGAGGCAAAGGATTTGAAAAAGGACGGATCACCAAAGGCGCAGCGCTCGCATTAAAAGCCCGGATTCATTTATATGAAGAAGATTGGGCCAATGCCGTTGCGGAATCTGAAAAAGTGATGAACATGGGCTATTCGCTATTCAAAGTGAACCAGGAAGAAGAAACGGATGCCCGGGACGATTACAGCCAGTGGGTTGATTTTGAAAACGAAGCCGATGAGCAGCGTTTCCGTCTTGGTCTCCGCAGTTATGAATCGCTCTTCCGTCAGAAATATGAAGGAAACAGCGAAGTCATTCTCGACCGCCAATACATCGTGCAAACGGATGCACAATACCTCAACACCTACCTTCTGCCCGGAACCATCGGTGGCTGGAGTTCAGTCACACCTACCCAGGCGCTGGTGAATGCCTACGGAAATTATAAAACCGGAGAGGCTGCAACAAGCATCCCGTCCGACGAGCAGCGTGCTGCATGGTACGACAGCAAGAGCCCTGAATTCAAAAAGGAATACAAGAACCGCGATCCGCGTTTCTATGCATCCATCCTATTCGAAGACGCACCATGGAATGCCATTGAAGATAACTTTACCTTTGCCTGGTCGCAAGGAGCTTCCAATATGTCGCAAACCGGTTATAACTTCCGCAAAATGGTTGACCCAGCGGCGCAACGCGTGCCTCAAGACAACCACGCGAACATTATTATCTTCCGCTACGCAGAAATTCTGTTAACCTATGCAGAAGCAAAAAATGAACTGAGCGGCCCTGACGCGAGTATTTACGAGGCTCTCGATCAGATCAGAACCCGCTCCGGTATGCCGGCAGTTAATCGTGCGGCCTATGCCGACCAGGGAAGTCTTCGTGAGCTAATCCGCAGCGAACGCCGCGTTGAACTTGCTTTGGAAGGACAACGCTATATGGATATCCGCCGCTGGGAAATCGCTCCCCAGGTGATGAAGTCAATCAAAAACATCCGCAACAGCCTGGCGCAGGAAAGGCTGTGGAACGACAAGCTCTACCTGATGCCGGTTCCGCAATCGCAAATCGATCTATCTGAAGGTTTGCTTACCCAAAACAAAGGCTATAACTAAAAAGCTGATACAAAGATCCGTTTTGCTTATAAGGTCGCTGCAGATAATGCAGCGACCTTTTTTTAATTAAAGCTGGTAGTCTGCTACTTCAATAAATGACGGATAGCGCCCGTATATCGAGGATGAAGAAAGGAAAAATTACCCGATAAAACGTTAGAATGCACCCTTCTGCCACTGAGAACCAGCTCGGCATTGGTTCCAATAACGAAAGCCCCGATGCGGGTGGCCCATCCCGGTGCGGGCAGGCCGACCTTCACGCCCAAACCTTCCCGAAAACCTTTCATGAATTCTTTGTTGGTTACCGGATCGGGACTAACCGCGTTGATCACGCCCGAAAAGTGCTCATTGTCGACTACCCATTCCACCAGACGAACAAAATCGGCCTCATGTATCCAGCTTACATATTGCTTGCCCGAGCCAACGCTTCCGGCAAGCCCGGCTCGGGCCAATTTGGAAAGAACTTCCACCACACCTTTATTTTTTTGCAAGACCAAACCGATTCTCAATACCACTTTACGCGTTTGCGCACAGTCAGATTCATCAAAGGCTGCTTCCCATTGCTTACTTACGTTGGCCGTCTCATCGTCGGCCCAGGGTGAATCTTCATCGACAACGCGATCGCCGGTATTGCCGTAGATCGCGGCAGCACTGGCATTAATCCAGCTTCTGGGAGGTACCAGGCAGTGCTCAATCGCTTGCCCGAGCACCCGTGTCGCATCCACGCGTGAACGGATAATCTCCTTCTGATTCTCTTCGGTGTTGCGGCAATTGACCGACTTGCCTGTCAGGTTCACCACCACGTCGGCTCCCTCCAGCTCCCGGGTCCATGGGCCGGTCGTTCTTGCATCCCATTGTACATAGCGCACATTTCCTGACGCAGGTCGATTCCCTCTCGTCAAAACCACAATAGATCCAAAGCGATCGCGGAAATACTGAATCAGGGCCTCGCCTACTGAACCGGTTCCACCGGCAATAATTAGTTTCGTTTTCATCTGCAAATTGAATTTAGTTTGTGATTTTCAACTGTTCGGCGAAGCGAGAGCGGTATTGATCCGGACTCAGGCCCGTGGCCTTGCGAAAAAAGCGGCTAAAATAAGAAGCGTCGAAAAAGCCCAGCCGAAAGGCAATCTCTTTAACGCCACCATGCCCTGCAAAAAGCTCATGCTTGGCCTCAATAATAATGCGCTCCTTCAGTAACTGGCCGATCGTGCGGTTAAAGCGCTCCTTCAAAATCTGATTCAGGCGCTTTGACGACAGATTTAATTTTTCCGCATAAAAGTCAACATCGCGATGCGTTTTAAAATGATTCTCCAGCAACAGCAAGAAATGATAAATGCGTTTTTCGTTCGCATTCGGACTAATCATTTCCTGATCCCGATTGGCCATCAACTTCAGTAAAAAAGCTTTCAGCAGGGTACGTTGCAAAAGCAGATTCGATGGCACCTGTCGGTATTCCTCCGTCAGCAGTTTCAAAATAGCATTCAGGTTGACGGAATTATGTTCGTCCATAAACAAGGTTGAGAAATCGCCGTGGCGACTGAACAGCCGGAACATGTTCAGGGAAAATTCTTTCGCTTCAAAAACCAGCAGCTCTTTATTGAACGCGATAAGCAGACCTTCCTTTCCCTCCGGGTTGAACGAAAAAATACGAAATGGTGGCACCAGGTACATCCAGTCGCCCTTCACCTTCAACTTCCCGTCTTCCACAAAGTGAAGCGGCTTATTCTGCTTCAACCAGTAAATTTCATAAAAGGCATCCCGACCAGGGTGCGTCAAGTAGCCTTCATCCAATTCCTGGAAGCTGCTTATATAAATAAAAGTGCTTTGTAAATCCATATAAACATATAAATATAGGAAAATAGCCGACAAGTTTCCATTATGTGCTAGTCTTGTTCCGGATAGTCCTTACTTGCGCCGGCTCAATACATTAACTTTGCTAATGACGCGAAAGACGTGTCCTTCGATCAAATAACCTTAGAACACAATCACATATGAATTCTCTTGAATTAGAAACAATTTTCGAATTTCCACAACTAAAAGGCAAAACACTGCCAAAAGACAACTTTATCGGAGGCAAGTTTGTCCCACCCGTTAAAGGCGAATACTTTGATAATATATCCCCGGTAAACGGAAGAGTTTTTGCTACTGCGGCTAAATCGACGCAGGAAGATATCGAGCTGGCGCTTGATGCCGCACACGATGCCTTTAAAACCTGGGGCAAAACTTCAGCCACCGAACGAAGTAACACCTTGCTGAAAATTGCGCAGGTGGTAGAAGACAACCTCGAATACCTTGCCACACTCGAAACGATCGATAACGGAAAGCCGATCCGGGAAACAATGGCGGCCGACCTTCCCCTGATAGTTGATCATTTCCGCTATTTCGCAGGCGTTATCCGGGCAGACGAGGGATCTGCCACCGAGCTTGATAATCAGACTGTCAGCCTCGTGATTCACGAACCCATGGGCGTGGTCGGACAAATTATTCCCTGGAACTTCCCGCTGCTGATGGCATCGTGGAAAATTGCACCGGCCCTGGCCGCAGGAAACTGTATTGTGCTTAAACCCGCCGAACAAACCCCTACGAGTATCCTTGCGCTCATGGAATTATTGCAAGATGTGCTACCGGCGGGCGTATTGAACGTTGTCAACGGATTTGGTATTGAAGTCGGACAAGCGCTGGCCACCTCACCCAAGATCAGCAAGATTGCCTTTACCGGATCGACCGCCACCGGACGTCATATTATGAAATACGCCAGTGAGAATGTCATTCCGTCGACCATGGAGCTGGGTGGTAAATCACCAAACCTCTTCTTCCCTTCCATTATGGAAGCCGACGACGAGTTTTTCGACAAGGCCATCGAAGGTGCCCTGATGTTCGCCCTCAACCAGGGAGAAATCTGTACCGCTCCTTCACGAATTCTGGTGCACGAGAGCATCGCCGACGCCTTTACCGAACGCATTGTCGAACGCATCAAGGCTATTAAATTTGGCAATCCGCTCGACAAGGAAACCATGATCGGTGCACAGGTATCCAAATCGCAGTACGATAAGATTCTGAATTATATCAAGATCGGCCAGGAAGAAGGAGCAGAATTAATTGTGGGAGGAAAGATCCAGGAACACGACGAGGAGACCCGCGGCGGTTATTATATCGAACCGACCATTCTGAAAGGTCATAATAAAATGAGGGTGTTCCAGGAAGAAATTTTCGGCCCGGTGGTGGTGTTAACTACCTTTAAAACCACCGAGGAAGCCATTGAAATTGCCAACGACACCATCTACGGACTGGGTGCTGGTGTATGGACACGCGATGCTCATGAAATCTATCAGGTACCGCGCGCCATCCAGGCCGGTCGTGTATGGGTAAACCAATACCATACCTACCCTGCCCACGCTCCGTTCGGAGGTTACAAGCAATCAGGTTTCGGAAGGGAGAACCATAAAATGATGCTCGACCATTACCGTCAAACCAAAAATATGC
>DAIRDA010000074.1:0-9707 GCA_036796375.1 Albibacterium sp.
AAGAAGCAAGTCGTTGATTTTATGAAGAAAACGAAGAATATTGTACAGAATTGCGAAACAAACTACAAGATTGTAGAAGAAAACGGTGATTTCACGATTGCCAAAGTGGAAATGAAATATCCAAACTTCACCCGAGTCAACTATGTAACCCTTGTAAACCACGGATTTTACTGGTCAATCACCAACGTTTCTACCACTTATATTTAAGCCGTAATATACGCTCTCCCGCTCCGGTACTACGGTCAAACTCATGCGTCGATGTCGAACGACGATTCAGAGTTTGGCCGTTTTGTTTCTATCTTTGCGAGATGGAAATCGTAAAGAGCAAGAAGGTCTTTAATTTGTTCGACTTTTCTCAGAAGGTCAATTACAAAACAGAAATACTGGCAGGACTCACCGTGGCTATGACCATGATGCCCGAGTCGCTTTCCTTTGCCATTCTTGCAGGCTTCCCCCCCTTGATGGGCCTTTATGCTGCCTTTTTGATGGGACTGATAACCTCGGTTTTCGGCGGTCGGCCGGGACTAATTTCAGGAGGTGCCGGAGCCACCGTCATTGTGCTGATTGCATTGATGAACAGCCATGGGCTGGAATACGTACTGGCTGCCGTTGCCATGGCTGGGATAATACAAATACTGGTCGGAATTTTTAAGTTCGGAAAATTTGTACGGCTGGTTCCTCAATCGGTTATGTATGGCTTCGTCAACGGCCTGGCAGTCGTTATCTTCATGGCTCAACTCGATCAGTTTAAAACGGTCGAAGGCGGCATCAGCACTTGGATGACGGGAAGCCAGTTATATATCATGGCAGGCCTCGTTGCCCTTACCATTGCCATTACGGTTATACTTCCCCGCATCACCAAAGCCTTTCCGGCCTCGCTCGCTGCTATTATTGTAGTCTTTTTGTTGGTGTTGGGTCTGCAGATAGACACCCGGACCGTGGCAGATATCGCCTCCGTAAGCGGAGGTTTCCCTCCCTTCCATATTCCTGAAATACCTCTTAGCTGGGAAACGGTCGAAATAATCTTTCCCTACGGACTGATTATGGCTGGGGTAGGACTTACGGAGGGGCTTTTAACCCTGAACCTTGTCGACGAGATCACAGGCACGCGTGGTAACGGTAACCGGGAAAGCATTGCACAGGGTGCGGCCAATATTGCCAACGGTTTCTTTTCAGGGATGGGTGGATGCCCGATGATCGCCCAAACGCTGGTAAACCTCTCGGCCGGCTCCCGGGCCCGTTTGTCGGGTATTGTCGCTTCGCTGACCATCCTTTTCATTATTCTTTTTGGAGCGCCCGTCATAGAAAAAGTCCCCTTGGCCGCCCTCACGGGTGTCATGATTATGGTAGCGATCGGAACATTCGAGTGGATCAGCCTGAGAATCATCAATAAAATGCCCAGGCAGGATATTTTTATTGGAATCCTGGTCGCCATCATCACCATTTTTATGCACAATTTAGCCCTGGCAGTACTTATTGGCGTTGTTATCGCTGCGCTCGTATTTGCCTGGGAAAGTGCTAAGCGCATCCGGGCAAGAAAATATATCGACGGAAACGGGGTAAAACATTATGAAATTTACGGGCCTTTATTCTTCGCTTCTGTGACGGCATTCCAGGAGAAGTTTGATGTTTCGGGCGACCCGGAAGAGGTGATCATTGATTTTCGGGAAAGTCGGGTTGCCGACATGTCTGGAATCGAGGCGCTTAACAAATTAACAGCCCGCTACGCAAAGGAAAATAAGAAATTGCGACTGCGTAATCTGAGCTCAGATTCCAAAATACTGATGAAAAATGCAGAATCTATTATTAAAGTCCATATCATAGAATAGCATGTCCCTGACCTTCACTCCCCTGCCGAAACAGTTCTATCAGCGTCTGGAAGTAACAGACATCGCCCGCGAGCTTCTGGGCATGTATATTCTGACCTGTATCGACGGGAATATAACAGGCGGCAAAATCGTTGAAACAGAAGCTTACAGGGGTATAACCGACAAGGCTTCCCATGCCTATGGCGGCCGCCGAACCGCTCGTACAGAAACGTTGTATCGCCCGGGAGGAATTGCCTACGTGTACCTCTGCTACGGCATTCACCATTTATTCAATGTCGTGACCGGGCCGGAAAATACCCCCCACGCGGTACTGATTCGGGGAATCGAGCCTCTTTCCGGAATCGATACCATGCTGGCGAGAAGGAATATGGAAGCACTTAAGCCGCAGCTTTCGGCTGGCCCCGGAGCGCTTTCAAAAGCGCTCGCAATCGACCGCCGACACAACGGTATGGATTTAGAAAATGGCGACATCTGCATAGGCCCTGCCCCTGAACCGAGCTTTGAAGAGGAGATTGTGAGTAGCCCGAGGATCGGTGTGGCTTATGCGAAGGAGGATGCCCTTCTGCCCTGGCGGTTCTCTATAAAAGGCAACCCTTATGTGAGTCGGCCACGACCCTCGTTGTAGCCTCTGAAAGAAACAAAATGATGTCAGAAGTTTAGTTAAAATACATACCGATAGCTAACGTTTGTAACAGATTCTCAGGAAATTCTGGTATTATTGGGTGGTCGAACATAATCAAAAGAAAACAATGAACGAAACTCAAATTAAAAACATCGCAGATACACTGCTTCCCCAATTTCTTCCCAAAAGCGAGAAGGAAACAACCTTAAGTTTTCATTTCACGGTACCACCCAACAACACTTTCCGGGTCTGGTACGACAAGGTTGGCAAATCATGGAATTTCGTCCGCTTCGAAAAAATTGTGATATAAAGTTTTTTTATATCTTAGGGCCACTAGACGTTAAAATCATGTTCATTCGAAGGAACCAGCCCCTGCACTTTCTTACATTTATTCTTCTTACCATCCTTGGCCTATCCTGTACCACGCTAAAGCAAATCCGGACTTCGAGTAATCCGGCGGCCCATGTAAATCCCTTTATCGGTACCGCCCCGCTGCTTGATACCGACATTATAGGATATACGCCGCCGAAAGGCTGGCGGGTGTGGGCGGGACTGGTGTTCCCGGGCTCGTCACTTCCAAATGCATTGGTGCAACTTAGTCCTATGACAAAATATGGCAGCGGTGCAGGCTATGAATATGAAGATACCGAAATTCTAAGTTTCACACATACCAACAAAGGGCACTGGAATCTTTGCCACATCCCGGTTCTACCTGTATCGGAAGGCGCCACTGCACCCTTTAAATCAAGATTTTCGCACGATAACGAAAACGCCTCTCCCGCATTTTATGAGGTCCTGCTCGACGACTATCGGGTAAATGTAAGGTTGAGTTCTACCCTTCGTGCGGGCATTCACGAGTATACTTATCAGAACCCGGCCGATAAAAGAATTCTGTTCGACCTCGGTAAAGCGAATAATAGAGTATCGGACTGGCAGCTCCGCCAGAATGGGAATGCCGTAGAAGGTTTCCAGCGTACAGGAGGCGAGAAAGTCCATTTTTATGCCCTGCTAGATCAGGAGATTGAATCCGTTGATATCACTCAGCCCGGAAAACGCGAAGGGTCTGTCATGATCCGCTTGAAAAGCGGGGGTAATAAGATTGTGGTCATGAAGATCGGGATCTCCTTCGTTAGCGTCGAGAATGCGAGAGAAAACCTGATGGAGGAAATAGGAGCTCGAACGATCGATGACATTCGCAAGAGCGGCCATCAGACCTGGAACCAACTCCTTTCACAAGTGGAAGTCGACGGTGGAACAGCCAGGCAGAAAGAATTGTTCTATACCTCCCTTTACCGGTCATTTCTATGGCCAGCACTCCGAAGCGACTATAACGGTCAATTCCAGGACGAGGCGGGCAGTATCCGGAAAGAAGCATTCAATTACTACGAAATCCCATCGCTTTGGGACACATACCGAAACAAAGATATTCTATTGAGTCTGCTAAGTCCTAAGGTCAGTAATGATGTCATTAAGTCGATGATCGATCGGGGTGAGATTACCGGTTTTATGCCGACTTTTTTCCACGGCGATCATGGAGCACCTTATATCGCTGGTACTTACTTCAGGAATATCGGTGATTTTGATATAAAAAAGGCCTATAAAATTCTACTGAATAACGCCTATAATGTAAAAGGGCCCCGTGCACACCTCGGCGAGTATATCGAGAAGGGATTTATATCGGACCCCGACATCGAACGTCCGCATGTGGAAAGCAAGGGACGGGCCGGTGTCTCGAAAACCCTTGAGTATTCCTACGACGACTATTCTCTGTCGCTCCTGGCTGAAGCGCTGGGCGATCAAGCACATGCGAAGGATCTGAAAGGGCGCTCAGCCAACTATAAAAACATGTTTGACAAGAGCACCAATTTTATGCGTGGGCGGTTGGAAAACGGCGATTGGATCACACCATTTAATCCGCAATACCCGTATTACGAATATATGTACCGGGAAGGAAGCGCCTGGCACCTGTCGTTTTTTGCCCCCCACGATATGCCAGGATTGGTGACGTTATACGGAAGTGCTGAATCCTTTGAAGCGAAACTCGACTCACTCTTCAGCCTCCCGCGCGATGGAAATTATGTCGCACGGAACATTTCCGGCTTTATGGGACAATATAGCCACGGTAACCAGCCTGCCCATGAAGCACCCTTTTCGTATTATTTTATCGATAAGCCGTGGAAATCACAAACGATTATCGATCATCTTCTGGAGAACTATTATGGGATTGGCGAGCATGGGCTGACACTTTCAGGCATGGATGATGCCGGCGAAATGTCATCATGGTATGTCATGAGTGCCCTTGGAATGTACACCTTTTCCCCTGCCGATCCCGAATACCTGCTCACGGTCCCTATCTTTGACGAAATCCGATGGACCATCGAAGGTAAAAACACGTTTACCGTTAAGAAACCAGGGAAAGGCAGAAAATTACGCAACCTGTATTTGAATGGAACCCCTATCCAGGGCTACTTCCTTTCTCACGAAGACTTCATAAACGGAGGGACCCTTCTTTACGAAACAGAATAGTGAAGCTTAATAATAGCGAACGCTACGGAGCGGCAATCAGGAATACTCGACAGAATCGTCCAGAATTTCGAGCGCATATTGGGCAGCCTCGTCGGTCAGATCATTGCTTCGAATACGCACTTTAAGCTCCGTATCCCAATTATAAAGGGCTTCATCTTTCGTATTTCCATAACCTGATATTCCCGCGTCCGGATCAGGGCCAAATAGACAATAATAGCCCTGATCGTCCTGATACAATTTTGGACGAAAAAGTTTAACGGTGATTGGAAGCTCTTCGTTTCTGAAGTCCAATCGCACTGGATTTCCAGTGGCAACATGGATCTGATTCATAGCTTTTTCTTCTTAGGTGAATAAGTACTACACTAATAATCAGCGTATTGTTTCCATTAATTTCAGATAATTTCTTCCGGATTTTTCCTGGGTCAAGCTATAAGTGCATAATAAGTTATTTTAATCAGCTACAGACCAGCTACAGACCAGCTACAGACCATCTACACATTTCGTGGCTCTAATGTGTAAATAGTCCGAAGCTGGTCCGAAGCTGGTTCAAAGCGAGTTCGAAGCTGTCTCTAAGAAGGGAGAGACCATGTAGTCCAGGGTATGCGCAAAAGACTGTTCGAATTTATGGTTACACTATCGTTTTTAATTGGCTTTGTTGAAATCGACGGCCGACGTGCCGGAGTGGTAGGGAACCGAGTAGCTAAATACATCGTTCACATTTTTATCAGCATATTCGAAAAAAGTAAGTTTCATGCTTCGGTCGTCCAGATAGTCGAGCAACACAAATCCCTGCATCTTGCTGGTAAAGAGCGCATCTTCTCCTTTTTTTATATAAGAACTTTTCGCGCCTGAACCGCTTACAATCTGAACCCGGCCGGCTGAATTTTTAATCAGCTGCAATCCATGGTCGTGCCCGGCCACATTTATCAGGTTCGGAAATCCAGAAGTCGCGTCACTCACGCGGCTGATTAAGTTTTTATAGGCCGGATGCGGCATATCTTCGGGATTAAGAAGAATGGTGCTGCGTAGCAAGGGATAGAGCGATCCGATAAGAGGCAAGGGAACATAGGCCTTTTTGTTCAGAACCGTTAACGGAAAGATATGGTCTTTCCAGGAGTAGTACCCACCATGAACGCCGTAAGTTTGCAAAGGATGATGGGATGCCAGCACAACCGTTTTATCCCGGTGTTTAGAAAGCAACTCCTCTAACCGGTCCATAACCTCGTCTTCGGTCGTACAGGCACAGTCCATGTTCGCATCCTGCTTATTGAAAGGAAAAAGCCACCATTCACTGTCGTACGCAATCACTACCAGACTGTCGGATAGCACAACCTCCACCGGATCAGGGCAGCCGCCTTCCGGAATCAGTTTAAGCAATGAATCGCCCTGGCTTTCTAAAAAACGACCCTGCGCTTGAATTTTTTCAAGCCCCAGCTTGCCCATCCGGTCCCAGTCGTGATTTCCTGCAAGGAAATAGACCGGGGCACCGTTGCGCCGCATCGGCTCAAACTGAGAACGTAAAATATCCTTGGTTTCATTCTCATCGTCGCTACCTGGCAGGGCCAGCCCACGCGGATAAATATTATCCCCAAGAAACAAGACCGTTGTTTTGCCAGGAATTATCTGCCCGGCCGCTTCCGGAATGATGGTTTCCTGTTTGAAATTAATTTCTCCGGCATCGCCTATTAAGATTAAACGCTGCTGAATGCTCTGGGCAAAAAGCACCGGAATAAACGAACCAAAGAAAAGCACCAATAAAATTCTTCTCATCCTATGGGGTTTTCTTAATTTTCAAAATTGTTTCCCTCCTTGATTGATCTCCTCCTTCATTCCCAATGTTATTATAAATTGCCCGTTTAATCACCCGTTTGAATATGCAGCCGTTTCTCTGACTAATCTATAATAGTCCATATAAACCTATTGGGAACGCAAACGCTGTTTTCAAAACCAATTAAATAAAACGAAAGCGTTTGCAGCCTAACAAGATAGCTACGTAAACGTTTGAACGCCGGAGATTCAACTGCGCACAGCACACTCTGCAGCTCAACTAAATTGAAAAAGCGCAAAAGAAAAAGGGATTTAGTAGTGATTTCATTAAAAATTAATAATTTTATGATGGATGAACAATAATAATACAGATAATTTAAGGGAACGACAAGTTTCTTTTGATCGTATCTATTCTGAATACTGGGACAAGGTAGTAAACGATGCCTATAAACGCCTTGGAAATCTGGATCAGGCGCAAGATATCGCCCAGGAGGTCTTTACACAATTCTGGAAACGAAGTGGCCAGAGCGATTCCATTAATGATATAGCCGCGTATTTGTTCATATCCACACGCAATGCCGTGTTTCGACACTTTGAACTCCAAAAACGCCGCGCATCCATTCCCGATCAGGTACATTCTGAAACCATCAGTACCGACGGGGCAGATTCAAATGTGTTGTTGCGGGAATTCACAAATGCGTTTCAATCCATGGTCGAAGTGCTTCCTGCACAGCAGCGAATGATCTTTAAAATGAAATTTGAAGAGGACCTGAACAGCCAGCAAATTGCCCTGCTGCTCAATATTTCCCCGAAAACAGTCCGGAATCAAATCGGACGCGCTCTTTCCTCACTAAAAGAGTCTCTTTCCTATATGCCTCTCCTGCTCATAATCGCTTCACTTTAATTTTTTTTCATTAGCACGTGGGCTAATTCCAGTTTCCATACTCTTATATATTAGACATGCACAAAGATCAGCCTAACGAGTCTTATTTTCAATCGTTGCTTACCCGTTATCGGGAAGGAAACCTCCTTCCTGAAGAAAAAGAGTTTCTCGAGAAATACTATGACCTTTATGAAAACAAGGAAGACCTGATCCAGGCGCACAACAAACACCAATTTGAAGCGATAAAAAACAACCTGAAAGCAAGAATAGACCAGGAGAT
The DNA here is from genome assembly GCA_036796375.1 of Albibacterium sp. GTDB lineage: Bacteria > Bacteroidota > Bacteroidia > Sphingobacteriales > Sphingobacteriaceae > Albibacterium. The sequence goes on from DAIRDA010000074.1 coordinate 7,908, forward strand.
TGAGAAAGAAGAAAAACAGCTCACTCGTAAACGGTGGTCCTTTTCTAAATATTACCCTTATGCCGTTGCCGCAGTCCTGCTGATCAGCGTTTGCCTTGGGGTTTACTTTGCCGGCACTTTTCGTCCCCTGTCTGAACAAAGCAATGCAGGCAAATTGAGTGATATCGCCCCTGGCACCAACCGGGCAACGCTATCGCTGGGAGGCCGTGCTACGATCGACTTAAGCGGAAATCATGCTGCGGAACTACTGCAGGAAGAAGGAATACAGATCGGAAAGACTTCCGACGGTCGTATTCAATATATCTCAAATCCGACAAGCCAGGGTGCCAAGCCTGAACACCACACCATCAGCACTCCCCGTGCCGGGCAGTATGAAGTTATATTAGCCGACGGATCGAGCGTTTTTCTCAACGCAGGGTCATCGCTCCGCTTTCCTTCCTTTTTTCAGGGAAAGGAAAGGGTCGTTGAACTTGAGGGAGAGGCTTACTTTGAGGTACAAGGAAACAAAGCGATGCCGTTCATTGTAAAGTCGGGCATCCAGCGAGTGGAAGTGACGGGAACCCGTTTTGCCATCAATGCCTATGGTGAAGAAACGGGAATTCAAACCACCTTGCTTGAAGGTTCGGTTGACATACTTCTTGAATCAGACGCTGCCGGATCCGCCAGCAATACGCGGGTTCGTTTATCACCCGGAGAACAGGCTACCGTCAGGCAAGGGCCCCATGGAGGTATCAGTAAAACCAGTGTGAACGTCCATAAGGCGACTGCCTGGAAAGACGGGCTATTTGCATTTGAGAACGATGACCTCAAAACGATTATGAAACAAATTGCCCGGTGGTACGACCTGGAGATTATTTATGAAGGACGGATTCCTAAGGAAAAGTTCTTCGGCGAAATTGCCCGGGAAAGCCAGCTGAGCGAGGTGCTGACAATATTGGAATACAACAATATTCTTTTCAGACTCGAAGACCGGAAACTTTATGTTAGAGCGAACCCAAATACTCACTAAATCAAGATTCAATGAAGAAATTTCTACCTAATCTCTTATAAACCCCTGTAGAAAAAACCGGAAGCGCGCCAACGCTTCCGGTTATAAAAGGATAAGCAGCCATTAGGCCGGCTGCATTTTGTAAACCTCATTAATCAAAAATATGAAATTTAATTTTCTTTACAAGTCTCCATTGAGTTGGGGAACAGTAAGGTCTAAACTATTACTGGTCATGAAATTGACTTCCATCTTATTGCTTTTTTGCGCACTGCATGTTTCGGCAGCAGGTTACTCACAGCAAATCAGCATCAGCAAAAACGAAACGAATCTTGAAGAAGTATTTGGAGAAATTAAGAAACAGAGCGGCTATCTGGTATTCTATTCCGGGCAGGTAAACCCCGCAGCACATCAACTTGATGTGCAGTTTAACAACCTGCCGCTTCGTGAAGCGCTCGACAAGTGTTTGCAGAACCAGGGTTTATCCTATACCATCGTCAACAAAACCATCGTGGTGAAGACAAATGGCCAGCCAGCTCGCAGACTTTCGGCTCCGGCCCAAATGCAACTAAAAGGAACTGTGGTTGATGCCCAAACCCAGGAGCCGATGATTGCAGTCAGCATTTATCTAAAGAATAACCGTAACCGTGCGACCCAGAGCGATGCCAATGGAAATTTCAGCATAACCGCTTCTACAGGAGAAATACTGGTGTTCTCGTTTATTGGCTATGAAACTCAGGAAATAACCGTTGATAAGGACGAAACGCTTAGCATTTTCCTGAATCCCACCGTCCACCAAATTCAGGACGTAGTCA
>DAIRDA010000075.1:0-9459 GCA_036796375.1 Albibacterium sp.
ATTGTGTCGAAAACGGAAATGCCGGGTGTACAGTCGTTATGCATTAAAATTGCTTATGAAATAGCCCGCGATGTGCCGGAGCTTCTCCAGGAACTTCAGAACACGCTTGCCATGCTGGAAGATGAACAGTCGCCCGCCATCCACGCCGCTAAGAAAAACGTTCTGAAAGCTATTTCAAAGAAAAAGAGCTTTCAGATACGCTAAGTGGATGCTACAAATCGCTATTCTGAATTAGTTTACCTCCGTATCTTGCTTCCCAAGGGGTATTTTAAACCAGAAAGAGGATCCTTCATCGACGACACTATCAACGCCGATGGTCCCGTGATGCCGGTAGATAATTTCAGCCGAAATATAGAGTCCTAAACCTAAGCCGGAAAACATTCGGGACGAATCGTGTACGCGGATGAATCGGTTGAATACAAGGTCTACTTTGTCGGCCGCGATTCCAATCCCAAAATCTTTCACGGTTACTTTGATTTCATTATCAAGAATTTCTGTAAAAACCTCCGCTTTGCGGATGTCGGGCGAATATTTAATGGCGTTCGACAGAAAGTTGTTGATAACCTGTTCGATACGTCGCTGATCGCCGTATACTTCTACGTCGTCGAGGTGCGGAATGGTGATGCTATAATCTTCTGTATTCTGTATATCTTCCACGCATTCAACAATAAGATCCTTCATATTGAACATGACGTTGTTGAACTGCATTTTGCCGGCCTGAATCTTGGTAACATCGAGCAAATCGTCTACAAGCGAGGTGAGGTTGCCCACCTGCCGATTGGCTTTAGAAAGAAAGGAGACGAGATTTTCATGCCCGGTTTTTTGCGCAACGCGACTGGCCAGTTGAAGGAATCCTTTAATGCTGGTAATGGGCGTTTTCAGTTCATGACTGGCTATGCTCATAAACTCGTCTTTTTTATGCATCAACTCATTAGTGGCTTCCTGTGCTTTTACCAGGTCGGTTACATCAAACCCGAAAAAGGCGATGCCGTCTACCTGATCCTGTTCGTTGAACACCGGGGTATAGATGAAATCAAACCAGAATTCCTGTTCTTCTCCGGTGTGTGGTTCTTTCCGTACGATGGGGAAGGCGCTGGCAACCACGGTTTCTCCTGTGCTGAGTACCCGTTGCTCGTAAGTAAGAATCTCTTCGACATGATATTCGGGGAGGAAATCTTTCGAAGGCCGACCAATGTAGTTGTTTTCACCGTTGAATTCAACAAATGCTTTATTTACGAATTCGTAAACGAGGTTTGTTCCGCGCCGGATGGTGATGAATGCAGGAGCATTCTTAAAGATGCTGTAAAACTCATCCTGTTGCTTTTTGATAAGCCGCTGGAGTTCGTTTCTTCTTCGTTCTGCTTCTTTCTGTTCGCTGATGTCGATGATATATGTGACTGCTTCGGAGTCGTTCCCTTCTTCGAGCATGGCTGATCCAATCATGACCGAAATAAACGTGCCGTCTTTTCGTTTGAATTCCATTTCAAAGGGCGGACAAAAGCCGTTTGATTTTAGCTGGTCATAGGCAGTGCGACTGATTGCGCGATGCTGAGCCGGCGTAATATCAGTCAGCTTGAAATCGGATAAGATGATTTCCTCGGCGGAATAGCCGATCATATCCAGGAAAGCTTTATTGGCATCAATCACCTGCACACTTTCGACCTTGAAAAAGAGCATGCCGATTAAGTTGGAATCGAAGACGTTCTTGAATCTTTTTTCGGTAGAGGAGAGTTTGGTTTCTGCCTCAATGAGTCGCGTAACGTCGACCATCGAACCCACCATACGGAAGGGTGTCTGAAAATCGTCGTGCATGATGGTGCCCCGGTCGAGTATAGTGGCATATTCACCGTTGCCCTTCTGGACGCGGTATTGGGCCGACCATTGTTTTTCGTTGTGGTTGATGGCTGCAAATATGCTGTCGCGTACTCGTTGACGATCGTCAGGATGTACTTTGTCGAACCAGAAGTTCACATCGTTGCTGGCCTGCTCACTTTCGTAGCCAAACATGGAACTGAAATTATCGCTTCGCCACATGGTATTGTCTACCAGGCTCCAGTCCCAAATGGTATCGTTCGTGGCACGCGATACTTGCTTGAAGCGTTCTTCGCTGGCTGATAACTCCTGCGTGCGTTCTTCTATTTTTACTTCCAAATCGGTATTTAACCTCTTCAGGTTTTCTTTGACGGCTACGAGCTCGTTGTAATTTTTCTTAAGTTTTTGCTCCGCTATTTTCTGTTGCGTGATGTCGGTGACCGTAGCCACAAAACCGTCGGCCATTTTCACGGCCACCAGTTGAACCCAACGTCCGCCCGATAGCTGAAATTCCGATTGGAGGGTTTTACCCTTTTCAACAAGTTGGATAAAGCGGCTGAAAAGATTTCCGTCAGAAAGTTCCGGAATTTGTTTGACCAGGCAGGCGCCATCGAGTTCTTCTTTGTTACGACCAAGCAGGGTCAGCGCGGCTTCGTTGTAAGAAAAGCACTTGAAATCAACGATGGTGTGATCTTTATTGCGTACTGATGTAAAGGCCAAAATTCCGTTCAAACTGGCATTAAATACGCCATTAATAATATTATTCAGTTCGGTAATCCGGGAAATGTCGACAAAGGTGATCACGACGCCATCGTTTTTTTTATCTTTTCTGACGTAGGGCATGATTCGCATCAGGCTGCGATTGCCATTTCGCAGCAATACCTCCTTTTCGACAACTCGTCCGCCAATCAGAACCGAACGTACGTCGGCGATGAGGTCTTCCGAAAGGATGTTGTTCGAAATTTGCTCGATCGAACGGCCAATATCGGCCTCAATGAGATTGACCAGGTTGACGGCTGCCGGATTGAACTTCCGGATGAAAAGCTGCGCGTCGAGAAAGACCTGGCCGATATCGGTACTCCGGAAGTAATTGTCGAGATCATCATTTAACTCCGTCAGTTCCCGGATTTTTATCTGGTGTTCGGTATTGAGGGTATGAAGCTCTTCATTCAGTGATTGTAGCTCTTCGTTCCCCGACTGAAGTTCTTCATTGGCGGAAAGCAGTTCTTCGTTTGTTGATTGCAGTTCTTCGTTGGTGGTTTCCATTTCTTCGATCACCAATTGAAGATTTTTTCGCGTTTCGTTCAGCTCGGCTTCCAGTTCGAAAATATATTCGTTTTGGTGCTCGCTCGATAGGGAGGAGAGAACCAGCATTTCGTCTTTATCGGGTACAACTTCCAGTAAACTTTCGCCGAAAACGATCATGGTGAGGTTGCTGTCCGGTCGTGGAGGCTGAATGGATATATTGAGGAACACCGGTTCGTCGTTGAGCTGGAAGCGAACCTTATTGATCTGTACTTTTTTCTTTTCTTTCCATGCTTTTCGAAGTGCATTGTTCAGCACCACCGATACGTCTTTGGGCACCATCTTCAAAAGGTTCAGCTCAATTTTTAGCTCGGGCAGGGAGAGGAATTGTTTGTAGTTTCCCACGGCTTCCTGAATGATATACCCTTGGTCGATAAAGACACCGGCATAGCCTAAATCCTGCGTGATGAACTTATTAAAGCGGCTTTCCGCACTTGAAACGGCTAGATTGCTGTTTCGCGTTTTTATCGTGTCGCTCGATATCAGTCGCTCACCCGTTTTATACGTGTTAAACGTTGAATAATTCAGCGGACCAGATTTTTGATATATTTTCCCTTTGTTTGACACCTCGCTCATGCCGTCTTTAATGACCATGGCCGATTCGCTTGAACCGAGAAAAAGATAGCCATCCGGGCAAAGGGAGAAGTGAAAGGTGGATAATATTTTTTCCTGCAACAGGCTGTTCATATAGATGAGCATATTGCGGCAAGTGATCAGATCATTTTTGATGAATGGGGGCGACTTTGTAACGTCGTGCTTGGCAAATACAACCTGCTTTCTCAGTTCAGGGACGACGCTATAAAAATGTCCGTCGGTAACGAAATACTTTTTAAGCAAATGCTCGGGAACCTCGTTGGCTATGCTCAATGGATATTGATTTCGTGCCGCTATTTCAATGCTTTTTTCGTCGATATCCGTCGCAAAGATCTTAACTTCGAGCTTCCGTCCTGCCTTTTCCAGGCAATGCTGGATGAGAACGGCCAATGAGTAGGCTTCCTGACCGGTGCTGCAGGCACAGACCCAGATTTTAATAATCTCATCGTCCGACTTTTTCCTGATGATCTCGGGAATGATATTGTTTTCAAGAATCTCGAAGCTTTGCGGATCGCGGAAGAAGCTGGTAACGCCAATCAGAAAATCCTGCCCCAGCTTTTTTACTTCCAGAGGGTCGTTACTGAGGCATCTGACATACTGATCGAGCGACTTGATTCCCTTTTCGTTCATGCGGCGACCAATTCGGCGGATGATGGTCGGCGTTTTATAAAGATTGAACTGGTTGCCGCTTTGTTGGTGCACCATCTCGAAAATTTTATCGAGCAGCTGATCGTCAATACGCCCGTTTTCAAGCACTTTGACGGGTTCTTCGTTTACATAATTGAACAACTCTTGCTGGATATCGCTCGGTGCCAATACATAGTCGACATTACCCGAAGCGATGGCGCTGTTAGGCATCCCGTCGAATTTGGCTGTGGCGGGATCTTGAACAATTACCAATCCGCCATTTGCCTTGATGCTTTCAATACCTTTCGTTCCGTCGGTGCCGGTACCCGATAGTATAATGGCAATGGCCTTATCTTTTTTATCTTTTGCCAGTGTATGCAGGAAGCTGTCGATTGCTGTATTGGGAGCCTTGATCAGCGATTTGTCGGCCAGGATTAGGCGTCCCTGGCTGATGGTCATGATTTTATTGTTGGGAATGATATAGACACAGTCGTCCTGAATCGCCATATCGTGCTCGGCTTCAAAAACCTTCATGTGGGTGTGTTTTCCCACCAGCTCGACGAGCAGGCTCTTATGGTCGGGCGACAAATGCTGAATGACCACAAAGGAGAAACTGGAGCTTTGAGGCATATGATCAAAGAAGTCGTGAATAGCTTCTAAACCGCCTGCCGACGCTCCGATGCAGACAATATATTTATTAAACCTTTTGGTACTGGTTTCCTTTTCCTGATCTTTCATCCCGCCTGATATCTTGAATTAATTGTAAAGTTGCCGGGTCCTGAATTCGTAGAGAAAGCTCCGCAGCGATGCGGCAATCTCAAGTTCCTGAGGAGCCCAGGGAGCAGCGTGGTGTACGACAGTCTCTTTCCATAGCTTGAACGAGTTTCGGGGATGATAGTTTTTTTTATCCTGATCAAACCGGATGGCCTGATTGGGATCGCCTCCCCAACGGATATCTTCAACAAGTTCGGGCCGGAAGCAGATCAGGTATTCGCTCTTGCCGCTATGAATCGGGATGACCAAAATACCGCTACCCTCCGCCGCAAAGGCGACGGCGTCGTCGTAAATTCCGCTGAGGTTGTTGCTGTAAAAGATTTTATCAACCGACTTCCCTTCCAGCCAGAAAAGCAAATGATCGATTTCGTCAGATTGAGGAACCGGGCCTGTGGAATGGAGCTGGCCATCTTGAATCAGGACGGCTCCGGAGGCATTAAAGAGTTTCAATAAATCGGTATCCTGGTCTTTGAGCAGGGTACTGATGTTGTCGGCTGCGTAGACGCGATCTACCAGCGCAGCACGCTGATCGTGGAGGGTTTGTGCAAATTCAAACTTTTCTTTGTTCAGAATCAGGGAAATACGGCTGGATATAACACCCGAGAGCCATTCGAAAACTGAACAGATTTCATATTCAAGGTATTGTTCTTCAATGTGATGACACGAGATCAGTCCCCATAGCTTTTCGTCGTGAAGCACGCGGATTGACATGGAAGCCTTAATCTTCATGTTGCCCATATATTCGAGGTGCACGGCGGCAACACTCCGCAGATTGCAGTCGGATAAATTGATGAACGCACTGGTGACGGGGTTGATCACCGGGTAGAGTCTGATTGGCTTATAATCCCGGTTTGGAATCAGGCGATATGGGTTTTTCAAGTAAAGTTCGCGAGCCTGGCGAGGCACGTCGGAAGCCGGAAACGTTTGTCCGATATAGGCATCGAGCCGGTTGTCTTTTTCCTCGGCGATGACCGTCCCGTTCCAGTCCTCATCAAAGCGATACATAAGCACCCCGTCGAACCCAGAGATTTTTCGCAGCTCATGCACTGCGATATCGCACACTTCCTGTACGGTTTCGGCCCCTTCCAGCGCGGCAATCACATGTTTTACTTCCTGAAACACCGCTTTGAAACTCCGTTCAACACTTTCGTTTACTTCCTCCAGTTCAATCAGAATATACTCGGTTTTGACATGTAACAAAGCATGAAAGACGGCAGTTTTTCCGTTTCCGTTAAAAGTGAGATCGAGCGGAATACGGCTTTTCAGTCCTTTTTCGATGATGTTTTTAATTTGGCCGATACCTTCGGACGTTATAAAGTCGCCCATAGGTTTATTGACCAGATCTTTAACATCCAAACCACTGATTTCATGCGTATTTTCGCTTGCCTGAATGATGTTATGTGTTTGTGGATCAACAACAAGTAGGTAACCGTAGTCCTGAATGGAATTGATACTGTGGAGGGGTAGACTACCGCAAAAGTCGGAGTCAAAATTATTTCTTTTAGCCATTGGTATTGATGGTCATTATAAAATCAACACATCCGTAAAAAGGTGAAGGGGACGCGCTTTCGATTACGAATATATATATTTGCTCTTGTAATAATTAATTCCTGTAGTAAAAAATGATAGCCGATCTGATCAAAGAAAATACGCACGCACAACACCAAAGCCTGGAAGCCCTGATGATTCGTCAAATTAAATCGATTAAAGATGCAGGCGACTATATCGAGCTGCTGAAAGTATTTTACAGCTATTTCGGGGGACTGGAAATTCGCATTGGTGCGGCGATCGGGGATGTTCTGCCGGATAACGCTCAACGAAGGAAGTCGGAGGCACTTGCAGCGGATATCGCTTACTTCGGTGGGAGGGTGCCGGTTAAAGCGTCCGGTGACGATTTGCCTGTTATCAGTAATGAAAGGCAAGGGATGGCAGCGCTTTATGTGATTGAAGGATCTACCCTGGGCGGTATATATATCAGTAAAATGATTCAGAAGCGGCTTGACTTGAAAAACACGAATGGCCTGAGTTTCTTCGAGGGTTATGGCAAGCAGACGCAAACGATGTGGGAAAGGTTTAAAACAGTATTGAATGCCATGCCTCAAAACCGCAATGAAGAGCTGGAAATGATCGGAACCGCCAATCAAACCTTCTTGAAATTCCAGGAATGGATGGAAAAAAAACAGGATAATTTGTAAAGAAAATCGATTTACTTATATTCGTCTCCCATAACCAAGGTGATCGCCTGCGGCGATCTCTATGAACCTGATTTTCAAAATGAGACGAATCAATCCCCTTCTTGCTATTGCCGTAGCTATTGCCCTTACAACTACCGGTGCAATATCTGCCTGCGGTACGAAAGCCGTATCCCAACAAAACGCCAAAACCAACATTGCTGACGGGCAAATCTTAGCTAAGCGGAACCTGGATCGGTCCATGGCGGTGCTCGATACGGCCGCTGCGTATTACTTTGTAGGAGATGGAATGGCGATGGGGCGCTTTTACAATCCCTTCACAGGTAAGCTGTCGGAGGAACGGGGAAGTGTGTGGATGTATACCAGTGCCATTGAGTCGGTTAACGCGGTGCTGCATGCGCTGAAAGCTGCGAAGGACAAGGGCGATGCGGCGGTTTATGACGCAAATTTTGAGCGATATAGCCAGCTACTATCCCGATTATACGAGAATGCAGACTACTATCTGGGGACTTTCGAACTCACGTCGTTTACACAAACAAAGGAGTGGACGGTGTATGCGGTCGACCGCGTTAACCGGAAGGGAAGGGCGAATGTGACAGGAGTTCTGAATGTGTACGACGACCAGATGTGGCTTGCCCGTGAACTGATTGAGTCGTACCGGCTGACAGGCCGCAGAGAGTATTTGAAAAAGGCCGAATATTTAACTGAATATGTGCTCGACGGTTGGGACACCACCCTCGATGAGGAGGGCAAAGAGCATGGCGGTATCCCCTGGGGGCCGGGTTATGTAACGAAACATGCCTGCAGCAATGGCCCCATGGTGAGTCCGCTGGTTTGGCTGCATGAGATTTATGAAAATAAGGACGAGCAGACCGAGCATCGTTTTATTGATCCGAACGATCGGAAGACACGACGTTCGAAAATGCGTTCAAAAGGCGAATACTATCTTGAATACGCTAAGAAAGTGTACGATTGGCAAAAAAGTAATTTGCTGAACGATAAAGGTGTATACACGGATATGATGGGCGGATGCAGCCCCTGCAAAATTCAATACGAAACCGTTGGCGGAGAACGCTACCGGATAAACACTCCTTTGAACAGACCCGTAGGACAAGACTATACGTACAACAGCGGTACCATGCTGTCGGGGGCGAGCGACCTGTATCGCGCGACAAAAGACATTGAATACCTGAATGACGGCAAGGCTTTGTCGGATAACAGTTTTCGAGCATTCGCCAGTCTCGATCAGGATTTGCCGGACTACCATCGCTTTCAGGTCGGCGGTTTCAGAAACTGGTTCAATGGCGTACTTCTAAGAGGTTATATGGATATTCAGCCTAACTACGCGTCTGTGAATGCGTATATCGCCACTTTTCAGAAGAATCTGGATTATGGGTACGAGCATTATAACCATCGTGGTTTCTTACCCACGGATGTGCTGAAGGGATGGGGGAGAAGAGACAAAGACGGGCAAGGGGTAGAAGGAATGTTCCAGTTTACCTTTGCTGCAAACTTCGCTGTACTGGCTAAGTTTGAATACGAAAAGTAGTAACTATCTTTTTTTTAAGTTCCTTAAGCCGCCCGGCGATATAGCCATTTTCAACGTAGGAATAAATCTCGTCGCCCGGACAGGAGAAAATAGAAGTGCTATCGCAATTAACCCCCGAGATTGTCAGATTCGTGCCGCTTCCTGTAGTAAAGATTGATCTATTTTTACTAATGCTGAATAACCAACAGAACACATTATGGAAACATCAAAATCAACAAAAATTGCCTTCTGGACAACGACCATTATCATCTTCCTTTTCGAGGGAGTTATGCCTGCCCTCACCTCACAAACGGAAATGGCCAGGGAGGGTATCCGACATCTGGGCTATCCGGAATACTTCGGGCAGGCGCTGGTTGTATTTAAAGTTTTTGGCTCAATCGGCCTCGTTATCCCTCGATTGCCGGCACGCATGAAGGAGTGGATTTATGCTGGTTTTGCCTTTGATTTCATTTTTGCAAGCATCAGTCATTTTGCGGTCGATGGTATGGGGCTTATGTCCTTCTTTCCGCTAATTTTCCTGATGATTTTGGTGATTTCCTATGTCAGCTATCATAAAATGAGGAGAAATTAAGGTCTGTTTCATCTTACGCGTGCTTTGATCCACTC
>DAIRDA010000076.1:0-9187 GCA_036796375.1 Albibacterium sp.
CCATTAGCAGCACTGATTAAGTGTTGCTGGGCTTACAACACCGTTTCGCGAGGCTATCTCGAAGAGCTACTTATAGAAGCCAATGGCTTGGAAAGTTTGTTTTCAGCAGAGCGAAATAAAGGTTTTGGAATTATTAATGGAATTGACAATGATACCTGGGATCCTGAGACCGATGCATATCTGTTTTCCAATTTCTCGCCCGCAAAGGTTTTAACAGGAAAGAGGGCCAATAAAGTAGCGCTTTGCAACGAGTTCGGGCTTGATCCTACTTTGCCTTTAATGAGTTTTATCGGTCGCTTTGCGTTGGAAAAGGGAGCCGATATGCTGCCACCCGTATTGGAGGCAATAAGCGCTAACTACTCAGGTAAGTTGAGTTTTTTCATTCTTGGATCGGGCGATCCGCAAATTCAGGACTCGCTTCGTCCCTTTATCAATGAGGAAAATGATTTTGCCATTGTATTCGGCTATAACGAGGAGTTATCACATCGGATATACGCGGCATCGGATTTTCTTCTGATGCCTTCGCGCGTAGAACCCTGCGGTTTGAACCAACTCTACGCCATGAAATATGGAACCGTTCCGGTAGTGAGAAATATCGGGGGATTGAAGGATACCGTTAGGGATATTGAAGAACAAAATTCAAACGGAATCGTATTTCAAAGTGTTTCTTCGGAAAGTATTGTTTCGGCGGTCGGCCGGGCGCTGAGCCTCTACGAGGATGCAAAACTTTTTGGCAGAATCCGGAAGAAAATTATGAAATTAGATCATTCCTGGAACAACTCGACTAAACAATATATACAATTGTATGAAAATTTAATTAACCGCTTATGAAACCAAGTGTTATTTCCATTGTCCTGGGTGGGGGTAAGGGTACAAGACTGAACCCTTTAACATTAACCCGCTCCAAGCCGGCCGTTCCGATCGCCGGCAAGTACCGTTTAGTCGATATTCCGATTTCTAACTGCTTGAATTCTGGATTTAACCGGATTTTTGTGCTGACCCAATACAATTCAGCCTCGTTGAATTCACATATCAAAAACACGTATAATTTCAGTGTTTTCGACAAGGGTTTTGTCGACATATTGGCGGCAGAACAAACCAACGATGGCGATAATTGGTATCAGGGGACAGCCGATGCAGTGAGAAGGGTCAGACGATATCTGGAAGGACACGTTTACGATTATATTTTAATTCTTTCGGGAGATCAGCTGTATCAGATGGACTTCCAGGAACTCATCGATGCACATAGCAACAGCGGAGCGGAAATCACGCTGGCGACCATTCCGGTAAATGCTAAAGACGCAACCTCCTTCGGTATCCTTAAGTCGGACGAGAACAACATGATTACTTCTTTTATTGAAAAGCCAAAGACCGAATTGCTGGCCGATTGGAACTCGGAGGTAAGCCCTGAAATGAAGCAACAGGGAAGAGAGTATCTTGCCTCTATGGGTATTTATGTATTCAATAAAGGTAAACTTGATGATCTACTGGAAACACACGATGGGTTGGATTTCGGAAAAGAGTTAATCCCATTCGCTATTGAAACTTCCGAAGTTTATAGTTTTCAATACGATGGATATTGGACCGACATTGGAAACATCGATTCTTTTTTCGAAGCCAACATTGGGTTAACCGACGATATTCCAGCGTTTAACCTTTTCGATTCCAATACGATTTATTCACGGGCACGAATGCTGCCCCCTTCCAAATATGCTGGTTGTCTGCTCGACCGGGTAATTGTTGCAGGCGGTTGTATTATTAATGCTGATAAAATTGAACGGTCGGTGATTGGTGTTCGTTCCAGGATAGGAAAGGGTACAGTGATCCGTAATACTTACATGATGGGAGCCGATCGTTACCAGAGTCTGGCAGAGATTGAGGATGGTCAGCGTATGAGCAAACCCCTTGTGGGTGTGGGTGAGCGTTGTTATATAGACAACGCGATTATCGACAAAAGCGCCAGAATCGGCAATGACGTCCGTATCACCGGAGGGAAACACCTTGAGGATGGTGATTATGAGACTCATACCGTTCGCGATGGCATTGTGGTCATTAAGAAGAAAGCCATTATTCCTAATAATACCGTTATAGGCGCGTTCTAAAGCAAAAAAATACAAATTATTCGTTTTTCCTTAGCGAGTAATTTGTATTTTTGTTTTTTAATGGGAACTCTCCAATCGTATTCTTCATTATTTTCAAAACCTTTGAAGGTTTTGCGGGTCCAGAGCAACCCTTTTATTCCTGCTTCCAAAATCATTTTCACTTATTCAATTCTTATTGTTTTTCCATGGATAAACTGATTGTTCAATCGGCTGTAGTTCTTTTTGCGGATTCGGTATACTATCGTAAAAAGGCTGATGTTGTAATAGAAGGTGGAATAATTACTTCCGTTGGGGAACCAGGATCGCTGTCGGATGTTTCAGGTGCAAGGGTAATCTCGGGAGATGGACGTTATCTGGTCCCGGGCTTTGTAGATTTGAACGCCAACTTTGGTGAGCCCGGATTAGAAACGAAAGAGGACCTGGTTACAGGTTGCGCCACAGCAGCAGCTGGGGGATTTACCGGAGTCGCTCTTCAGCCAAATACGCAGCCTCCACTACATACCCGTTCCGAGATTTCGTTTGTGAAGAATAGTACCCGCGATAATCTGGTGAACATTTACCCCATCGGAACCATTACCAAAAACCGGGAAGGCAGCGAACTTGCTGAACTTTATGATATGAAACTTGCTGGCGCCGTAGCTTTCAGTGACGGCGATAAAAGTTTGCAGCACGCTGGTTTAATGGGTAGGGCCCTACTTTATAGCAAAGGGTTTGGAGGAAAGATCTTTGCCTTCGCTGAAAATAAAGCCATCGCTGGAAACGCCAAGATGAATGAGGGAAGCATGAGCACGTATCTGGGCATGAAAGGAAATCCGAATATGGCTGAAGAGCTGATGGTTTCTCAATATCTTTTCCTTGCACGATATAATGAAGCGTCGCTCCACTTGAGTACGATCAGTACTTCGGGATCAGTAAGTTTAATACGTGCTGCTAAAAACGAGGGATTGCAGGTGACCTGCGATGTTGCTGCGCACCATTTGTTATTTACTGACGAAGATCTGAGTGGCTTTGACAGTAATCTGAAGGTTAAGCCGCCGCTCCGCACGAGCGCTGATCGCGATGCGCTTCTGGAGGGACTGGCCGATGGTACCATCGATGCGATCGTCTCACAGCATAGTCCACATGAAATTGAATTTAAGAATGTTGAGTTTGAAATAGCTTCCTACGGCATTGCTGGTTTACAAACCGTCTTGCCCATATTGATTCGTGCAGGCTTACCGCTGGAATTGATTGTTGAGAAGCTGTCGACTGGTCCGCGCAGAATATTAGGACTTCATACGAACACGCTGGCCGAAGGTAATGCGGCCGACTTGGTTTTGATTAATCCGGATGAATTGTGGATATTTGACAAGTCGAGTAACCGTTCAAAAGCAAACAACAATCCTTTATTCAATACGGAACTGAAAGGAAAAGTGAATTTCATCGCGAATAAGCACCAAACAATAACTTTTTAACACCTTCATTATGAACCCACAAATAGAGAAAGCCCTGAAGGCTTCTATCCAGGAATATGCTGCTTCCAGCAATCAAAAGTCGGACGTTTTTGAACGCAGAATCGCGGAAGCTTTTAAGTCTGACCGTCCCTACCTCGAAAAAGTTGACCTTCTGGATCGCGTCTTCGACGATTATGCTAATTTTGATGATTTGCGTGAGGTGTATTTTGATCTTCTTTTAATCAATTTTTTTGCAGTCGACGTCGCCAAGCTGGAATCGGACTATCTTGAGTCGTCTGAGTGGGAAGATATTGAGAACCAAACAATTGACCGGGGAACCGAGCTGCTGAATGTTTTGCTTTACTTACGGGAGTGTAAGGACGAGAAAATAGATGCAGACCTCGACGATTTTCTGAAAGAATTCCTTTTAGTAGAGGAGGACGAGTTTCAGGACGAATACCGTATCTACGAACCGTTTATTGCGAATCAGATCTTAGTTGACAGCACATTCGAAGAAATTGCGAAGGTGGCTGGCGGATTAGATCCGGATCAGGAAGTTGCAGATCTTTTTTACCCGGTTATGAGCTTCTTTTCTGAGCCGGAGCCCACGGAAGCTCAATTCGAAGATTTTGTAATGCGCAGCAAAAACAAAGCCTTTGATGCATCCATATATGCCTTAATCCTTGCTTATAACCAATCGTAAATATATAAACATGGAAAATCTAACCACAAACCAAAACCAATCCCGCTCTCTGGCAGTCACCTACGGACTGATCTGGACCGCTGTTAACATCGTTTTATTTCTTTTGATCTATTATGGCATGCCGTCGGCAATGGGGTCAATGACGTATAGCGTTATTCAAATTGCCATTGGAATAGGATTGGCTATTTTCTTCACATTAAAAATCAGAAAAGCCATTGGAGGATTTTGGTCGTTCAGCGAAGCGTTGAAAGCGATCTCGATATTATTCATCATTCCTGCAGTAGTCATGTATTTCTTTACAGTACTCTTCGGTAAGTTCATCGAACCATCTTATGCCGAAAAGATGACAGAAATCACCTTAAATGCAACCACTGAAATGCTTGAAAATTTCAGTGACGACCAGGAGGTGATCGATAAGGCAATCGCTGATACAGAAGCTTCCCTTCAAAAGCAGTTTGACCCGTCGTTCATGGATGTTTTGAAAAGTGTATTGATGTCGGTGGTTATTTATTTTGTTTTCGCGCTTATCTGGGCCGCAATTTTCAAAAAAGACCGTCCTGTCTTTTACCGTCCTGAAGCGGGAACCGAAAACGATGTGAATGTCGGATAGAATGGACATATCGGTTGTTGTACCCTTGTATAACGAGGCTGAGTCGTTGCCAGAACTTAGTGAGTGGATCGACCGTGTAATGTGGGCGAATAAGTTTACTTACGAACTGGTATTGATCGATGATGGTAGTAATGATGACTCCTGGGAGGTAATTGAAGCTCTTAAGGAAAAGTTTAATGCTATCACTGCAGTAAAGTTCCGGAGAAATTACGGAAAGTCGGCGGCGCTCAATGTGGGATTCAACCTGGCAAAAGGTGATGTGATCATTACTATGGACGCCGATCTACAGGACAGTCCGGACGAGATACCGGGTTTGTTTTATAAAATTAAACAGGAGGGTTATGACCTTGTCTCCGGCTGGAAACAAAAAAGGCACGACCCTCTTTCAAAGACCCTTCCCACCAAGCTTTTCAATTCGGCAACGCGGACGATGTCGGGAATACATAATCTGCACGACTTCAACTGCGGACTGAAAGCGTACCGAAAGGAAGTAGTGAAAAGTATTGAGGTGTATGGCGAGATGCACCGGTATATTCCGGTCATTGCGAAATGGGCAGGTTTTAAGAAGATCGGGGAGCAGGTTGTTGAACATTACCCACGAAAGTACGGAACGACCAAATTTGGCATGAGCCGTTTCATTAACGGTTTCCTGGATTTAATTTCCATTTTCTTTGTTGGGAAGTTCGGGAAGCGACCCATGCATTTTTTTGGTACAATGGGAGCGATGAGCTTCTTCGCAGGGTTTCTTATCACGATCTGGATATTGCTTAGCAAGTTGTTAGCCATTTCTGCTAATGAACCCTATCGTGACGTTACCGACCAGCCTATGTTTTACCTGGCGTTGGTTGCCATTGTGGTAGGTTTCCAGCTATTTCTGACCGGTTTCGTGGCAGAACTGGTGACCCGTAACTCAGCCGAGCGAAATAATTACCAAATTGAGAAGGTGATTTAACATGTTCTTTTCCATCATTATCCCCCTTTACAATCGACCGCAAGAGATTGATGAATTGCTTTTTACCCTGCAGCAGCAGGAGTATAAAGATTTTGAAGTGCTGGTTATTGAAGACGGTTCTGAAAAGGATGCCAGATCAGTGGTTGAGAGCTATGCAGAGCAACTGAATATCCGCTATTTCGTGAAAGAAAACGAAGGCCAGGGCTTCACCCGAAACTATGGTTTTGAACGCGCGCGGGGTGATTATTTCATTATATTCGATTCGGATTGCCTTATCCCGAGGGACTACCTGGCCAGGGTGTATGCTCACCTTCAAAGAGACTACCTGGATGTGTTTGGTGGTCCCGATGCTGCCCACGATTCATTCACACCCGTCCAGAAAGCAATTAGCTATTCCATGACGTCGCTTTTCACAACCGGTGGAATTCGCGGCAATAAAAAGCATGTCGGGCAGTTTCATCCGCGGAGCTTCAATATGGGTGTTTCGAGAAAGGTGTGGGAACGTACGGGTGGATTTATTCTAACGCGGCTTGGTGAAGACATTGAGTTTAGCATCCGGGCACATCGTCAGGGATTTCGGATTGGATTGATTCCCGAGGCACTTGTTTATCATAAACGTCGCACTAACTTTCTGCAGTTTTACAAACAGCTTCACTTTTTCGGGAGGGCTCGTATCAATATCTATAAGCACTTTCCGTCTGAACTGAAGCCGGTTCATTTTTTTCCTGCTTTCTTCGTTATCCTTTTGGTGATAGCTTTTCTTTTAAACCTTTTCTCCTTTCCTCTGGCCGTACTGGCTAATTTTTTCCTTTCCTGCTATATTCTTTTACTATTCTTTCATTCCTGGTCGAAAACGGGTTCCCTGAAAGTGGCTTTCCTGAGTGTTGCGGCTGCTTTCATTCAGTTGATAGCCTACGGGTTCGGATTTATTCAAGATCTCTGGAAGCGGGTGTTATTTCGCCGTCGCGAGAATTAGCCATCCAAGAAACAAACGATTTTTTTGTTCCGGCCACTTTTCGTTCCTTTTTTTGATTTCTTTTTAGTAATTATGTAGAGTGATGTTATCCACAGCACCAACCTAATTATGAGTTTACTGAGTAAAATAGAGGAATCTTTCAAAAGCCGTTTCTCCGCTGAACCAACGTTGTTTTCTGCCCCCGGCCGTATTAATCTCATCGGCGAGCATACCGACTATAACGACGGACTGGTGCTCCCGGCGGCAATCGACAGGTATATTTTTGCTGCGGTGTCCAAAAGAGATGATCAGGAGATCCACCTTTTCTCTGAAGACTATCAGGAGTTATTTCAAAGTTCGGTCGATGATATTCAACGATCCGGAAAATTGTGGCCCGACTATATCCTTGGAGTGGTCGTCGAAATGCAGAAAGCAGGGAAAGCACTAAATGGATTCAATATGGTGTTTGGAGGAAATATTCCCTTGGGTGCCGGTCTCTCTTCATCAGCTGCGCTTGAATCTGTCACCGCCTTTGCACTAAACCATCTTTACAACCTGGAATTCAGTTTATTGGAGCTTGCTAAAATAGGGCAGGCGGCTGAGAATAATTTTGTAGGCGTGAATTGCGGTTTAATGGATCAGTTTGCCAGCGTTTTCGGAAGGAAAGACCATCTGATCCGGCTGGATTGTAAAAGTTTAGAATTTGAATTTATTCCATTCCATAGTCCAGATTACCAGATCGTTTTATTTGATACGCAAGTTAAGCATTCGCTTGCTTCGTCGGCTTATAATGAGCGCAGGCGTGAGTGCGAAAGGGGGGTGGCGCTTATCCAGGCTCACCATCCGGAAGTGACAAGCTTACGTGACGTTAGTCTGGAAATGCTCAATACTTACGTCAGAGATGCGGATCCCTTGGCTTACCGCCGCAGCGAATTTGTAGTCAGGGAAATCCAGCGTTTACAAGATGCATGTGAAGACCTGCTCGCGGGTAATTTCGCTTCTTTTGGTCGACATATGTATGAAACACACGAAGGCTTAAAAAACGACTATGAGGTAAGCTGTCCGGAACTAGATTTTCTGGTTGCAAAAGCCAGGACCTATCCTGAAATAATCGGCTCCCGAATGATGGGTGGCGGATTCGGCGGTTGTACCATTAACTTAATTCGTCGCGATGAAGTCGAACGGATCGCTGCCGAGATGTTATTGGCTTATAAAGTGCAGCTGGATCTTGAACTAGCCGTCTATTTTGTTTCCATTGTAGATGGTGCTAAAGCAATCGTTAAATAGTAGACTGCCCCAATCTTACCTTACTAACCAATAAAAAGCATGTTACACGAACCTAATACCCATCCGCAAAACAGCGATCCCTCTTCCGGGAAAAAAGCACGACTTGGGATAATTTTCTTCTTTATTTACCTCTTCTTCTATGGAGGTTTTGTTGCCATCGGGGTCGTAAATTATGAACTACTGGCTATCGATACCCTGGGCGGGCTCAATCTGGCTACCTTGTATGGCTTGGGACTAATCGTATTTGCCGTGTTGCTGGGGATGCTTTATAACTTTTTTTGCTCTCGCTATGAAGATCAGATGGAGCAAGCAGAAAAAGAGAAAGGGGCTACACTTTGATTTACGAGTTATCTTACACAGCACTATTCTTTTTTATAGCTTTCGTTGGCCTGGTATTGGGTCTGTCGTTTTATTTCGGTCGTAAAAAGAGCTCTGCTTCGAATTACTACGCGGCAGGGGGGCAAATACACTGGTCGGTAAACGGAGTTGCTTTTGCCGGCGATTATCTTTCGGCTGCTTCATTTCTGGGTATATGCGGCATGATTGCCACTTCCGGTTTCGATGGCTTCTTATACGCCATTGGGTTTCTGGCCGGGTGGATGGTGGCGCTTTTCCTGGTGGCAGAGCCTTTTAAGAAGCTCGGGAAATATACTTTTTCCGATGCCCTGAATTCAACTTTTCAGTCTAGGCTGGTAACTCTCACGGCGTCTATCAGCACATTGATTGTCTCGTTGTTCTACCTTATTCCTCAAATGGTTGGAGCGGGCGATCTTGTTACTCCGCTGCTCGGTTTACCGCATTGGGTGGGAGTGGTGCTGGTGGGATTGGTGGTGATAGTCATCGTAGCAACCGCAGGAATGACATCCACAACCTACGTGCAGTTCCTCAAGGGAGGTTTACTCATTCTTTTATCCGCAGTATTGAGTTTCTATATTCTTCGAAACGGCCTCGATCTGACTCCCGATCATCCTGGTAAGCCGTATCATGAGTTTGTCGAACTTATGCCCCAGGTCGAAGATGGGAAAGTCAAATCCGTAGCGGGGTGGCAGGTGATTGCTCAGCATACTGCTGGTGAACTCACCTTTGTTCAACTGGAAAGAGAAAATAAAAGAAGATGGTTCCACTTGTCTGATAAGGACGGGACG
>DAIRDA010000077.1:0-9181 GCA_036796375.1 Albibacterium sp.
GGAACACGGACAATTATCGGTTAAGGACGGCCGCATCGTGAACCAGCATGGAGTACCGCCCCAATTGCGTGGCCTCAGCTTTTCCTGGAGCATCTGGCAGGGAGAAAAATATTATAACCGGTCGGTAGTCGACTGGATCATGAGCGATTTCAAGGTTGATCTTATCCGGCTTTCGATGGCTATTGAGCCAAAAGGGGGTTACCTTGATAATGAGACTGTTCAAAAAAATAGAATTACGATGCTTGTTGATCACGCCTTGAAACGGGGAATTTATGTGATTATCGACTGGCACGACCATCATGCTGATAAGAACCTGGAAGCATCGAAGAAATTTTTCAGCGAAATGGCGGAACGTTACAAGGGGCACCCGAATATCATTTACGAAATTTGGAACGAACCGGAAGAACATTCCTGGGAGGTCATCAAAGCGTATTCGGAACAGGTGATTCCGGTAATCCGTGCGCACGATCCGGAAAATCTGATTGTGGTGGGCAGTCCCCGCTGGGATCAGAACGTCGACGTGACGGCCCAAGATCCGATTACTGCCTTTAAAAATCTGGCCTATTCCTTCCATTTTTATGCAAGCGACCCGAATCATCAGGAACAGTTAAAGCAACGTGCGGAACGAGCCATGCAGGCCGGACTCCCGCTTTTTGTGACCGAATGGGGCGTGGGTGAGGCGAACGGCGACGGGGTATTCGACCGGCAACGGACGGACAGTTGGGTGGAGTGGATGGAGAAGCATCAGCTGAGCTGGGCGAACTGGAATATTACCGATAAGGACGAAACGACGGCGCTACTGATGCCTGGTGCACCGGCCGAAGGTAAGTGGAAGCAAGCGGAATTAAGTGAGAACGGACAATATATGCGTGCGCTGCTTCGACGACTGAACGATTGACGCCCGGGTAACGCTTAGCGTCGGATGAATTGTACACTGAAGCGCCTGGAGGCTGCGTCTTTTTGCGGACAAAGACCGTAATAGCCGCCGCCGCTGAAAACAATTTCGACGGGATATTGCCTGATGTTGATGCCGTTCTTTAACCAGAGCTTATAAACGGCCAGGGCACGGTTATAGCTGAGCTGATAGGCCCAGGTGTTGTTGCGGTCGAAGCGAGGTTCCCACTCGTTGTTGAGGTTGCCCTCCAACAGCAGCACATACGTCGACAGCTGATCCGATTCGGCCAGTTGCTTCAGATTACTTTCCAGTTTCCGGCCTGCTGCTAACACCATCGGTATGGCATTTTCCGGCATCTTATCTTTATTTTTCTCGAAGATGTCGCGGGTTTGGAAATCTTTCATCACATATTTGCCGCAGTCTTCCCTGTAATCGAAATTGTCCGCCAGTCTGCTGTCCTCGCTACGATCAATTGTATCTTCCACTTTTCCCTGATCGCTGCTGCCCGAGGCGGTAACGCGTCCGGACAATAAAAGGCCCATTAGCAGCAGAATTCCTGCCGTCACGATAAACGTTGCAATTAAAGCTGTCCTCATTTCTTTTGCGTTTCCTGGTGTTTTACAAAAATATCAAATTAAGCGGATGCTTCGGCCATTTATATGGGTTAAGCGAAAACAGGCATGATTTTTTCATGCCTTTCTCTTCATAAAACGATGATATGATGATGAACATTGTTACCCTTATTAATATAAGTTTGCTGACGACCGTTTTGATTGCCCCCATGGCATGCGAAGACGTCGGACCCGAAGCAAGCGAGGAGCAGATTGCCCTGAACCTGACGCCGGAGGAAGAAAAGAAAGTCAGGCAGGATAATGATTTTACGATTGATTTGTTCAACCAGGCGGTTTCTGGAATGAAGGAGGGGGACAACCTCTTGCTTTCACCTATCAGCGCCAACATGGTTTTGTCGATGCTCAGCAATGGCGCAGCGGGAACTACCAAAGATTCCTTTCAGCGCACCCTTGGTTTTGGCGATTTTAACCAGCTGGAGGTAAACCAGTATTATAAGAAGCTGCTTAACAGTCTCCCACACCTCGATTCGGCAACCACACTCGATATTGCCAATTCTATCTGGTACCGGAATGGTTTCAATGCTTTACCAACATTTTTGGAAGCAAATCAGCAGTATTATCAGGCGGAGGTATCGGCACTCGACTTCGGGAGTCCTGCTGCCAAGGGTACCATCAACCAATGGGTGAGCGACCGTACGCAAGGGAAAATACCGGAGATTGTAGATAATATCAGTGCAGATAAAATGATGTATCTGATCAATGCGATTTATTTCAAAGGCGATTGGCAACTGCCTTTCGATCCGGCTAAAACGAATAAAATGCCTTTTGCCACTCAGGGAGGTAAGTCGGTACAAGCTGATTATATGAACACGGAACGAAGCTTTAATGTACTGAGCGGCGGACAGGTTCAGGGAATTGAACTACCTTATGGGAATGGCCAGTTCAGCATGGTGGTTTTGATGCCACGTGAAGGGACGGTTGCACAATTTGTGCGTACGCTGAATGCCGATCGCATTGGAGAGATTTACAGCGGGTTTGCAAAGAAGCGCGCGAACCTTTTTCTGCCTAAATTTAAGTTCGAGTATGAAAATACATTGAACGATGAATTGAGCCGCCTGGGAATGGGCATCGCTTTTACCGACCGGGCCAACTTTTCAGCGCTGGCAAAGGAGTCGTTGATGGTGGACCAGGTAAAGCAAAAGACCTTCATTGAAGTGAATGAGGAAGGTACCGAGGCTGCAGCGGTTACCTCGGTAGGGGTAAGCGTCACCTCGATGCCTATTGTCGAGACGCTGCGTTTCGACCAGCCCTTTGTATTCCTGATCCGGGAGAATAATTGCGGACTGGTGCTGTTTACCGGAATTATCAACGATCCGACGCAGACAAAGGTGACGGACTAAGCACCCTGCGGGCGACATTGATTTCCGTATAGCTGTATCGGTCTTTAAAGTGACTCTTAATTTCGGCGCTTCGTTGTTCGGGGTTCTCTGCCAGGTAAGCCACCAAATCGTCGAGCTTCTCGGCAGGCATCAGATCGGCGGCTTCCACCCCTTGTCCGATGAATTCCAGCAGATGACCGATAATGGTAGATTCGGCGAGTGCCCTCTCGCGGGCAATTTCGGCGACCGACTTTCCCTCCTGAAATAGCGTCAGGCTGATACGCTTTGTTTCGCCCTTCTGCTTTTTCTTAGGAGCCACCACCTTTCCTTCAATCGAAATCTGATGGAAGTCGCCCGCCCGGCTGAGCAGTTCGGTGAGGGAGTTTTCCTGCGTTAGCGCCAGGCTCAGATCGCGGCATTTCTGAAGGCGATGAAGCTTTCGTTGCGCAATTACCGCCAGATCTGCGAGTTCCTCGCTGTATTTTTTTGACCGTTTCTTTTTCGACCAGGCAAGGATATGCTGCTCCAGCGGGTCGGAAAATTGCTGCACGAGCTTCACCTCGAACCAGTCGACCGCCTTTTGGGTTCTTTCATGAATTTTGGCGACGTCGACGCTTGCCGTATCGGCAATCAGTCCCGCAAGCTGTGTTCTGAACTTGGAGGCAACGTCCTGATGCATACCGGCGGCAATATCGAGCACGCCGAGGAATTTGGCGGCCTCGCTCTTGTCTTCGATATTTTTCTTCTCCAGGGCGATGCGTATCGCCTGCAGTTTTTCTTTCAGGTCGTTCCAGTCGAACGTGTCGACCAGCAGGTTCATCAGGTAGCTTCGCTGCGACTGGTGAAGCAGTTCATCAATGGCTTCTTCCGGAATCACCCTTCGGGAAAAATCGACTACCTGCGGATTGGTGAAAATGTTGCTTAGCTGGATGGGCGACCGCAGGTAAAGGCCGTCGAGCGATTTTAAGCGACTTAAAGCTACGTAGACTTGTCCGGGTGCAAAGGCAGCTCCGGCATCAATAATGGCTTTTTCGAAGGTGAGTCCCTGACTTTTGTGGATGGTCACCGCCCAGGCCAGCCGGATAGGGAACTGGCTGAAAGTGCCCAGTGTTTCTTCCTGAATCTTGTCTTCTGCCTTGTCGTAGTTGTATTTCACATTCCGCCATTCTTCCCGTTCTATCTCTATGCTGGTTCCTTCTTCCGGGAAGCGGATGCTGATTTCATTCAAATCTTTGCTGACGCGTTCGATTACTCCTATTTTCCCGTTATAAAATCGCTTATCGAGCCCTTTGTCGTTTCTGATAAACATCACCTGGGCGCCAATTTTCACCTCCAGGTTGCTGTCAGTGGGGAAAGCAGACTCGGAATAGTCGCCCTGTACCTTTGCATCCAGCACAATGCTATCACCCCGCAAGCGGGCGAGCTCTTGCTGATTGATCTGGTCGGCCTGTGAGTTGTGTGAACACAGAGTGATAAAGGAACCGTGCTCCAGTTTTTCTCCCGAAGGTTTGTAATGGCTGTTGAGCAGCCGGATCTGATTGTCGGTACAGGAGTTGTTCCGTATACTGTTGAGGAGGTCGATAAAATGAATGTCTTTCTGACGGAAAATGGTGTTGAGCTCGAGTTGAATCAGTTGCAGTTCGGAAATGGATTTTGCCTCAAAGAAGAAGGGACTGTTGTAGCTGGTTTTTAACAGATTCCATTCCTGTTGCTTGACCACGGGGGGAAGCTGATACAAATCGCCGATAAAGAGGAGCTGCACCCCGCCAAAGGGCCGCATATCGCGCCGTACCGACTTCAGAATATCGTCGATGGCATCGAGCATATCGGCCCGAAGCATGGATACTTCATCAATCACCAGCAGTTCCAGCTCCTGAAGAAGCCTCCGCCGGTCGGTATTAAATTTTATCTTGCTTAATAAGCGCTGCCGGTTATAGATATAACGGTCGTCGTCGTCCCAGCGAAGGGGGTAGTCGCGCAGATAGGTGCCAAAGGGCAGGTGAAAAAGCGAATGCAGGGTGGTTCCGCCTGCATTGATCGCCGCTACACCCGTGGGCGCCGTAACAGCCATTTTTTTCGGGCAGTGCTGACGAATATAGCGTAGAAAAGTTGTTTTCCCTGTACCGGCCTTACCAGTCAGAAACAGCGGGCATTGGGTATGGAAAACAAAAGAAACGGCTTTGTTGAAAATTTCATTAAACTGGATTTCAGCTTCCATAGTTGTGTTCTTGGATGATATTCGGGCTTTATAATGGTGTGCTTAAAATTAAGGTCTTTTTGCCATAACAAAAAATAACTCGTTATCTTAGCACAAAATCTAAGCATTTAGCATAAACTCTTGCATATGGAAAGCCATTCAAAAGAAGAATTATTTAAAGATATTGAGAACTCCCTGGTTCATCAGGGTTTTTCCATCGTACAACGCGATGACAGTCGCCCATGGGGCGGTTTCTTTGTCATCGATGAGGCGCAGGCCCAGCAGTTTGCCGACACCTTCTTCGATGGGATTAATGTGAAGGATCTGATGATTTCGGGTAAACTAAGTCCGAAAATTCTGATTGTGGCGCCGCACAAAAAACTTTCATGGCAGTACCATCACCGCCGTGCTGAAATATGGCAGGTGTATCAGGGCGAAGTGGGCGTGATTACCAGCACCACCGATGTGGAAGGAGAGCTGGAAGTGCTTACGCCGGGTGATGTGATTAAACTCGACAAGGGAGAACGTCATCGCCTGGTGGGTTTAAACGACTGGAGTGTGCTCGCAGAAATATGGCAGCATACTGATCCGTCCAATCCGTCGGATGAGGAGGATATTGTACGGGTGCAGGACGATTTCGGCAGGTAAGCCTTTGTGTGAGATTTTAAATTGGAGATAGAAGATTAAATGACGACTTATAACGAAGATAGTATACGGTCGCTGGATTGGAAGGAACATATCCGGCTCAGGCCGGGAATGTATATTGGTAAGTTGGGAGATGGCGCGGCATACGACGACGGCATTTACGTACTTCTGAAGGAAATTGTCGATAACTGTATCGATGAGTTCGTGATGGGTGCCGGAAGATCCATCGATATCACGGTTAGCGAGTCAAAAGTTTCGGTGCGCGACTACGGACGCGGTATTCCTTTGGGCAGTGTGGTTGATGTGGTTTCCAAAATCAATACGGGCGGAAAGTACGATAGCAAAGCCTTCCAGAAGTCGGTCGGCCTGAACGGTGTTGGTTCGAAAGCTGTGAATGCGCTTTCCAATTCCTTTACGGTGCAGTCGTATCGCGGAGGCAAAACACGCATCGCCGAATTCAGCCAGGGAGTGCTGTTGAGCGATACGGAGAAAGAAACGACACAGCGAAACGGGACGGCCATTACCTTTATTCCCGATGAGGGCATTTTCCGCAACTATAAATATCGGACGGAGTTTATTGAGAACATGATCTGGAATTATGTTTTCCTGAACGCGGGCCTGACGATCAACTTTAATGGGAATAAATACATTTCTGAAAACGGACTGAAAGATCTGCTTGAACGGAATGTGGATATGGAAGCGATGCGCTATCCGATTATTCATCTCAGGGGAGAAGACATTGAAATTGCCATTACGCACGGCCAGTCGTACGGTGAGGAATACTACTCCTTTGTGAACGGGCAGCATACCACTCAGGGTGGAACCCACCAGGCGGCCTTCCGCGAGGCGGTGGTGAAAACCGTCCGTGAATTTTATAAGAAGGAATTTGATGCGTCGGATGTACGTTCATCCATCATCGCTGCGATTGCCATTAAAGTGCAGGAGCCGGTGTTTGAATCGCAAACCAAAACGAAATTGGGTTCGCAAAGCATGGGCCCGGAGGGGCCGACTGTGCGGACGTTTATCAACGATTTTGTGAAAAAGGCGCTCGACGACTACCTGCATAAAAATCAGGCGACGGCAGACAACCTGCTGAAGCGGATTTTGCAGTCGGAACGCGAGCGGAAGGATATTGCCGGTATTAAGAAACTGGCCAACGATCGTGCTAAAAAGGCCTCCCTGCATAACCGCAAGCTTCGGGATTGTAAAATCCATTACGACGATAAGCATGAACGGAATCAGGAGACCACTCTTTTTATTACGGAGGGCGATTCAGCAAGCGGATCGATTACCAAATCGCGCGATGTTCAAACGCAGGCCGTATTCAGCTTGAAAGGAAAGCCGCTGAATGTATATGGATTAACCAAAAAGGTGGTTTACGAAAATGAAGAATTTAACCTGCTGCAGCATGCGATGAATATCGAAGACGGACTGGACAATCTGCGCTACAATAATATTGTGATTGCTACGGATGCCGACGTCGACGGGATGCACATTCGTTTGTTGCTGATGACCTTCTTCCTGCAGTTCTTCCCCGATCTGGTGAAAGCGGGCCACGTGTCGATTCTGCAAACACCCCTGTTTCGGGTAAGAAACAAGAAGCAAACCATTTATTGCTATAGCGAAGAAGAGCGGGTCAATGCCATCAACAGCTTAGGGGTACGCCCGGAGATCACCCGCTTTAAAGGACTGGGTGAAATTTCCCCGGAAGAGTTCGGCCATTTTATTGGCAAAGACATTCGCCTGGAGCCGGTGATGCTCCAAAAAGATAATAAGATTCAGCACCTGCTAGGTTACTACATGGGTAAGAATACACCCGACCGCCAGAAACATATTGTTGAGAATCTGCGCGTTGAACTGGATACCGAAGAAGAGCTGCTTACTTAGCTCTTCTCCGGTCACCGGCTTCCTTAAACTCGGAACCTTCTTTCCATTTGGGAAACGTACTTTCCATGCTCAGGGAATATCCTAGCTGAAAAAACAACCTGATATCGTTCATAATCCCGTCGATCTGCCAGTAGGCCGGGTCGTATTCATCGCGTTGGGTATGATACCTGCCGTCGAACTGTGCGCGTTTTTGCTCAGCGGTGCTGCTGGTATCGATGAAATCGACTCCTCCGCCTGCATAAATGGCCGGGACACCCACCTTCGCAAAGTTAAAATGATCGGAGCGGAAGAAAGAACCTGCCGAAGGATTTGGGTCAGGCGTAATGCTTCGGTCCTGCGCCCTGGCTGCCTTTTCCATGTAGGCATCGAGTTCTGACTGACCGTAGCCAATCATGGTAATGTCGCGCGTGGCACCTGTAGCACCCATGGCGTCGATATTGATATTGGCTACTGTATTGGATAGTGGATACACGGGGTGGGTAGCGTAATATTCCGAACCCAATAGTCCTTGTTCTTCGGCCGTGAGCCCAACAAAGAGGATAGTGCGTTCCGGTGGTACTTCTGCTTTTTTGAAAGCTTTGGCGATTTCCAGAATGGCCGCGATGCCGGTTGCATTGTCAATGGCTCCGTTGAAGACCGAGTCGCCTTCGAGCGCTTCACCCACACCCAGATGGTCCCAGTGCCCGGCGTAGATGATGACTTCATCGGGGCGTTTGCTGCCGGTAAGTTTTGCGATAACATTATGGGAGGTTGATTTTTTAATTTCGTTGCCGATGCTTACACCCGTCTTCAACCCGAGCGGTACGGGCTTGAAGCCAGGCAGCCGCGCTGCTGCTAGCAGGGAGGTGTCTTGTCCGGCCAATGCAAAAATCTTCCCGGCAGATTCTGCGCTTACCCATCCTTCAAAGCGGGCAAGCGATGCTCCCTGATCTTCCGATTCGAGGGTCATTTGCGGACCGCTCCATCCTGATCGCACTACATTCCATCCATAACTTGCAGCGCCTGTGTCGTGAATGATTAATACGCCGGTAGCACCCTGGCGTGCTGCCTCCTCAAACTTATAGGTCCACCTGCCGTAGTAGGTCATGGTTTGTCCCTTAAACAGGTCTTTATTATAGTAGCCGGGGTCGTTCACCATCACGATTACCGTTTTGCCTTTTACGTTCAGTCCCTCGTAGTCGTTCCAGTCGTATTCCGGTGCAACAATGCCGAAGCCGGCAAATACCAGTTCCGTTTCGGATACGTCCACACGATCTTTGAGTTGACGGCTTCCCATCACAAAGTCTTCGAGCAATGTCAGGTCGAGTTTTCCCTTTTCACCGCTGATGGTGAGCTGCTGGGAGGGCGAAGAGGTAATTTCCACCAGTGGGACTTCCTGGAAAAAGCTATCGCCGTTTCCGGGTTCAAGGCCTATTTGTTCGAATTGTTCTTTAAGATAGTTGATGGTTTTCGTTTCGCCTTCGGTGAAGGGCATCCGGCCGAGGAACTCATCGGATGAAAGCGTTTTGACACTTTCTACAAAGCCTTCTTCGGTAATACTGTTTAACGCTGCAGCGTTGTCGCTAAGTTCCTGCTTGCCTTCGTTATTGCAGCCTGCCAGCAGCGC
>DAIRDA010000078.1:0-9028 GCA_036796375.1 Albibacterium sp.
GGTCTGTTTGGGGTCTGTTTGGTCCCTGTTTCCTCCCGGTTAGGTATCCGCTTAAACCCCGTTTGGGTAAAACAAGGTATAAACAAGGTATAAAGGAAGTAGCTTAATGCTGAGATAGCAAAGACTGACCTTTCATGCATACGAATAAGGCCCGAAGCAATGCTCCGGGCCTTATTCGTTTTTTAGGATGTAGGTATTTATTGGATGTACCCCTCGTTTTGGGTGAGTTCAGGATTTCGTTGAAGCTCGTCCATCGAGATCGGCCATAGCAAATCCGACTCCTTAAAGGTAGCGCCCGATCCGTTCTGCGCACCAATCAAAGGTACATAGCTTACCTGCCCTGCTGTCGTTGTTGAAATCACGGGAAACATTCTTGTCCGAACAATATCATCCCACATTTTGAATTCAAGCGGCAGTTCACGTAGCCGCTCCGTCCACACTTCTTCCACAAAGGCATCAACCGATAAACCCTGCAGCTCACTTGTATAGGCTGCAGCGGATTTTCCATTGATATCTGCGCGCGCTTTGATTTGAGCCAGGTAACCGGCGGCTTCTGCGGTTACTCCCTCCGATTCTGCAATGGCTTCCGCCGCGATCAGTAAAGCTTCCGCGAAGCGATAGATATTCCAGTCTTTCGTTCCGATTCCTGACTCTAAGACTGCTGCCTCGTCATAGAAG
Organism: Albibacterium sp.; assembly: GCA_036796375.1. Classification (GTDB taxonomy): domain Bacteria; phylum Bacteroidota; class Bacteroidia; order Sphingobacteriales; family Sphingobacteriaceae; genus Albibacterium. The sequence goes on from DAIRDA010000078.1 coordinate 679, forward strand.
TACCAAATACCTGCCACATCGGAAGTCCATTGCCGGCCAGTTATCGGGTGGGTATATTCCCAATGAAAGAACTGGTTGGGCTGAATACGCAAATCATCCTCTTCATATACATTCAGAAAACGGTCGGTCGGTCCATACACCCTTTCAAATATGGAATATGTATCGGGAAATACAGCCGTGGCCGACGAGCTGAATGCATACGTTGGCCACGCACCGCTGCTATTCACCGTTTCATCGAACTCGAAAGAATAAATGACTTCCGCAAGGTTATCGTTTGTTCGTAATTTGTTGAAAGCACTTCCCATTTCAAGGTCGTCGTTCGTAGCCAGGTTATGCGGGGAGTTAATTACCATCCGGGCATAGGTAGCTGCCTCAGCGAATTCGTTCTGCTGCAGGTGAACGTTGGCAAGGGCCATCGCTGCAACAAACTTCGTTATCCGGAACCCGTTTGTGGTAAACATACTGGCAGGAAGCACCTCAATCGCTTCTTCCAGATCAGACTCGATCAAGTCGTACACCTGCGCCTGCGGCGTCCGCGGCAGATACAGACTGTCAAGCGATTCATAAGGACTCACAGACATAGGAAGATCGCCGAAATTTTTTACCAGGTAAAAGTAATTGAAGGCGCGGAAAAACTTTGCTTCAGCTATCAAGCGGGCTTTCGTGTTGGCATCCATATCAATATTGGGAATATGCTTGATAGCGCCGTTGGCAATGTTGATAGCCTGATATGAATCGTTCCAGATGCCGTTCATGTAATTAGAAACCGTGCGAAGGTTCTGCTGGCGAGTAAGCGTTCGGGCATGCATGGTCACCAGCTCCTGCCCCTCGTAGGAATTGGAGAAATAACCCGTCAAAAATGTATTAACCGTTGCGGTGGGACCAATATAGGCCGATGGTGCATTTCCATAACGAACCGGAGCCCCCCGACGGTAGAGCGAGTTCACATTCTCCTGAGCCTGCGCTTCCGTCTGGTAATAAAAGCCAAGGGTTATTCCCGAACGCGGTGCCTCGTCGAGAAATTTCTTGCAGCCAGACATCAAAAACAGACTGCTGCAAAGCATTGCGATAAAAATATTTTTATGTTTCATAATAATGTCTCCTTCAGATTAAAGTGTAATGTTTAAGCCCAGCGAGAAAGTCTTTGCCCGTGGATAGGAAAAAAAGACCATGTTCTGGCCAAACTTGTTTTCAGCGCCCAGGGAAGTACCTTCCGGATCGTAACCTTTAAAGTCGTCTGAAGTGATCAACCAGGGGTTATTGGCACTTGCATAAACACGAAGGGCAGAAATACCCATCCGGCTAAGAGCATCGGCACCAAAGGTATAGCCCAGCTGAACCACATTGAAACGCAGGTACGAACCGTCGACAATCCATGATGAGTCGACGTTGGTGTCTTGTCCGGCATGTCCGCTGTTGGTCAACACCACCGCCTGCTGATTCGTGTTCGGGTTGGTACCGTCGTATGCACCATACAAAATCTCTTTTAAGCCGTTGGTAATACCAAATCGGTCGTACGTAGAGTGATAGAACTGCTGCATGGTTTCAACGCCGTAAACGAATTGAAGGTCGACCAGAAGATCGAAGTTTTTATAATTGAAGTTGTTGATAAAACTTCCGGTCCAGTCGGGCGCACCCTTACCCAAAACTTCCTGTGTAGTCGAACGTTTAGGCCGACCGATCTTGTTTTCCGGAATATCGCCATTCTCAAAATCCTCGATGGTGTATACGCCGTCGCGCCGGAAGCCGTAGAAACTATTCAGGTTCTCGCCCACTCGGATAATACTGTTCGGCCCTCCTACCCAGCCGTTCAGGAAGATATCTTCGTTGTTGGTCCCAAGAGCAAGAACCTCATTTTTATTATAGTTTAGGTTGAGCGTTGTGTTCCAGGTGAAGTCAGCCGTTTGCACGGGTGTAGCGTTCACCATCATATCCAGACCCTGATTGCGGACAGATCCGATATTCATCATAACGGAGGTAAAACCGGTTGAACCTGGAAGCGGTGCAGCCAATAGCAGATCGGATGTCTTTCTGTTATAGTAAGATACGTCGAAGTTCAGGCGACCCTGAAACAAACCGAGTTCCACACCCACATCGTAGGTGGCCGTCTTTTCCCATTTCAGGTTCTGGTTAGGTATGCTACTGACATACGAATAAGGAACCCGCGAACCTCCCACCAGGACTAGTCCGTTGCTGACGTTGGCCAGCGAACTATATGGACTGATCTCGGAGTTTCCGGTGATACCAAAACTGGTATGAAGCCGCAGATTACTGATCAGACTATTATCGGCCATGAAATCTTCGTTAGAGATGTTCCAGGCCAGACCTGCAGAAGGGAAAAAAGCGAATTTATTATTTTCTCCGAATTTGGAAGCACCGTCATACCGGCCGGTTATCGTAGCGGAATACCGGTCATTATAAGTATACGACCCACGCAAGAAGTAAGAGTTCATGGCCCAACGATTCCAATTCGACCCCGGGGGAGAAGGAATACTACCCGCTCCGAGATTATACCATTGGAAAAAGTCGCTCGTAAATCCTTCTGTCCGCGAACCGTGGTAATTATAGGTCCGCTCCTGCCATGACAGACCCGCCATGGCATTGACACGGTGGCGATCAAATTCCCGGTTAAAGGTCAGATAGGTTTCTTCCTGCCAATAGAACGTTTCAACATTTTCAATGGCTGCCCAGCCTCTTGGCATCGACAAATTGTTCAACGTTATCGACGAGTACCCTCTGTAATCTTCCTTATGGTGGTCCACCCCAAACTGCGTTTTGAGGTCGAGCCCCTCTGCCAGGTGGAGGGTCAGGGCGGCGTTTCCGAAAATTTGGGTATTAGCACGCATTCGTGTCTGCTTATCCAGGATTGCCACCGGATTAGACATTCCTTCAAAACCCAGGCGGCTGGAAACTGTAGAAGAACTCGAGGAAGTATAGTTGCCCTCCGGATCGTAGATCGGGTACCAGGGAATCATCTCGATCATCGTACGCCGCGCATCCTGTCCGCCACCATCCTCCGGCGTATAGCGCCCCCAGGTATGATTTGCGGTCAGATTGATGCTGGTTGACAGCCATTCTTTCGGCGAAGAATCATATGCCAGCTTCCCGTTGATCCGCTTATTGTAGGTGTTATTTACAATACCCTGCTGATCGGAATAGTTTAAGAAAGCTCCGATGGACGAGCCCTCGTCGCCCTGCTGGATATTCAGCTGATGGTTTTGAGAGGTGGCCGACCGCGTCGCCTCACGCTGCCAGTCGGTATCATAAAGCGGATTTCCGCTGGCATCGAAATAGTTCGGATCATCAAACCATTCGGCACGATCGAGCGACCAGTCCTTGCCATGCCACCGGTTTTCATTTTCAAGGCCTGTCATAAATGCCCGCATCCATTCTTCGGCGTTTAGAACTTTCATAAAGCGCTGTGGTGAGCTGACACCCACGGAACCCTGATAGCTCAGCGATTTTCTGCCGTCGCGCGTTCCTCGCTTGGTGGTCACCAGAATAACGCCGTTGGCACCGCGGGCACCGTAGATAGCAGCGGAAGAAGCGTCTTTCAATACTTCAATACGATCAATGTCGTTCGGGTTAAGGAGATGAAAATCTTCCATCACCACCCCGTCGACTACATAAAGCGGGTTCGACGATGAGTTAATCGTAGCCAATCCACGAATAACCACCCGGTTGGCATAGGCGCCGGGCTGGCTGGAGTTCGAGTAGATATTAACCCCGGAAGCTTTACCACGAAGGTTGTCGAGCGGACTGAAGTTTTGAGCCCGTATCATATCTTCTCCGCGGGCAATCGAAATGGAACCTGTGACATCCGACTTCCGCATGGTTCCGTAACCCACTACCACCACTTCATCGAGTGCAGCCTGATCTGTCTGTAGATTGATGTCAGCCGTTGCGCCGCTGACGGTAATTTCGGCATTTCGGTATCCGATCGAAGAAGCCGTGATTACCTGTCCGACTGAGGCCTGAACGGTATATTGACCGTTCTCGTTTGTTTGGGTTGCCTGATCGCTGCCTTTAACCGTAATGGTTACTCCTGGAAGAGTTTCTCGGGTACTGGCGTCGCGCACGGTACCCGACACGCTTTGCTGTCGAAGGGTGGAGGTCTGAACTCGGTCGACGACCGGATCGCGCGAATACGCCTCGGTGTAGCTGCCAACAGCCAACAATGAAAGAAGAACAGCCCAAGCCGTCCCATTCAGTCGATTTGTTTGTTTGTTTAACATGATTTATAGAATTTAGGTGAAAGATTCTCTACTGAATGTCCGGAGCCCTGGGCTTATTTTCGATGGTGAGCCCTATTTCCCGGATCGCCCAGTCCCCAGCTTTTATTAGGCTCCGGCCCCATCTCCAGAACCAGGCTTCCGCCCTTCAAAAGTTCCTTAGCTGGGAATTTGAAGTCATTCAGCGGGTTCCCGTTCAGCGTGGCCTTTTGCACATAGACGTTTGTTTTGCTGGTGTTTCTGGCTTCGATGGTAAAGCTTTCTCCACGATCGTAGCGGCCTCCTAAGTGGATTGTTACCTTTTCAAAAAGCGGACTGCCAATTTCGTACACCGGCTCTTCCCGCGTTCCACCGTCTATCTGGAAAAGTCCGATCGCATTCATGATGTACCAGGCGCTCATTTGTCCCTGATCTTCATCGCCCAGATAGGCATTCGACAAGCCCGATCCGTAATAACGTTCGCCGATTGAACGACTCCATTTCTGTGTTTCCCAGGGACGGTTTACCCAATTGAACAGGAAAGCAAAGTGCATCGACTGCTGATTTCCCTGAACCACGGGATAATCCCAGTACTGATCGTTCGGACCATTATACCGCCATTTATCACTTTCTTCAAAGCCCCATTGCAGTCGCTCTACAAATTTATTTCGCCCGATCAAATCGGCGAGTCCGCGAACGTCCTGCGGCACAAAAAACGTAAGTTGCCATGCGTTGCCCTCCACATAATGTTCGTTGGCGCCCGACTTAAACGGATCAAAATCTGGTGACCACTGACCATTTGAATCCTTCATCCGGGCATATCCTGTTTCCGTGTCGATGGCATTTCGCCACCACTGTCCTCGCTGGTTGAACGTTTCATAATCCTCCGTTTTTCCCAAGGCCTTAGCAAACTGCCCCACCGTCCAGTCGTCAAAACTATATTCCAGGGAATTGGAAAATCTTCCCTGATCATAAGGTACATATTGATGTTTCAGGTAGGTTTCCAGATCACGATTACCGGCAAAGCCGCCTGCGACCACCGAAGGCAGGGTGGTTTGCATTTTTTTTACCGCTTCGAAAGCCTTTTCGACATCATAATCGCGAATGCCCATTTGATAGGCTCCTACAATCAGCGGAATCTCATGCTCCGCAACCATGACCGGAATATACTCCATTCCGGCAGGTCCCTTGGCCAGCCAACCATTGGCATCGTACATGGCCAGTTGTGAACGCACCCATCGGTTGCTCCATTCGGGAGTGACCAGGTTCCAGAACTGGTTCAGATTCCAGAAGGTGTTCCAGAAGGCGTCGCAACCGAGCGCGACATCGCCCGGGCGACTGAATTGCTGTATTTTTTCATCGGCCGAGCGCCAGCGCCCGTCGACATCGCTGAAGATATTGCGACTGGCCAGTGACCGATACATATTGGTGTAGAATTTTTCTTTCTTCAGGTAGTCGTTGCTACTGATCTCTACTCGGCCCAGTAGTTCGTTCCATGTGCCGCGGTTATGAGCAAGTACCGCTTCGAAAGACCAGCCGAAGGGCTCGCTGATTTCTTCCTTTAAGTTCAACGCGGCATTTTCCACACTAACGTACGATATGCCGGTGCGGATCTGTACAGTGCGACTTTTATTAAGATTGAACTCGACAAATAAGCCTGCATTTTTAGCGCTGTCGGCTTTTAAATCCTGGTTCAATCGGACCTGATCGTTGTGCCAGGAACCGTGATTCACGATCGGCTGATCAAACTCCATGACAAAGTGGATGGTATAATCTTGTTGAGCGTCGCGCGACCAAACATTGCGCGACAGCTGTTCGCTGACCCCTTCAATCCGCCGGTCGCTGACTTTGGTAATGTTTACTCCCTTCAGTTCATAACCATACTCTGCAGGAATTTTCAGGTCGATCATCACCCGACCGGTATCGCCCTGCTGATAGGTATAACGCTGGAAGCTGGTCCGCGTCAGGGACGTTAGCTCGGCGTGAATACTATAGTCGGTTAGGTCAACGCTGTAGTAACCCAACGGAGCTTTTTCAGTGGTCTTATCGATTTTAGACCGGTAACCACCCTTCTCACCGCTCTCATCACCGATATGCGTAATCAGATCGCCCGTCACGGGGAAAGTCCCCAATCCGGCCATGGTCCACTCATGAATATGGCTGAACGTTCCGATCGATTCAAATACCGGGTCGTAGCCTGCCTGCCAGCCTTGATTTTGATTGTCTGGACTTAGCTTTACCATGCTAAAGGGCATCCAGGGACCGGGGGCCAGCATCCAGCGGGAATGCGCTGCTCCCATCATCGTATTGACGTAGTCGGCCGCACTCGCTGCTCTTTGCGGCTGGCGAACGAGCGTGCCGGAGGAGTATGCCTTATTATTAATCAGAATCTGATAGGTACTGTTTGTTGCAGAGGATACCGCCGGCATGGGCGCTTCCAGGATGGAACGGCCGGCTTCCAGTTCCTGCATGAAGATTTTCACTCCGTCGAGAAGAACGGTCATCGTCGCCTTAGCCTTTGCGTCAATGATATCAATCAACAAAGGATGCTGGCCCTCATTCTGAAAAGCAGCCGGCCGGACCTCCCTGATCAACGCTTCTGCTGCAGACTTCAAATTCGCTCCCTTGGGGCCTTGAAGATTAATTTCATCAAAGGCGACCCATCCTCCGCTGAGGGATGTGATCACCACTTCATTATATCCTTTCCTGATCAGGTCGCCGGGCAATGGAACATCGACGATTTTTTCCTGCGCTTTCGTGAACGGGGCAACCGGATCGGGCTTCCCCTCTCCTTTCTCAAGGGTAAATATGTAAGGCTTATCATTAATGAGCAGTTTCAGGACGGAACCGTGTTCCGGGTCGACTGCCAACAGGTCTAAAGACAGCCTCCATTCGCCCTTCTGCGGTACGTTTTCCAGTTCAAAACCAAGGGTAATAAAATGAGAACGGATCCCTGCCGTATTTCCTGTTCCTCCCCAGCCGTTTTTGGGTCCGGGCAGGACAAAAGGGAACTCCTTAACCGCATCCGATGAGCCCACCAGAAAATAACGATCTTCGTAGCCAAAATCATATTCGAGGAATCTTTTGAACTCGCCCGGGTACAGGGCCATGTCGGTGGCATGATTGTCGTTCTTGCCTATTTGCCAGACGACCGACTGCTGAGCCTTCGCCGAAGTGAGGACTAACAGCAGACCCACTGCCAGGATGAATCTCAGGACAACAGGGTTTACAATTGAATTTACGATAACCATGATTACGCTTACTTAATATTCGTACACTATTGCTAGTATATTGTATGAAAGCAGTATCGTTCGTTATGGTATAGTATCTGAATAATTTAGTACCTAATTTGTATAGCAGGTAATTGGCATAGTATGTTAAAAGGATTTAGTACACAAAGTATAAAAAGATTTCTTTTTAAGCAACTATTATTTTAGATAAAGGACATCCTTATTCCTTCGGCGGTATCGGAGCCGTATTAACACCTTCTTTTTGAATGCGCAGCAGCTCTTCACCCGACATGGTTACCATAGAAGTGAAAACATTATGAAGCCTTTTCCCTTTCGCAAAGGTCGCATTGCTCAAGGGCCGGTAATTGATATCATATCTTATAATGCTTCCGTTAAAACCCTTTATGTAATCTTCGTCGATATGGCTAACCAACAAATCCAGGTTTGCGTTCACATCATAGTCATTTCCGAGAAATTCAATGATTCTCCCCTCGACTACCGATTCATTTCTTGACGTAAAGGCAAAGAAACGTCTGATCGTGAGCTTAGGGTTATAATTCGGAAATTCCGGAGCAGGAACGATAAGCAGTCCTGATTTCAACCTCCATGCATCTTCCCACAGTGGCGTCAAACGACCTTCCTTTTTAGCAGGATCAAGGTTTTGTGAATGCCAGCTTTTTGCAGATTCCAACAATCCGGCAGACATAGCGTCTCGCTCATTGACGGCAAAATGCACATCCTTTCGACAAGCAGATAGAATGAGTAAACAAGCAAGCGTGGAAAAGCAGAGGAGTAAGCGTGCTCTCATAATGGATCAGGTTGATAGTGTATTGGTTAGGTTGAATAAATATAACGAAATACTTCAAGAGCAGCAAAAAACTTCAAAATGGATACCGTGAAAATTCTTTG
>DAIRDA010000079.1:0-8797 GCA_036796375.1 Albibacterium sp.
CTGCTGGTACAAGTCGCTCTGTACCGCAGCGGAATTGAAAGCAAAGATGAAGTGCGGGTAATTTGTGTTTTCCACTTGCTGGGACTGGCAATGGAGCTGTTTAAGGTGAATATAGGTTCGTGGAGTTATCCTGAAGACGCCTATTCAAAATTTTGGGGCGTCCCCCTCTACAGCGGATTTATGTATGCAAGCGTGGCCAGCTATCTGTGTCAGGCCTGGCGACGCTTCGATATTAGCATCATCCACTGGCCTCATCATTGGATTGCAAGGGTTCTAGGGTTCTTGATTTACGCAAACTTCTTTACGAACCATTATGTGCAGGATGTGCGGTACGTCATCGGAATATTTATCCTGATCTTCTTTAGAAAAGCGAAGGTATGCTTCCACATTGAAAATAGAAGCTACCAAATGCCGGTGGTTCTATCTTTCGCATTGATCGGCTTCTTCGTATGGCTGGCTGAAAACATCGCTACTCTTCTAGGCGCCTGGAAATATTCCTATCAACATTCCGCCTGGACGATGGTGAGCTATCACAAAATTAGTTCCTGGGCCTTTCTGGTGATCGTGAGCTATATTATTGTGGCGGAACTGAAGATGGTAAAAGGAGCAAAAGGTTATAAACACCAATCCAGCATTTAGAGGTAACTCAGTATCGGAAATCAACTAACTAGCACCTAAACACAAATTACCATGGCAACACAAAACAAAGGACTTATCAGTCCGAAGCAAAGATGGAACAGAACCTTTTCCCTTATTACAGTAGCATTAGGGACCGTATTATTAGTATTTATGATTACGGTAGAAGACGAGTTTGGAGCCTTACCGCTCTTTCTGATTTTAGGAGGAATAATATGGTTTTTAATCAACCAGCGCCAGATTAGAAAACACGTGCGATGAACGCCGACTTCATTTAGTAAGACACACTGACGCTTTGCCTGGGCAATGGAGAGGTACAAATGGTACATGTATGGGCGTTTCGGGTGCTTGGGAGCTGTATTATTCCCTATCTTTATCCTGGTCATCACTTTACCAGGCGGGTATAAACTCATGGAAAATATCTTCTTCAGCGCTTTCTATCAATCGACTATTTGAAGTCTGGGACTTCTGTATAGAAAAAAGCCTACCACTTATTAAGGGACAATAAAGTGTTGGAGCGACTGCACAAGTATTCGCCAATTCTGGCCGGCACAATTCCATTGGATATTGACGTAGAAGACAGTGATCTTGACATCATTTGTTATGCCGAGGTAGCGGGAAAAGTAGTTGGTTGGGCAGCATTGAGCAGAGTTGAAGTATATATGCACGTTACAGGCAGGAGTTTTCCCGGAAAATCTCGGGAGCCTCGGGAATCATGAAAAGGCAGGATTTAGAACGATTGGCTTCAGGGAAAAGATAGGCAAGCAAAATGGCGTTTTCTGTTCAGCTCATTTGGTTGGAAGTTTTTAAAGTATCCTTCGTTTATTTCCGTGCCTGCTTCAAAGTTTTTCATCGAGTCTATAATGTCTGCACTATTTAAGAATAAGCACACAAAGCTTAAACAACAAATCCCTTATTTAAAAAAAACGACTATTTTTTAAATAAGGGATTGAGAACTTAAAAATTCGATCGTTATCTGAGTACATTCCAAGACTTTGTAAGGCAAATTCGGTATATGGCAAATTGGGTATGAGGTGTTAGCCAAATTCCGAAACAGAAAACCCCGTAAGCATGAACTTACGGGGTTTCTTTTTGTACCCAGGGCCGGGATCGAACCGGCACGGTTTCCCATTGGTGTTTGAGACCAACGCGTCTACCAATTCCGCCACCTGGGCATCTTGTGGTGGGATGCAAATGTATTTATTTATCCGACAACCACAAAATTTTATTTTAACTAATTTCTAAAGAGCCGGAGGATATCGTTGCTGGTTGCAAAGATCATCAGACCGACGATAATGACGAAGCCTACCAATTGGGCCCGCTCCATGAATTTGTCGCTTACAGGCTTACCCTGGATCATTTCGACAAGGAGGAACATGGTGTGTCCTCCATCGAGTCCCGGAATCGGTAATAGGTTCATCAGCGCCAGTGCCATGGATAACAATCCGACAAGTGACCAGAAACGGAGCCAGTTTACTTCTGAACCAAACATTTTGGCAATTCCTACCGGCCCGGAAAGGGCTTTGGAGGCCTGAAGTTCGCCGGTGGCAACTTTACCCAGTCCTTTGGCGTTGTCGATCAGGTTACCCCAAGCCAGCGAGGCACCGATTGGCAACGACTCGATCAGACCGTACTGAGCGGTTTCAACGGGCAAATTGTGCGGAATTTGAACGCCCAATATACCGTCGGCCGGTACTTTAATCGGGAGGGTCAGTTCCTGGCCTTTGCGGTTAACCAATAATTCAACTTCTTTATTCTTTTGTGCTTGCAACAAGCCTTGAAACTGATCGAAATAAGGCGTTGGCTGCCCGGCTACCTGAAGGATGCTGTCGCCAGCCATCAATCCGGCTGCACTGGCCGCACTTCCTTCCTGTACTTCGGCAATGCTGTTCAGCCGCGTGCGGGCAGTCAGGAATTCGTTTCTTCCGCTATCGGCAACTACGTTCAGAATATCAGCCGGGACCGGAATGGTTTCGGTTTGACCGTCACGTTCAACGGTTAGGTCTACCCCACCCATCAATACTTTGGAACTTAGCAATTCTTCAAAACGCACGATCTTTTCGCCGTCTACGGCCGTGATCCGGTCGCCCGTTTGCAGGCCGATACTTTGCCCGATGGAGCCTGGTACAATGCCTGCGGGAAGCTTATCGTTACTTACAAAGGTTTCACCATTACTGAACGTAATCATCCAGAAGATAAAGATACCCAGGATGACATTCACGAAAATACCAGCCAGCATAACGATAAGGCGTTGCCAGGCGGGTTTAGAACGGAATTCGTGGGGCTGCGGCGGTAAGGCCATCTGTTCGGTATCCATCGACTCGTCGATCATACCGGCAATTTTAACATAGCCGCCTAAGGGTAGCCAGCCTATTCCGTATTCGCAATCTTTGTACTTAAACTTTACCAGGGACACGCCCCAGGCATCGAAAAAGAGATAGAACTTTTCTACCTTGATACCAAACGCGCGTGCGGCAAGAAAATGCCCCAGCTCGTGAAGTACTATTAATATTGATAGGCCCAGAATTAACTGTCCGGCCATTATCAAACCTTCCATAGTTGTTATTTAAAATTTGTATTTGTTATTGTTTTATTATTTTTTTCAATAGCTTCTTCTGCATACATTCTGCTCTGGCGGTCGATCTCAAGGAAGTCGGCCAAAGCGGGTGCTTCCATCCGACTGCTTTTTGCCATGGTTTCTGCAATGACATCGCTCATTGCATTAAAACCGATCTGGTGTTTCAGAAAAGCCGCCACGACCACTTCGTTGGCCGCATTCAGCACGCAGGGCATCGAACCGCCAAGCCTTATGGCTTCGTAAGCGAGGGCTAAATTAGGAAAAGAATTTAAATCGGGTTGATGAAAGCTGAGTTGGGGGTACTTTGTAAAATCGAGCCGGGGGTGGTTGTTCTTTACCCGTTCAGGATATACCAAAGCGTATTGTATGGGGAGCTTCATGTCGGGAAGGCCCATTTGTGCTTTTATGGAACCGTCGTTAAACTGTACCATGGAGTGGATAATCGACTGCGGATGTACGACGACTTCGATTTGCGAGATATCGACATCAAACAGCCAGCGCGCTTCAATCACTTCCAGTCCTTTGTTCATTAAGGAGGCAGAATCAATGGTTATCTTTTGCCCCATGGTCCAATTGGGATGCTTCAGGGCATGTTCCGCTTTTACCGTAGCAAGAAATTCACGGTCTTTTCCGAAAAAAGGCCCGCCGGAAGCGGTCAGGATAATTTTCTCGACACTGAGCTCCTGCTCGCCGACCAGGCATTGGAAGATGGCGGAATGCTCCGAATCAACCGGCAAGATGGTGGCATTGTATTCCCTGGCAGCGCTCATGACGAGTTCGCCGGCTACCACCAAGGTTTCTTTATTGGCCAGCGCAATGGTTTTGCCTTGCTTAATGGCTGCAAGTGTCGGTTCGAGTCCTGAAAAACCCATCAGGGCGGTGAGCACGATATCGATACTGGGCAGTTGTACCACTTCAACCAGGGCGGCGGTACCGCCATAGACCTTGATATCGGTTGCACTCAAGGCCAATTTTACAGCCTGATAGTGTTCTTCCTTGCAGATAACCACTGCCCTGGGCTTGTATTCGAGCGCCTGACGGATGAGCAATTCGTAATTGCTGGCGGCTGTTAGCACCTCAACCTGAAAAAGATCGGGGTGTTCACTGATAACCGAAAGGGTTTGCGTTCCAATACTCCCTGTGGATCCGAGTATCGCTATGTTCTTTTTAATCACAAGCAGTATTTTTCTAATTCGTCGGCAATCTTCCGGTCGTTCGATAAACGCGGAAGCTTATTTTGCCCGCCCAGCTTTCCGGCCGAGCGCATATAATTAATAAAGGCGCCTTTTTGCATGGCGCGCATTTTAAGGGGCTGAAGAACCTTTCCTTCGATCAGGTCGAAATAGTAGGAGTTCTTTTTTTGCAACTCCTGGTCGACCGCCAAACGGAACTGATCCATATCGGCAGGGGTTTGAGCAAATTCTACGAACCATTCATGGTAAGGCAGCTCGCCTCCCGAAGGGGTCACCTGCGGGGCAACCGTGAATTCAACGATTTCTAATCCTTCTCTCCCGGCAACCGATAGCAATGCGTGTTCTACTTCTTCACCGATCACGTGTTCGCCAAAGGCGGAGATAAAATGCTTGATCCTCCCGCTTACAATAATACGATAAGGATTCAAAGAAACAAACCGGACGGTATCGCCGATACTGTATCCCCAAAGGCCGGCATTGGTATTTAAAATCAGTGCGTAATTCACGCCGAGTTGCACATCAGCTAAGGAAATGCGCGTAGGCTGCTCGTTGAAATATTCGTCGGCCGGAATAAATTCGTAAAAGATACCGGAATCGGGCAAAAGCAACATGCCTTTTTCCTTCTGGCTATCCTGAAAGGCGATAAAACCTTCCGATGCCGGATAGGTCTCGATGGAATCGACCCGTTTACCGATGCTTTCCTCCAGCTTTGCCCTGTAGGGTTCGTAGTTGACGCCCCCGTAAACAAAGAGGCTGAAATTTTTAAAAATGTCTTTGATCTTCTTCCCTCCTTCTTTGGCCGAGAGCCGATCGAAATACATTTGTATCCAGGGCGGAATGCCGGATATCAGGCGCAAATCGTGCTTGGAGGTTTCCTCTACAATGGCATCCACTTTGGTTTCCCAGTCCTCTATACAATTGGTTTCGTACGAGGGGAGCCGGTTTTTCTGAAGGTAGGCGGGAATATGGTGGGCCACAATGCCGGAAAGGCGACCGAAATCGATGCCGTTTTTCTTTTCCAGCACGGGGCTGCCCTGTACAAATATCATTTTGCCGTCTACAAAGCTTGCGTTACCGGTTTCGTGAATATAGTTCAACAGCGCATCGCGCGCCGCAGTAATCTGATCAGGTAAGGATTCTTTGGTAAGCGGGATGTACTTAACGCCCGAGGTGGTTCCGGAAGTCTTAGCCAGATAAGTAGGTTTGCCCGGCCATAGAACGTTTGATTCGCCTTTCACCACGCGGTCGACATAGTTCCGCAGTCCTTCATAATCCCTGATCGGGACACGCTTTTTGAAATCTTCGTAATTTCTGATTTCGGTAAATTGATGATCTTTACCAAAGGCTGTATGCCAGGCCGCATCCAGCAATTGGTGAAACACGTTCTCCTGAATAGCCACGGCATTTGAGCGCCATCTGGAAATTTTCCGCGCATTGATGGCCGCATATATTTTACTCAAAGATGCTTTGATACCCATAAACAGAATCAGATAATATTGCCCAATACAGTCGGATCGGCATCGCCTTTATAATCGTTCATCATTTTACGGTAGGCAATGACAAAAGCAACACTTGACAGCGGGATAATGACAAAAGAGTTTACAAGACTCAAAAAGGTAGAGAGTGCATGATAGCCGCGGTAGCTGAAATAAAGATACATAGATCCAAATAACGCAAAAAAGCCGATGAGCAATATAATCCGCATGAAATTTCCACGGGTGATGGCCAGACTGAGACGCAGTGCTTTGAAAGGCTTGACACCCTTATCGAGAATGAAAAACGGGAAGAAAAGGATTCGTAGCAGGATATACGACACCAGGATAAACGTGATGACAAAGACGATCTGTACCATGGCGTCTACACCGGTGGCATAGATCAATGGAAAGAAAAGCAGCGATATCAACATATAAATGGCAAAGACACCCACGATTACCGTGATTGCACAGGTGAAAAAGTACACCATTTCTTTTACGGCAGGGAAACTTCTGCTTAATCGCACATCCCCCGGCTCGCGGTCTAGCACCTGAAAGATGTGCTTGAAGAGCGTTAGCTGGATTGCGAAATATAACACCAGAAACAGTGCTGCCATAAAGACGCTCAGCACGATGCTGATCGAACTCATAAACATGGCCAAAACTGCCGATGCGTTGGAAATAAGGAACAACAGGAAACAAATGCCGGCAATAGCGAAGTAACGTTTTACTAAAACGTCCCACGCATCGCTAATAACATCGTTAATGGCAAATGTGCTTTCTTTTAAATAGTTAATCATGAACTCACCAGGAATTATACAAATATAGGTAAATAGCGTCAATTAATAGGGTAATCCCTTGATCATGGCAGGGGTGCCAGGTTCGGCTTTCCAATCGGATTTAGGTTCGAAATAGCTCCACAAATAGGAAGAAATCTTCCTCATTAGCTCGGCAGCCTCGTTGTCGTAGGTCCAGCTCTGATCTTCAATGTCCTTTGTACCAATGTACATGACATAGTCGCCTCCGGGGGCGTTTACCATCAGCAGTTCGGAACGCGACGCATTCACAGAGCCGGTTTTTAATGCCGTTTGAACATAGGGCGGAATTTGCGAAGCACCGTTATCGGTGTAGAAGCCGTTGGTCATGAGACGATACATCTGGTCGCTCGCCGTTCTGTCGACCAACTCCCCCTTTCTCATTTTCACCAATAATGTGGCCATTTCACGCGGGGTGGTTTGTCCCCAACCGTAGAGCTCCCAATCGCTCTCGCGGCCTTTGGTGCGTGAATTCACGCGGGTATGTTGCATGCCCAGCTTAGCCATCAGGGCATTGATTGCTTCTCCGCCTCCGGCCAGCTCCTGACTCCACAGCGATGTGACATTATCAGAATACATAATCATGAGTGACGCCAGGGTACGCACATCGGTTTGCGCACTGTCTTTGTAGAATTGCATGAGTCCGGATCCACCATAGCTGCGCTTGGAATCGTAGGTAAGCGACTGCGTCAGGGTGATTTCCCCCTGGGCGATCTTATCGAATAAACCAATCAGGATAGGAACTTTGACGACACTGGCCGTCGGGAAAATGGTATCGGCATTGACGGCTGCTTCTTTATTCGTTTTCAAATGATAAACGTACACTCCTACCTGACCTTTAAAATCTTTGGTGAGATCGGTCAACGCTTGCTGCAGTTTTTTATCGGTTTTAACGGTTTGCGCCTTGCCAGGTACGATGGCAAAAACGACGAACAGAATAAGCGACAAGGATTTGAGGTAGAGTTCTTGCATAGTTTGAGTATTTCAACAAAGATACAATTTGAACAATTAGATTTGCTCAATAAAAGAATACCTTTAATACAATTTAAAGAACATTTTATACACCCGACTGTTTTACTGTTATGAGCAAATTTTCAGAAATACTAAATGCAGACAAGCCGGTATTGGTCGACTTCTCTGCCGAGTGGTGCGGCCCATGCAAGATGATGCAGCCTATCCTCGACGAGCTTAAAAAAACCGTTGGCGACAGGGCAACCATTATTAAAGTGGATGTGGATAAAAACCCCACCGTTGCGTCGGCTTACGGCATACAGGGCGTACCCACCCTGATCATCTTCAAAAAGGGTGAACAGAAATGGAGGGAAAGCGGAGTTCGCCCTGCACATGAACTTGCTGCACAACTTTTGAAATTCGCTTGATTTAAGATATCCACCATGAATCGAAAATTATTTTCCAGCGCATTGTGCGCGCTCGTAGTGTCAGCCCTGCTAAGCAGCTGCACCACACGAAGGGTTGTCAGTGAAACCGGCCGCGTAGCGGATACCAGCACGGTGAGTGCGAACACCCGCAGCGGCACCGCTCCGGTTTCGCGCGTGAGCTCCGCAGGCAAAATTCAAACTGTAAATACCAAACAATTCAATCAGTTATTACTGCTCGACGAAGTACAGGTGCTTGATGTGCGGACCGCAGAGGAATATCAGAGCGGACATATCGACGATGCTATCAACATTGATGTCAATTCTGAAAGCTTCGCCACCGAAGCAGATGTGCTGGATAAGGACAAGCCTGTGTTGGTATATTGCCGCTCGGGCAAGCGAAGTCTGGCGGCATCTGAAAAGCTACGCGAAATGGGCTTTACCAAGATTGTGAATCTGGAAGGCGGAATGCTGAGCTGGGAAGAGGCAAAAATGCCGGTGAAGAAAGGAACGGAATAAGCGGATTTGCTTTATTTCGCTCAATAGTTTTATTTTATCATTATTAGCTGTAAATTCGCACACTCAAATAATCCGGAGAGGTGTCTGAGTGGTCGAAAGAGCAAGCCTGGAAAGTTTGTATACTCGCAAGGGTATCCTGGGTTCGAATCCCAGTCTCTCCGCATAGAATAGCCAAACGCCCTTGATGAAAGTCGAGGGCGTTTTTTTT
>DAIRDA010000080.1:0-8772 GCA_036796375.1 Albibacterium sp.
TTATGGTTCATGGGGTATTCAGGCTCCTCAGGTACCGGAACGCCCAATGCCTCAGCAACCGAAGCGGCGAGTGAGCGATCGACCTGGGTAAGGATGCCTACCATGCGTTTCTGGATAGCTACTGTTTCCACTTTTCCAAGCTCAAAGCTGAAAGCATCGATAATGTGTTTCTTTTCTGGTTCTGATTGACTGTTGTAGAACATGCGCGCCTGACTGAAATGATCGAAGAAGCTCCTGCTTCGGCCACGGGTCTTGCTTGGTCCGGTCGGGTCGGGGTAGCTTGTGAATCCGCCCTGCGCTTCCGTTGCCTGCTTCGGATAACCACCTTCCAGCGTATTGGGTTCGTAACTCACCCGCCCCCGGTTAATCGTCTGGCGCATGAAACCGTCGCGCTGATTATTGTGCACAGGGGCGATCGGCCGGTTAATGGGTATCTCCTGAAAGTTAGGTCCCCCCAGACGGATCAGCTGTGTATCGGTATACGAGAACAAGCGGCCCTGCAGCAAGGGATCGTTGGTGAAGTCGATTCCGGGAACCACATGGCCTACGTGAAAGGCCGACTGTTCGGTCTCTGCAAAAAAGTTATCGGGGTTTCGGTTGAGGGTCAGTTTACCCACCCGTTGTACCGGAATCAATTCTTCCGGGATGATTTTCGTTGAATCGAGCAAATCAAAGCCAAAGCGGTGCTCGTCTTCTTCCGGCACCACCTGAATGCCTAATTCAAACTCGGGGAATGAACCGCTGTCGATCGCCTGCCATAAGTCGCGCCGATGGAAATCAGGGTCCTGACCAGATATTTTCTGTGCTTCGTCCCAGGCAACCGCATGCACCCCGAGCAAGGGCTTCCAGTGAAATTTCACAAAGTGAGAAACACCTTTATCGTTGACGAAACGGAAGGTATGAACACCAAAACCTTCCATCATTCGGTAACTTCTGGGAATAGCGCGGTCGCTCATCAGCCACATAATCATGTGGGTCGATTCAGGCATCAGGGAAATAAAGTCCCAGAATGTGTCGTGAGCACCCGTGGCTTGCGGTATTTCATTGTTGGGTTCCGGCTTAACAGCATGCACCAGATCAGGAAATTTCATTGCATCCTGGATAAAGAAAACCGGAATGTTGTTGCCTACCAGATCAAAATTTCCCTGGTTTGTATAGAATTTCGCAGCAAATCCACGCGCGTCGCGTGCCAGATCGGAGGATCCGCGGGAGCCAACTACCGTTGAAAACCGAACGAATACAGGTGTCAGGGCCGTCGGGTCGTGCAGAAACTCCGCTTTTGTCAGATGTGCAAGCGACTCATAAACCTGAAAAACACCATGGGCGCCCGTGCCGCGCGCATGAACGACCCGTTCGGGTATCCGCTCATGGTCGAAATGCGTTAATTTCTCACGCATAATAAAGTCTTCCAATAGCGAAGGCCCGCGTTCGCCCGCTTTCAGTGAGTCCTGATCGTTGTTAATTTTCACACCTGTATTGGTCGTATTGAAGGCATTCAGGGCTTCCGAAGTTTCAGGTTTCAGGTCTTTCGATTTAGCATTTTCCGGTGTAGTTGGTTTGTTTTTTTCTTGCATGGATCCGACGTTTAAAGGTGGAGTTCTGTAATGATTTGATTTACAACAATATGAAACAATCGATTGTTTGAATCGGTTAAAAACTTTTGGCCAACGCCGGCGTTGGTCTAAAAACCTCAAGGGAAATAGCTAATTATGGAACCATTAGACGACTATGTTATTCCTGCCGCACGACAGGGACGTACCGATGTACTGAAGGAGTTGGTAGAGAAGGGTGTGAATCTGAATGTTAGGGACGAGCGAGGATATACCCCCCTTATTATCGCCTGTTATAACAATCAGTACGAGTCGGCCAAGATTCTCCTGGAAGCAGGCGCTGATGTGAATGCATGCGATTTTGGAGGAAATACCGCCCTGATGGGCGTTGCATTCAAAGGATACCCGAGGCTGGCAGAGCTACTTGTTCAATACGGCGCAGATCTCGATCTGCAACATGGCAATGGAGGTACGGCCCTGATGTTTGCCGCGATGTTCGGAAGGAATAATCTGGTAGCGCTCTTATTGGCCAAGGGCGCCGATTATACCAAACGCGACACCAGAGGATTCACAGCACTGGACCTGGCGATACAGCAAAACAACACTGAGGGAGAAAAATTATTGACGGACCGGCATTAATTATTTTTCAAGGTCGTACTACTCATTCGACCGAATCTGCGAAAAAGCGTAGAACATTTCGGTGGCGATCTGCAGGCTTCGTTGGGAATACACCTGCATTTGCTCGGGGCTATTGTCTGACCCTTTAGGATCTTCAAAGGTAATGGGTATTCTTTTTTCTGCTCCCGCGATGAAAGGACATCCGCCGTCAGCCTGCGAACAGGTCATCACCGCCGCAAAACTACCTGTGGGGTTGAAGGGACTGTCATATTTCTTCGAAAAGCCGATAACAGGCGATGCATTCTCATCGTACTTAATGGCGTAGACAGGGTTTCCGCCTTCCGCAATTTTAAATACACTGAACCCTTGCTGTTGCAAAGTCTCCGCAACTTTTGGAAATAAGGCAGTCTCTTCCGTGCCGCCTGAATAGCAATGGACATCAGGTATCTGAAAGTAGGCGGCCGCGACCTGCGCCCAGACCTGCGATATATGACTTCTTCGCGAATTATGCGTGCATATAAAATTGATTCGTATTGGTTCTTGCCTTTCCACCTTTGCTCGGATGAACTGCGTCAAAGGCCGTAAAATCTTCTTTCGTTCATCGCTGATCGATTCCAGGTTCAGTTGACTGATCAGATCTTGTAATCCAGGTAGTAAGGATGAGGTGTGAGTCATAATCTTAAGAGGGTTAGGAGGTCTGCATTTGTGAGTTCTTTGGCTTGTAATATCTATCCCGCAGCCAGAAGGCGACGTTCACTAAACCAATGAGCACGGGCACCTCTACCAGTGGGCCGATAACGCCGGCGAAAGCCTGTCCGCTGTTGATGCCGAACACACCGATGGCTACCGCAATGGCCAGTTCAAAATTATTGCCGGTGGCGGTAAAGGAGATGGAAGCATTTCTGGAATAATCCGCCCCGAAGCGTTTGGCGATAAAGAAGCTGATGAGGAACATCAAACTGAAATAGATGATCAAGGGAATGGCTATACGTACGACGTCGAAAGGGATTTTAACAATCAGTTCGCCTTTTATGCTGAACATAATCACGATGGTGAACAACAAAGCCGTAAGGGTAATGGGGGAAATAAAAGGCACGAATTTCTCTTCGAACCATTGCTCGCCTTTCAGCCGGATAAGGCCGTATCGGCTGATCACGCCCATCAGAAAGGGAATACCCAGGTAAATACCCACGCTTTTGGCGATCTCACCCATCGTGATATTCACCACCGCTCCCTCGATGCCGAATAGCGGAGGTAGCACGGTGATAAACACATATGCGAAAATGCTATAGAATAGTACCTGGAAAATACTGTTCAGCGCAATCAGCCCTGCCGCATACTCCCGGTTTCCCTCCGCCAGCTCATTCCATACGACCACCATGGCAATGCAGCGGGCCAGACCAATCAGGATGAGTCCGATCATATACTCCGGGTAATCCCTTAAAAACGTAATGGCCAAAATAAACATGAGAACGGGGCCGATCACCCAGTTCAGGATCAGTGAAACACTTAATACTTTGGTGTCTTTGAACACCTGACCCAGGTTTTCATATTTCACCTTTGCCAATGGCGGATACATCATCAAGATGAGTCCGATCGCCAGAGGAATGTTGGTCGTTCCACTGGAAAAGGAATTGATAAATCCCGAAGAGGAGGGAACCCAATAGCCGATGGCAACCCCTATGGCCATGGCGATAAAGATCCATAGCGTCAGGTATCGGTTAATGAATCCGATTTTTTTGCGTTCGGCGGCAGGGGCACAATGATTTATAGACATAGAATGGAGGTTTTAGCAACATCCGCCACCAGGCGTACAGGCGTTCTGATTGTCAACCTGCAGATTAACGAATTCTCTTTTCGGCTTTGCAGCCGGAACGCCGCACTTTTCAGGCGCAAGGCAATCCGTCATTTTTGCCAGAAGAACAAAGTCTTTCCCGTCGAACGATAAATCGTACTTCCCGATGGTTTGCGCCTGGTATTCCACTTCGACTTCTAGATCTTCCATGCCCAGCACTTTTTCGGAAAGCGCAATGATGTCTAATAGTTTCCCTGGTTTCAGGCGATGTTCAAAATCGTCGGCATCCCACAACTGAAAGTTGGCTACTTTCTCATTCCTTACCGTACCGCCGCAATCGATGAATTGCTTGCTGATAATCCCAACTTCCGTCACATGGAAATGCTCGGGAACCATGGAACCGTCTTCCAATTTAAAATTAACCGCTTCTGCAGTGCTTAAGTGATGTTTAACTTCTGATAATTTCATTTGTCTGTTGTTTATTTTCCGATGATGTTCCGGTGATGTATATCGTCATTTAACGATTGATTTGTTCAAAAAAAATGTCAGCAACAATTAGCCGACGAAACGTTGTAAGTCAAAAAGAAATCGCCGAACAGGTTCTTAGCATTCTTCCACTCGTTTTCGTCAATGCAATAGCATACCGTGGCGCCCTCAATTTCTCCCTTAATAAGACCTGCATCCTTAAGCACCTTTAAGTGCTGCGATACGGTACTCTGCGCCAAAGGCAATTCGTCGACGATGTCGCCGCAAATACATGCTTGTTTCCTGACCAAGAGATTAAGAATAGCCACACGAGCCGGGTGGGAGAGTGCTTTCGCATACTTCGCTATGCTCAAATCATTCACTGAGAACTCTTCCTGCTTCATTTTTAATTCTTCTAATTATATCGTAAATATACGATAAGTATTTTATTCTCAACGCTGCTCAATTTATCTTTTCGTTAATTTCCAGGCAATTGCTTAATTGGCAAATTAATACCGTAGTTTTGCATCCGCAAAAAACGCCAGTCTATGAAACGCATTAACGAATACAAAAAGCTTTTTGGAGTTGAGAAAGAAATCGAGCTAAAGAGTTTAAAAACAAGCTATCGGGACCTGGTGAAGGAGTGGCATCCAGACAAGTTTCAGGACGGCGACGCATTGAAAGAGCAAGCAGAAGTTAACAGTCGTAAGATTATCGACGGCTATCATTTCCTAATCAGCATTGCCCCGGAAACCCACGCGGCCAACTTGGAGGCCTATACCGCTACCATCAATGAATCCGGAATTGAAGACTTCCAACACAAAGGGATGGTGCTGGAAATTACCTACCTCGACGGTAACTGCTATGAGTATTTCGGAGTTGACAAAAAAATGTATCTGAAACTGGTGAACAGCGAAAACCTGAATCGCTTTGCCAAGCGGAACATCTACGGGAAGTGTGTTTACAGAAAAACGAAACGATCGATGCAGGAGGCCTAGTCTTCCGTATTAATTGCCTAGTTCGCTTCTTACCGCTTGCCAGTTTTCATTTCCGGGCGATGAATGAATTTGCCTTTTTCCACTCTTTCCGATTTTGAAAGAGAGGCGATTCTTGCCTTTAGCCCTTCGGAAACGGGAATAAAATTTCCTATGTGTTTAAGCAGACTTTCGATCATTAGTCGATGATTATGCCTTCAAAATACCAATAGATATGGTTTTTTGAATGACTTTGTTACCTTTGTAGACTTTAATGCAGGAACGGCTTTCGCCGGTTCCTCAAATATCGGTTCTCTTTCTTCGGAGGGAGTTCGTCCTTCAGATAGCAAATCCCGAAAATTATGAATTGGATTGATACCATCATCTTCATTGTCTATTTTTTTATTATGCTTGCCGTAGGTTTTTTCTTTTCCAGAAAAAACAAAAGCGAGAAAGACTATTTCATTGGGGGTGGGAAAATGAAAAGCGGGCATGTCGGACTGTCGGTGGTTGCGACGGATGTCGGGGGTGGATTTTCCATTGGATTAGGCGGCGTAGGCTTCGCGATGGGCCTGTCCGGCTCCTGGCTGCTATTTACCGGGCTGATCGGCGCGTGGTTAAGTGCTGTCCTTTTAATACCCAGGGTATATCAATGGCAGCGGGAAAGAAACGCCCACTTTATGACAATGGCGCAGGTATTTGGATTTTTGTACGATCGAAAAGTGGCCTTTGCGGCAGCCATTATTTGTATCATTGGCTACACAGGTTTTACAAGCTCGCAATTTCTGGCCGGAGCAAAGCTGGTATCAACCTCCTTTCCCGGATTAGGGGTTCATACGATGCTGGTGATCATGGGTGCCATCGCCGTTCTTTACACGATGCTCGGCGGTATGAAGGCGGTAATTTATACCGACGTTGTTCAATGGATCATACTACTACTGGGCTTAATGTGTGTTGCGATCCCTTTATCGTGGATCGCCCTCGGCGGGTATGATGGCATTGTTCCATACCTGAGCGACGACATGCTGTCCTTAACCGGAAACCTTACCTGGCAAATGGTTGTAAACTGGAGTGTAACCATTATACCCATATGGTTTGTTGGCATGACGCTTTACCAGCGAATTTTCGCCTGCAAGGATGAAAAAGCTGCAAAAAGGGCATGGTTTATTGCGGGCATCCTTGAGTGGCCTTTTATGGCCTTTACGGGTGTAATTCTGGGAATGCTGGCGAATGTTGCTGTTCAACAAGGAGTTGTTCCGGTTGCGGGAGGGGTTTTGCACGATAGTGAAATGGGGCTGCCTTTATTAATTCAACACATCCTGCCGGTTGGGTTTACCGGTATTGTTATTGCCGCTTACTTTTCTGCCGTTCTTTCAACAGCAGACAGTTGTTTAATGGCTGCTTCAGGGAGCGTAGTAGGCGATTTAATTCCCGATAAGCGGAAAAATGGAAAAACGATTGTTCGCTATTCCCAATTATCGACTTTTCTGCTCGGTGCCTTGGCCATCCTGTTGGCCACAACGATGGAGAACGTGCTCTCACTCATGCTCTATGCTTATGCCTTTATGGTGTCAGGTTTGTTAGTTCCGGTTGTAGGAGCTATGTTTTTACGGACGCGCTACGCAAGTGCGGCGTTAACATCGATGATTGTTGGAGGAACCGTCACCATTGCGTTGATCATTGGAAACGTTGATTTACCTTTTCAGTTAGACCCTAACGTTTTCGGGTTGAGTGCTTCGGCGGTCAGTTACTTCCTTGTACATTCCATACTGCACTACAGGCAACCATCAGTTAGCCACAAATAACTGGATAGAATCGGCGTTTAGTCGCGAAGAAAGCCAGGATTGCAGTTTTCGGCGATCGGCCACAGGAATCTGTGCGTCGGCGCCTACCACAACAACGTAAAAAGGAGTGGTAACCGAGTCAGTATAAAACACTTGCCTGCCCACCGAGCAAGAAATTATCTGAGGGAAAAGGGTATTTACTTCTCGGTAAATAACTCGTCCCAGTTCTTCGTTTTTCGAAATACTATCTAGTTTTGCCTGATTATTGGCCAGATCCAGCCTGAGTCTATTCAATTCTATAACGGTTTGATCCTGGGCGGTGTTTCTGAACAAGTCAACATCAGCAACCTGAAAGCCCTGTTGAATGGAAAGCTCGGTCCCCTGCAGTCCATAAAACGCTAACTTGCTTCTTAACTCCTCCTTTTCCTCTTCTGTAATCTCTTTTCCACCGTAGACCAGCGATATTTTTTTACTGGCCGCATTAATGTTCGATTGAAGCAGATAATCACCCTCTATAAAGCTCTCATTATTAATGAATGAAGTTGCATATCGATTGTAGTTTTCCTGTTGAACCATGATGTATCCAAAATAGATACTTGGAATCATGGTCATCAGCGCAATAAAGGTTACCCACCGGTTTGCTGTTATCTTTTGCTTCGGGTCAGCATAATTGATTACCGGAAACTTCAGGAGACGCACGGTTATCAGCGTGGCGGCTCCGATAAAAACCGTGTTGATGGTAAATAAATAAAAGGCTCCAAGGAAAAAGCTCCAGTTGGCTGTGGCGAGGCCGTAACCGGCCGTACAAAGGGGCGGCATCAGCGCCGTTGCAATGGCAACCCCCGGTATAATATTCCCTTTCACCTTGCTCGACATAGCAATGATACCCGCCAGGCCCCCGAAAAGGGCGATCAATACATCGTATATATTGGGCTGCGTCCTGGCCAGAAGTTCAGAATGTGCTTCGCTTATAGGCGTAACCAAAAAGTATAGGGTAGAGGTGATCAATCCCGAGACAACGGCAAAGCCAAAATTAGACGCCGCTCTTTTTAAAAGGCCGAAGTCGTAGGTCGCCAAACTGTAACCCATCCCGATAATCGGTCCCATCAGTGGCGATATTAACATGGCACCAATAATCACCGCGGTGGAGTTTACGTTTAAGCCCACGCATGCGATAAAAATTGCGAATATTAAAATCCACAGATTCGTCCCTTTAAATACGATTCCGCTCTCCATCACCTGATGGATCACCGCGTAGTCTTCCTGTTCAGAACGAATATTGAATCGACGAAACAGTTTGTTCATCTGGTTAGTAACGTTGTTCTCTTGGTTTTCCACTTCTTGGATGCTATTCGGATGTTTATTTAGTCGTTTCGCTATAAACAAACATCATGCTCGAAAACTAAAAGCTCGCAATATAACAGTTTTGGCGGGATGATTTATTTTAACCATGATTCTTTCTTGTGTAACCCAGGTAACACTCCATCCATTTTTGTCGTGTTAGCTTTGCATTACTTCAAAATTGTAAATAATGGAATGGATTTTCGCCCCCTGGCCCTGGTATGTAAGCGGCCCTTTGATTGCTC
>DAIRDA010000081.1:0-8731 GCA_036796375.1 Albibacterium sp.
TATAACCTTCAAAGTACATGGTGAAAGGTGTATAATACTCCTCCGGCAACTTGCCCATGGCCTCCTGAATATCTTCCATCACAAATTTGTTCTCTCCTTTATTGTCGATCGAACTATACAGCAAGTGGCCGGAATGAATTTCTTCCGTCTGACTAACTACATTGCTGCGACGTACCATGCGGCGATAATTATTAATAAATGTATTTTTCATGATGGTATATAACCATCCATTCAGGTTAGTGCTTGGCTGGAATTTTTCTTTGTAAGTCATCGCCTTTAACACCGTGTCCTGAACAAGATCCTGTGCATCTTGTTCGTCGCGTGTAAAATGCAAAGCATATACTTTCAAATTTGGTGCATGATTGGTAACAAGTGATTCGAATTCTAATGTGTTCATTGTAATAGGGTTTAGGATTAACAATAAATTCCGAACCAACTAAAACAAATATGCTGCCTTTTATAAGGCCAAAAACCAAAATGAGTACTAAACACTAGCCATTAGGGTACTTTCCGTTAGTGTATGCGTAAACAACACCAGAAATCCCGAGAAATGATTATCAAAACGACGCTGCGCAGAGTCCCGAACCGTGGAAAATGCTGGAAACTACGTATTTTCCGAAGGGCTTACTGAAAGGTTTCTTGAAGAAACCGCTTCAAGGCGGGGCCACGCAAATTTTTCCCTACAATCTTTCCATCCGGATCGATCATAAACGAGGCAGGTATGGCCGTTATCTTATACAGCTGACTGGCTTCACTGTTCCACTCTTTCAAATCGGAGACTTGCATCCAACTCAGTCTATCCTCGTAAATGGCTTTTACCCAAGCGTCTTTCGTCCGATCAAGGGATACACCCAAGACGGTAAAGCCCTTATCTTTATATGCATTGTATTGGGCTACAATGTTTGGATTTTCTTCACGGCATGGCCCGCACCAGGCCGCCCAAAAGTCGAGAAGCACGTATTGGCCCCGAAAATCAGACAACGTAACGGTTTTACCGTCTGGAGTAGTAGAGGAAAAATCGGGCGCCATCTGCCCTACGCTTAGCCCTTTCATTTCAGCCATATGATCGGCAAAAAACTTGAAGGTCGTATTATTGGGAAACGTTTCCTTCGCTTCTTCCGTATAGCGGATCAATTCCGCCTCATAGCCGCCCGGATCAACTGAATAAAGAAAAAGCATGCCATATAAACCAGCCAGATTTTCACGGTTGGAATGCGAAAAATCGAAGATGGCCTTTGCGGCGGCATCCATCGAAAGCTGACTTTTTTCGCGAAGCTCGGTCTGTACAGACTCTTGTTTCTCCCCTGCCTCCATCCGACGTTCATACTCGTCCTGAATTGCGTTTTGCTCTCTTTGCACCCGCAGGCGTAAGCTGTGGAGTTCGCGCATCTTTACATTTACTTCGGAACCTTCTATCTCGTATTGATCGCCCTGCTGCAAATCGGTTTTAAAATTGAGCGTTTCACCATTTTGAAGGATCAGGTTATAAGGCCGGAACCCAACTAACAAGGTATACATTCCAGGTTCAGCAACGGTTCTTTTGATCGTAAACTTTTTGTCAGCGTCGAGCATTGCCGAATCGACCAGCACCTCCCCTTCGTAGAGCAAAACCTTATCGATATCGGACGCGTTCAAAATCTGACCATCCATCTGGAAAGAACCGTTCTCATCTTCCGATGCCGGTGAACAGGCAGTCAGTACCATTATAAAAAGAATTCCAATAAAGGCAATACGCCTTTTTATTTCATTAATAATATTCATAAGAAAACGCTTATTGATTATTCGTCAATTAATTTCTGAATAAAGGTTTTAAATTTTTCCGCGGAGTAGTCGCCCATGCCTTCGTGCCTCAAAACTACCTGACCGTATTTATTTATTACCAGGGTAGTCGGTATCGACCCATCCATATAGGAAGATGGAATTGGTCCGGCAGGATAATAAACCGGCATATTATATTGCCGTTTCAACATGAATTTCGCCGACTTTTCAGGATTATTATCAACGTCGACCAACATAAACACAACCTGATCGTTATCTGCAAACTCTTTATACAGATTTTGAATAGATGGCATTTCGGCGATACAAGGCGGACACCACGTTGCCCAGAAGTTAAGAAAAACCACCTTCCCCTTCTGATCTCCTAGTTCAATGACATGACCTGAGGGATCCTGAAACAGTACTTCTTCTTCTACGCTGTTAGTCGCAAATTCAGCACTCCGCTCTGAGGCCTCTGCAGCGGGAATAACTGGTGTAAACAAACCCGTTTGCAACATTAGTCTCATAACTCCGCTCTTAAAGGAAGGTACGAAAACCATCGCCACCAGAAAAACTACCAAAACCCCTGATAGGATATTAGACAAATATTTATTGGAAGCCCCCGGCCTTTTAGAAACCATGCATCAAAGATAGCAAGAATTTCAAACTCCGGTCATAATCCATTTTTAGGCTCAGGAGCCACGTCGAATATGATAACTTTGCGCCATTACAACTTAATTAACTATGTACAACTTAAAAATTATTTCTTCCAGCATCCGGCCAGGCCGTAAAGGACCGGTGGTAGCGGAATGGATCGCGGGTCTCGCAAAGAAATCGGGCCTTTTCAACGTAGAGGTGTTCGATCTGGGTGAAATCAACCTTCCCTTAATGAATGAGGCAAATCATCCGGCCATGCAGCAATATCAGCACGACCATACCAAAGCCTGGAGCGCCCGGATCAGCGAGGCAGATGCCTTTATTTTTGTGACAGCTGAATACGACTACAGTTATCCTGCTCCGCTGAAGAATGCACTCGAGTACCTGATCCACGAGTGGGCATACAAGGCAGCTGGCGTAGTGAGCTACTCAGTCGGTTCTTTCGCTGGAGTACGCGCCTTGGCCAATTTAAAAGCAGATTTACTTTCGTTAAAGGTTGTGTCTATCGCCGAATCGGTAACCATCCCTTCCCTACTGGAGCAGATTGATGAAAACGGTAAAATGCAAGCGAACGAAATCGTAAGCAAGTCGGCCGAACTAATGCTTCAGGAACTGGCCCGCTGGACCAAAGGCATGACGATGATCAGGGAGAATAAGTAGTCACTCCACATTTACCGGGTCTGCCATTATCAAGTGGCAGACCGGTTTACATTCTCTATAGAAAATCCGGATGAAATACTTCCCCCGGCATCACTTCGATATAGGGAGGAACCACCGTAAATCGCATGACCACGGCGTTCGGGTTAAGCAGACAACCCTCGCCTACCAGGGCTTCTCCGCCGATATATACTCCCGGATAGGTAGTTACATAATCTTCCACTACCGCATCGTGATCCACACAAACATGCGAATTGATGATCACATGTTTACCAATTTTAGCGCCCGACTGGATAACGGCCTGCGGCAATACAACGGTGCCTTCACCAATTTCCACATCGTCGGCAATAAAGGCGCTCGGATGGATCAGGGTTGCTATCCGATGGGAAACCTTCTCAGCCAGACTTTTTCTTATTTTAGCACTCCCGATTCCGAGCAACATTACCGCCTCCGGAAAAACGGCCGCACTGTAAGGAAACACAACGGTACCGTCCACTTCGTGAGGCTTCTCTGCGTCGTTAAAAAAGCACAGAAGTTCTGCAGACGAGTCGGTTGACGTGAGCAAATTTCGCAACACCCGGGCATGGCCTCCTGCCCCATAGATCACATATTTAGTTTCTTCCATACATCAAATCAATCAATTGAGCGTAAATATGCCCTTTCTTTTGAAATCGGACAAAACATTTATCAAAGATTTATACAGTTTTGCTATACGTTTGCTTTCCGGCATTAAAAATGTATAAGATAAATTTCAGATTATAAAGCCAATAGTACGTGAACAAATTCTGTATTTCGCAAATAGCTTCTTCAGTTTGCAATCACCTGCGTATGGCCGGTGGTGTGCATGCCGCCCGCTGTAAAGGAACCACTGTTTCAATGGAAATTTCTCATGGAAAAAAGTGACGATATACCAACAATAGACTATCATCAGATATTTGATCAGTCTCCTGCAGCTAAATTAATTATTGCGGCAGACTCACCTGTATATACCATCATTGATGTCAACCAGGCCTACCTGATGCGGACCAATTCAACGCGCGCCGACCTCCTTGGGAAATCCGTCTTTACTGTCTTTCCGGCAAGTCCTGACGATGTCATTTCTGAGAATATTGCCCTGACGATCGCTTCCTTTGAACGCGCGATTCAAACGAAGAAGCCGCACACGATGTATGACTACCGCTACGACATTCCGGTGAGAGGTTCCGATGAATTCGAGGAGCGTTACTGGACGACAACCAATACACCTCTCCTCGATGAGTATGGCAACGTTAAGTGTCTTATCCATTCCCCTGTAAACACAACAGCACTTCATAAAATGGAGCAAAGGGCGCAGGAAAGACTGTTTTCAATATTGATGCAGGCACCCGTAGGAATAGGAATATTCATGGGTCCGGAGTATCGCGTAGAGCTCATTAACCCGCCATTATGCGAGCTATACGGAAGCTCCCCCGACGAGATGTTCGGGAAACCCGTTTTCGACGTTTTAAAGCACGCAAAAGGGCTGGGATTCGAGGAGCTTTTAGAACGTGTCAGATTGACTGGTGAGCCCTATGTGGGTGAATCGGCGCTGGTCCCGATCATGCGGAATGGAACGCTGGAAGAGGTGTATGTGAATTTTGTTTATGAGCCTTTCCGAGAAAACGACGGAAGCATCAGCGGCGTTATCGGTGTGGCGACAGAAATCACCGATCAGGTTCAAACGCGTCTCAGGCTTAAAGAAGCAGAAGAGCGTACCCGCCTGGCCATTTCAGCAACAGGCCTTGGCACCTTTGATTTGAATTACCAGACGAACGAGCTTGTCACCTCCCTGGTTTTTGCCGAAATCTGTGGATTCGACAGGCCGGTCAGTCGGGAGGAATACCTGAAGGTGATTCACCCCGACGATGTATATATCCATCAGCGGGCACATAAGCATGCCACTGATTCCGGCCGCCTGCAGTACGAGCTCCGTTTGGTTCGGGCCGATAAGAGTATTCGATGGATACGCGTGGAAGGCAAAGTAGTATATGAATCCGGGCAGGCAACACGCCTGTTGGGTACAGCGCTCGATATTACCGAACAGGTAGAGGCCAAAAAAGAGCAGCAAAAATTGATCAAGCTGGTGTCCGACAGTGAAGAATTGCTGCGGAATATAACCAGCGCCGTACCGACGGGCTTATGGATGGCCGACTCGGACGGGTCGGTTACGTATATTAACCAGACCTGGATAGAATGGACCGGACTTTCCTATGAAGCACACTTGGGCCGAGGATGGATCAATTCCATGGTGAAGGAAGATCGCCGGCGTATTGCTTCCAGCCTGCTGCAGGCAGCAAGATCGAGGTCGGTATTTGAAGTTGAATTCAGATTCCTCCATGTAGATGGAAAAATCCACTGGGCCGTTGCCAGCGGCAGTCCGCAATATAATGAAGAAGGAGGTTTTAAAGGTTACATCGGAGCCCTGGTTGATATAACAGATCTCAAACAACTGCACCAGCAAAAAGATGATTTCATAGGAATCGCAAGTCACGAACTCAAAACCCCTGTTACAAGTATCAAAGCCTATACGCAGGTGTTGGAGCGAATGATGCTAAAAAATGGAAATGAGAAGGATGCAGGGTTGATCAGAAAGCTAGACAGTCAGGTGAATCGACTAACTAAACTAATTGAAGACTTACTTGACGTCACAAAGCTTAACTCTGGTAAATTACAGTTTAATGACCGGAACTTTGATTTTAACGATCTGGTACGGGAGTTGCTTGAAGACTTACAACGAACAACCGAAAACCATGTCCTGATTGCCGACTTAGCGCCCACGGTCACTGTTTTTGGCGATCGCGAGCGCATCGGTCAGGTGTTAACAAATCTGATTACGAACGCGATCAAATATTCGCCCAACGCAGACAAAATAATGGTCAGATCGTCCGTTTCAGGAAATGAGATACAACTGAGCGTCAAAGATTTTGGAATCGGCATTCCTAAGGCAAACTTAAGCCGGGTTTTTGAGCAGTTTTATCGGGTAAGCGGTGATATGCAACACACCTTCCCGGGATTAGGACTAGGACTCTATATTACCGCTGAAATTATTAAAAGAGAGCATGGTAAAATTTGGGTGACGAGTGAAGAAGGTAAAGGTTCTACCTTCTGTTTTTCCTTACCTTTAGTTAGATAAAGAGATTACATAACGCACAATGCAGAAAGTAAAAAAAATAATTGTAGCCGACGACGATCCGGCAATCCTGGATGCAATCCGACTGATGCTCGAGTTCGAAGGATATGACGTTGAATGTTATCCAAACGGGAACGGGTTGCTCAATATGGCTGAGGAAATGCCAGACCTGCTTTTGCTCGATATATGGATGTCGGGAACGGACGGACGCGATCTATGCCAGCAGCTTAAGCAGCAGGACAGTACGCGCGACATTCCGGTGATTATGATTTCGGCAAGTCACGATATTGAAAGTTCAGCGCGGGCTGCAGGTGCCGATGACTTTCTGGCAAAACCTTTCGACATCAACGAACTTCTCGATAAAATCGAAAAAAACATCGCAGCGAACTAAAACTTAAAGGTAACGCAAACGGTAATCGGCCCTTACTTCTTTTTTATCAAAAAAGACCAGTCCGATATAAAATAAGTCGATGGTAAAAGCGACTTGCGGATGCGCCTTTATTTCGTCCCAGGCTTCCTTCATTCCTTCGCTCCAGTAAATATCGTCGAAGATCATAACCGAACCTTCATCCACCTTCGGAAGTGCCAGCCGGAAATAATTTAGTGTCGCTTCTTTCCGGTGATTTCCATCAATAAAAATCAGCCCTAGCCCCTGAAGTTCTTCCAATAGAGAAGGAAAAAGCTCATCGAAATTACCTACTCGTATTTCGATATTAGAAGCATCCGCTTTGTCGAAATTTTCACGGGCGATGGCCGCCGTTTGCGGGCACCCCTCTATGCTGATCACTTTTGACTGGGGCGAAGCCTTGGCAAGGTATAGGGTAGTAATTCCCAGACAGGTTCCCAGTTCCACGATCGTTGCAGGCGACACCTCTTCTGCCAAACGGCCGATCAAAGCAGCGATCCGCGCAGGTTTGAGAGCATGTTTAGCCAGCATGCTCACTTTTTTCACCTTATTGTTATTGATGGTAGAACCCGCTCCCAAATCAGTTATTTCCAATTCCCGGGTGTCATTTTTCAGCGCTCGGCGCAGCGCTTCAATCGGCGCAACGTACTCCCGTTTTGCGTAATTGTAAATCACGCGCTTGCGGAGGTGCTCTACGTAGTCCGAGACCTGAGCCGAGGGGTTCGTAAAATGATGAATGTAGTTAACAGCTAAAGAAAGCGACATAACAGCGTATTTCCAGCGAAATTAGGCATTTTTTTACTTCTCCATCGATACATGTAGTCAAACTACTACAAGCGATTGGAGAATATACTACAAAATCGGCGTACGACAACCAGTACTTTTGGGTGTTATGAAAAAAATACCAACCTTTTATATTCTTCTCTTGCCCCTTATCTACCTTGTGGTGCTTGGCTTTAACTACAGCCAGGAACAGATTACAGAGTTCAATGAAAAAACTTATTCTGAAATCCTCGAGAGAGCGCAGGCGCCATTGGTTACCAATTTTACGGATACCCTGGTGGAAGCTTCAGGCGATACCGTACTGATTCGTATCGAAAGACATCGCTCGCAACCAAAGGCACTGAATGTCATGATTACCCGCTAAGTACCAAAAGCGCTTTTTTAGAAGTATTAAGGCACAGATATTGTTTCTTTTGTTGCATTACTGCCCCCGCATATGCAAAACAAGAGAATTGTCGCATCGTTAAAAGACGCAAAAAAAGAATATCAAAGCGGAGACACGCTCGTGACCGCCCTTGCAAGCAGCTCTATCGACATATACTCGCAGGAACTTACACTGATCATGGGGCCCTCCGGCTCCGGAAAGACTACCCTCTTATCGCTACTGGGTTCTGTAATTTACCCCACAAGCGGCCAGGTGATTATAGATCACCAGGTTGTTAGTGATTTACCCGAACGGAAACTGGCAGATGTTCGGCTTTCCAAAATCGGATTCGTGTTCCAGCAGTTCAATCTTTTACAACCCCTTACCTCGCTGGAGAACGTGTTGCAGCCCCTGGTTCTGCAGAAAACAGACCGAAAATCCGCCCTGAAGCGGGCGAAAGAAAGCCTTGAGAAGGTGAACATGTCCGATAAGATGAGTAATCTTCCCCGAAAATTAAGCGGTGGACAAAAACAACGCGTTGCCATCGCGCGGGCACTGGTCACCGACCCTCCCATCTTATTGTGTGATGAGCCCACTGCCTCGCTTGATTCAAAAAGTGCGTCATTCGTGATGGAAGAGCTACGCGCGCTTGCTTCGGGTGGCAAGGCGGTAGTGGTGGTTACGCACGACTTAAGGCTGCGAAAGTATGCGGACCGCATCATATACGTTGAAGAAGGAACTATTTCGGATAAATTAAAGAATGAAGAAGATTATAAGTAAGACGCTCATTGCAGCATGCATCTGGCACTTCGCTGGATGCGGCAATAGCGAAAGCCAGCCGGAACGCCAGTCCGACACAACGGCACGTCCCATAGAAGTCACGCAAGTAGTGGGTATAGGAAAGGTCGAACCACGGAGCGGGCTTCGTGAGCTTGCTATCGATCAGGCAGGAATTGTTAGT
>DAIRDA010000082.1:0-8705 GCA_036796375.1 Albibacterium sp.
CGATAAAGCAGGTGCTCGAGCATTTCAGAAGGATAGGGGTTTTCTATCGGATGATCGATCTGATCATAGCGGTGATAGTCTTCGATGGCTTGGACAAATACCCGGTTGGCTAATTCACTAATCATCCGCCAAATTTAGCGATTAATTCTGAGTTTCCTTTGCGCGAAATAGTCGCCCACCTGTCCGCCGTCCAGACAATTGAAACAGCTTGTCGCCGGCAAACCTCCCTTGCGGGCCACGTTTAAACCGTATTTGAGATAGGATAGTTCGGCGGTGTGGTGTGCATCCGGGTTTACCGATAGCATCACCCCCTTTTCGAGGCAATAGGGAATCCAGCTCCAGTCGATATCCAGCCGGTTGGGGTTCGCGTTGATCTCGATGATGACCCCGTTGGCTGCGCAGGCATCGATAATTTTCCGATGGTCGATCGGGTAAGCCCGACGCACCAGTAGCTTCCGGCCGGTGGGGTGTCCCAGGATGGTCGTATAAGGGTTTTCGATGGCCTTGATAAGACGCTGAGTCGCCTTTTTTTCGTCCATATTCAACTGTGAATGGATGGAGGCGACTACAAAGTCGAATCGTGAAAGGATTTCGTCAGGATAGTCGAGCGCGCCGCTCGAGAGGATATCCGATTCGATGCCCGTGAAAATTTTAAAAGGGGCAAGTTTTTCGTTCAGGGTTTCAATTTCCTGCCATTGCGCCATCAGCCGGTCCGCTTTCAGTCCGTTGGCATAGAAAGCCGATTGGGAGTGATCGGAAATCCCGAAATATTCCAGTTTGAGGACATCGCGGCAGTAGAGCGCCATTTCCTCGATGGAATGCACCCCGTCGCTCCAGGTGCTGTGGTTATGAATACTGCCTTTAAAATCGACTAAGTTGAGGAGTGTCGGAAGGGCTCCGGCGGCGGCCATTTCCACTTCTCCCGATCCCTCTCTCATTTCCGGTTCAATATAGGGTAGCTTAGCGCTTTTGTAAATCTGTTCTTCACTTTCCAAAGCGGGTATTTCATCGCCAAGGCGTGCTTTCACTGCCTCCACGTGCCCTTCGGAGCCGGTCGTACTGAAGAGCCGGGCATAGAAATCCTGCTGGCTGCAGGCGTGGAACACCACGCGCAGTCCGCTTTCATGCTGATAGACCAGGGCTTCATTCTGCGTTTCCGTTTCTGTGAATACGCCGCTTGAAGCGGCCCATTTTTTTATATCGTCGCTGCCGGCGGCAATCAAAAGGTCGATTTCTTCTATCAGGTAATTTAACCGTCGGTAGCTGCCCGTAAACGATACCGGAACGTTAAAATGCTGTCTCGCCAGCGCCAGAACATCCTCGGCTACCGGTTCGATATCCGCAAAACGATGTTTGCCCTGGTTTTCGATCGTAAATTCAAGCAGGTTTTGAAGGTCGGCCTGTGTTTTAGCACCAAAGCCTTTCAGGCCTGCAATTTTGTTTTCCTTGCAGGCATACCAGATCTCGGGAATCGTGTCGATACCGAGCTCATTCCATATCAGAGCAATCTTTTTGGGGCCAAGTCCTTTAATTTTCAATAGTTCCAGAACCCCTGCGGAGGTTTGAGCTTCCAGTGCTGCAAGCTCAGCGATTGTGCCGTTCTGGATCAGTTCCTGGATTTTTAAGGCGGTACTCTTACCAATGCCTGAAACCGTGCTGAGCTCGTCTGTACTTTTAGAGGCAACATCAAAGGGCAGTTTACCGATAATTTCAGCCGATGAATTGGCGGCTTTGATTTTAAAAGTATTTTGCCCGTGAAATTCCATTAGCTGTGCATAGCGTTTAAACTCCCGGGCAATTACTTTATTGGTCATTGTGCTTTATTTTATATGAATGGTATGGGGAATGCGTGCCTGAATGCCGCTTTGCTGCATGGTTTCTTTAACCTGCTGGTAGACCGGGTAGGCAGCACCGAGCTCTTTCTTGGTAAACCATAGGCTTAGTTTTTCGCCACTGGATCCCAACAGGCTTTTGAATGGATCGTCGAGTGCAGGGTAGCTTACCAGCTTGTAGTCGTCAATTCCAGCTTTTTTGGCCGCGGATGCAATAGCGTCTTCAATTCCGCCAAGGCGATCAACCAGTCCGAGCTCAAGCGCCTGCTCGCCGGTCCACACCCGACCCTGCCCGATACTATCAATGTAGCTTCTTTCCTTTTTACGTCCGTCGGCCACTTTCTGGGTGAAAGAGTAATACATTTTGTTTACACTCTGCTGGAAAATGGCTTCCTCCTGTGCCGTCAACGGTCGGTCGAGTGATCCCAAATCGGAGAATTCACCTGTTTTAACCACATCGAAGGTGATTCCTAGCTTATCGTTAAAAAATTTCTGGAAATTCGGAATGATACCGAATACCCCGATCGAGCCGGTAATGGTATTGGGCTGTGCAAAAATTGAGTCGGCAGGGGCGGCAATGTAATAGCCTCCTGAAGCAGCCATATCGCCCATGGAAACAATTATGGGTTTCACCTTTTTCGTAAGCAGCACTTCGCGCCAGATGACATCCGAGGCAAGCGCACTGCCTCCGGGAGAATTAACACGCAAAACGACAGCTTTCACTTTATCGTCTTCCCGGGCGGTTCGGATAGCTCTGGAGATTTTCTCTGAGCCGATCTGATCGCTGCCGCCCTCTCCGGATACAATCTCGCCAACCGCATAAACAACGGCCAGACGATCTTTGGAAGTGCTGTTCTGCGGCTTAACATTGTATTTGTTAAGGGAAACCGACTGGATTTTGCGTTTTTCTTTGACCTCCAGACGTTGTTTCAACTCAGCCAGGATTTCATCTTTGTATTTGATTGCATCAACCATGCGAAGATCAACTGCATTCTGTGCGTCCTGAATTTTCATAGCGTCTGCAATCTGGCGAAGACTATCGACAGGAATTTTACGACTTTGCGATATCCCTGCCAGGTAATGGTCGTAGATGGAATTCAGGTAGGAGCTCACCTGCTCGCGGTTGGCCGCACTCATTTTTTCAAGAATAAATGGTTCTACAGCGCTTTTGTATGTTCCCACTTTGATGATCTGGGCTTCGATTCCTAGTTTATCGAGCGCTCCCTTGAAAAATACCGATTGGCTGGCCAGTCCGGTAAACTCTAGCAGACCTTCTGGGTTCAGATAAATTTTATCGGCCACCGAGGCGATGTAATAAGATCCTTGCGAGTAGTATTCGCTGTAAGCAATGATAAACTTTTTTGATTCTTTGAAGTCGATGAGTGCATCCCGGATTTCTTCCATGCTGGCAAAGCTGGCGCCTACCGAACTCAGGTCAAGATATATTCCCTTGATGCGGTCGTCCGTTTTCGCGTACTCAATACGCGCCAGGATATCATTCAAGCCCAATTGCTCGTCGAACATGCTTGAAAAGTTAAAGGCTGAAAAGTTGTTTTTGTTGGTACGTTCGGGGATCGGATAGTTGAGCGAGACATGTAATACCGAATTTTCGGCGACTACAGCTTCCTCCTCACTACCAATAGAACTCATCATAGCACCCAGAATTCCGAAGACAATCAGAAGCAGGACCAAGCCCGACAAGATGACTCCAACCACGGTTGCTAAAACGTATTTAAAGAATGATTTCATGGAGTGTAATTATGTTTGTTTATGTTTAGATGGTATAAGCTGGCTTGTGTTACAAATAAAAGAGATCAATTGCGACGAAAAATTAATGCTGCACTAAAAATCAATAAATTTGCGGGATGACATTAGCTTATTTACTGCTGGGAGGCAATTTGGGTGACCGCTTTGCTCAGGTATCAATTGCATTACAGAACATCGAGAAGGAGGTCGGGCCGGTGATTTGTGCTTCCTCTGTGTATGAAACACAGGCTTGGGGAACGGAAAATCAGCCTGCGTACCTGAACCAGGTAATAGCGGTCGATACAGAATTAACGGTTCGTGAGCTGCTGGAGACCATTCAGAAAATAGAGGTGAAATTAGGACGTACCCGGGAGGAAAAGTGGGGGTCCAGATTAATCGATATCGACATATTGTTTTACGGGAATGAATGTATATATGAGCCGGACCTGATCGTTCCGCACCCCTATCTTTCCCAGCGGAAATTTACCCTGGTGCCTCTCGAAGAGATCGCCTCCGATCTGGTTCACCCGGTATTGAACAAGACTGTCAGGGAGTTATTGCATGAACTGAAGGACCCCCTGACAGTATTGAAGGTGACTAAATAGCTGAAAGGCTATACTCGTAGCTTTCCATGATCAGATTCGCCAGTAATTTTTCACATGCCTGTTCAACTGACTGACGAGCTGAAGCTTCATCATCTGCTTCCACCTCAAGCGTGATATGTTTGCCGATCCGTATATTCTGGATATTGGACAGACCCAGGTTTTTCATACTTCCTGTAACCGCTTTTCCTTGAGGATCAAGGATTTCCTTTAAGGGCATTACATTAATTTCTGCGATGAACTTCATGTTGTTAATTTATTTTGAATGATAGACAAAAGTATATAAATAAGAATGATTAAAGGAATTGATGCGAAGTTAAACATTGCGAAAAGTATCACACCAATAGCCAATAAGAGATAACGATATTGGTTGGAGCCAAAGTCGAAGCTTTTAAACTTGAGCGCAAGCAGCGGTAATTCAGCTACGAGCAGTAAGCTCACAATAAGCGTCAGCGCAATCAGTGTAATCGTGTTGTTAAAGAAATCGCCCAGAAAACCGCCTTTTTCAAGGATGTAAGGGATGGCCATGACGACCAGGGCTCCTGAAGGCGTGGGCAGGCCGATAAACCGATCGCCCTGTCGCACGTCGATATTGAACTTGGCTAAGCGAAGGGCCGAGAATATGGCCAATGTAAAAGCAAAATAGGCTATCCATGAAACCTGCTCATACAATCCGGTGGAATGCGTAATCATCTGAAACATGATTACCGCCGGAAGCAGTCCGAAACTCACCATGTCGGCCAGGGAATCCAATTGTTTTCCCATCGGCGAACTGATGTTTAAAAGTCGGGCAGCCATTCCATCGAAAAAGTCGAGGAAGGCCGACACCAGAATCGCAAAGCCGGCATACTTCAGGTTGTTCTCGAAGGCATAGACAACCCCAATGCAACCACTGAATAAGTTTAGACAGGTAATTGCATTAGGAAGGTGTTTAACCATGATGTTGGTGATTTAACGGTTCATGCTGATCAGAAACTCCTCGTTGCTTTGTGTT
Source organism: Albibacterium sp. (assembly GCA_036796375.1). Taxonomy (GTDB): domain Bacteria; phylum Bacteroidota; class Bacteroidia; order Sphingobacteriales; family Sphingobacteriaceae; genus Albibacterium. Next base: position 5,175 of record DAIRDA010000082.1, read on the forward strand.
CCGCGCATTTGCTGAAGAAGGAATTCCATGGATTCGCTTGAATTCATATCGGCCAGGTGATTGCGTAATACCCAGATTCGTTGAAGCGTATCTTTGTCGAGCAGCAAATCGTCGCGACGGGTGCTTGATGCGGTCAGGTCGATGGCCGGGAATACGCGTTTGTTTGAAAGCTTACGATCGAGCTGAAGTTCCATGTTACCCGTTCCTTTGAACTCTTCAAAAATAACTTCGTCCATTTTCGATCCGGTATCGATCAGGGCTGTTGCCAATATCGTCAGCGAACCGCCGTTTTCGATGTTGCGGGCTGCTCCAAAGAAACGTTTCGGCTTATGTAATGCGTTTGCGTCGACACCACCGGAAAGAATTTTTCCGGATGCAGGTGCTACGGTATTGTAGGCACGGGCAAGGCGGGTGATGGAATCAAGCAGAATGACGACATCGTGGCCACATTCAACCATGCGCTTTGCCTTTTCCAACACGATGTTGGCGATCTTGACATGTCGCTCTGCAGGTTCGTCGAAGGTAGAAGCCACCACTTCGGCGCGTACGCTGCGTGCCATGTCGGTCACCTCTTCCGGACGCTCATCAATCAGGAGAATGATGAGGTAAGCTTCCGGATGGTTTTTGGCAATGGCGTTCGCTACATCTTTCAGTAGCATGGTTTTACCCGTCTTCGGCTGAGCTACGATCAATCCCCGCTGACCTTTCCCAATGGGCGTAAAGAGATCGATAATCCGGGTAGAGAAATTTCCTGCACCATTATAGAGTTTGAACCGCTCGGTCGGGAAAAGCGGAGTAAGATAGTCGAACGGCACGCGATCCCTGATTTCTGCAGGGTTTTGTCCGTTGATGGCTTCTACACGTACCAGCGGAAAATATTTTTCTCCTTCTTTCGGGGGCCTGATACTTCCTCGAACCGTATCACCCGTTTTCAAACCAAATAGCTTGATCTGCGATTGTGAAACATATATATCATCCGGCGAGGAAAGGTAGTTATAGTCTGACGAGCGTAGAAATCCGTATCCATCGGGCATGATTTCCAGCACGCCTTCATTGGCAATGACATTGTCGAAATCAAGATTGGAAACAGCTGCAGAAGAGGGCGTGACTGATGAATCTGCTTTCGTCGGTTGTGCACTTCCGATTTTTCGTTCATTTCGTTCAGCAGCTTCGGGCCGCTCGCTTCTTTCGGGTCGTTCAATTCTTTCGGGGCGTTCGATTCGCTCAACACGCTCAACCTTTTCCGTACGCGGGCGTCTGGCTCTGCTCGAGTCTTCCCGGTTTTCAGTTTCCGCTTTTTCCGGAAGATCCTGGAAGAGGTTTGGTTTACCGGCATTTCGGTTGTCGAAGGAGCGGTTATCGCTCACGGGTTGAGCAGTTTTGGGAAGGCGCGTGCGTTTACGAGGTTTTTCGTTTGCGTTTTCTTCCTGAGCCGCTACAGCGTCTTTATCTGATGGGTTTTGTTCGTTTTCTGCGGTTGCATCGGAGGGTGCTTTTGCTTCTGTATCGCCAGAAACCGACTCATCTTCACTGGCAACGATTTTTTTGATAAGATCCTGCTTGCGCATTTTCTCAACGTCCGTAATACCAATTAGCTTGGCAATTTCACGTAGCTCAGACACAAGCTTGGCGTTCAATTCATTAATATCCATCAAGTAATTATTATAAATAAATAGGATTATGCAATTTTTAGCAGAGTCTAGCGAAATAGGTATAGATCTGCATTGAATGTAGTTGTTGTTTTAAGCGCTAAGATAATTTTTGATTATGCTCGACTTTGAGTAATTTTGAGATTACGGCACAATTCTATGCATAAGAATCGGAAAAACAAAAATAAAATTAAAAAAATCGTCTTAAACTTTACATTTTAATAGTTTTGTGACCTTATTTTCATTTTCATATTTCCATGACACGATCCCAACTGATCCAAGCGATCAAATCGAAACGTTCCTTTCTTTGCGTAGGACTTGACACCGATATCGATAAAATTCCCTCCTTTTTACTTGATCATGAAGACCCGGTTTTTGAGTTCAATAGAAGGATTATTGAAGCAACGGAGGATTTATGCGTTGCCTATAAACCGAATATCGCGTTTTATGAAAGCAGAGGTTTGAAAGGTTGGGAGAGCCTTCAGAAGACCTGGAAGATTTTACCAAAGAATTGTTTGAGTATCGCCGATGCCAAACGCGGCGATATTGGTAATACTGCAGCCATGTACGCCCGTGCTTTTTTTGACGAAGCTTCATCAGGACTTGGCTTCGACTCCATTACCGTTGCTCCATATATGGGGCGCGATTCAGTTGAGCCTTTTATAGGTTTTGCGGATCGCTGGGCGATTGTGTTGGCACTGACCTCCAACGACGGAAGTGCCGACTTCCAGAACTTCAGCGATAAAGATGGATTGCAATTGTTTGAGAGAGTGATTCAGCAGACGAACACCTGGGGGACCCCGGAAAATCTGATGTATGTGGTGGGAGCTACCCGCGGCGAAGCCTTTCAAATAATTCGGAAACATGCTCCGGAACATTTTTTACTGGTGCCGGGTGTGGGTGCGCAGGGCGGGAGTCTGGAGGATGTATGTCGCTACGGTATGAACCCGGATTGCGGCCTGTTGGTAAACTCCACCCGTTCGATCATTTACGCTTCACAAGGCGAAGATTTTGCTGAAAAAGCTCGTGAGGAAGCTCTCCGGCTGCAGCAGGATATGGAGCAGGAATTAATAAAAGCTCATATCATTTAATAGCTGTATATTTGTAATTAAGAATTATTCTAATTATCAAAATTTAGTAAAATTGAAACGCTGGCGGTATTAATTGCCTTGCAAATGGTACCTTTGTAATGTTGTCAGACGATAACAATTCTAGCACTCCATTGTCAATTCGAGAATGATTTCTCAAATTTCTATAAAATGAGCTCTGAAAAACAATTATTAGAAGAACTAACTACCGAAGAATATAAATACGGTTTTACGACCGATATTGAAATGGATATAGCCCCAAAAGGCTTAACCGAAGAAACGGTACGTTTGATATCGGCCAAGAAAAATGAGCCCGAGTGGCTGCTGGAATGGCGCTTGAAGGCTTACAGGCATTTTCTTACCCAGGCTATTCCTACATGGCAGAACTTTCGCCACCCCGAAGTGGATTTTCAGGATATGTCTTATTGGGCGGCTCCGAAACCCAAGCCTCAATTGGAGAGCCTGGACGAGGTAGATCCCGACCTTTTGGAGACCTTTAAAAAACTGGGTATTCCTCTTGATGAGCAGAAAGTGCTCGCCGGTGTGGTTGCAGTAGATGCGGTTTTCGATTCGGTATCTGTAAAAACGACTTTCCAGGCCAAACTGAAGGAGAAAGGTGTAATTTTCAGTTCCTTCGGAGAAGCGGTGCAGGAGCACCCTGAGCTGGTTAAAAAGTATCTGGGTACGGTGGTTCCCTCTACCGACAATCTTTATGCAGCATTAAACGCCGCTGTATTTTCTGACGGGTCGTTCGTATACATTCCAAAAGGAGTGCGCTGCCCAATGGAGTTGTC
>DAIRDA010000083.1:0-8668 GCA_036796375.1 Albibacterium sp.
TAGGAGTAGTTGGGGTACTGACTAATGGTTTTGAATTCGATTTTGCTTTCCTCGAAGCCTTTTTCCTTGAGGTAGTTGATCAGGAAGGGGCTCTGACGGCGCAGTTCCTGGTAGGCTTCAGAAGGGGAGCCGGCCGTAGACGACAGGCTCCCGTTGAGTACCCCTAAATCGGATACAATGACTTTCCTGGCCGAACCGGTCGTATTAATGCTCTGATTTTCACTCTTTATATTCTTAAAGGTGATGGCCACAATGGTGGTGGCAATCAGGGCGGCCACTGCAATAATGAGGGCCGGAATGACGAGGTAGTTCGACTTCATGGACGGGTTGTATTAAACGTTAAAACGGAAGTGCATAATGTCGCCATCTTCAACCACATAGGTTTTACCTTCGACACTTAGCTTGCCTGCTTCCTTGCATGCGGCTTCCGACCCTAAGGTAATGAAATCCTGGTATTTTATCACCTCGGCGCGAATAAATCCTTTTTCAAAGTCGGTATGGATCACACCGGCGGCCTGTGGTGCTGTAAAACCTTTAGTGATGGTCCAGGCGCGTACTTCTTGCACACCGGCAGTGAAGTAGGTCGACAGATCCAACAGCCGGTAGGCGGCAACAATCAGTTTCGCTACGCCCGATTCATTCAGTCCCATATCTTTCAGGAATTCCTGACGCTCTTCGAAGCTTTCCAGTTCAGCGATTTCCGACTCAATTTTGGCAGAGATGATCAGTACTTCGGCATTTTCATCTTTCACTGCTTCCTTTACCTGATCCACATAGGCGTTTCCATTTACAACCGATTCTTCATCGACGTTACATACGTAGAGCACAGGCTTTTGGGTAAGCAATCCCAGATCTTTGATATAGTCGAAATCTTCCTCGGAAACAGGGGCGGTGCGAACCGACTTGCCGCTTTCCAGGGTAGTTTTGATCACGGAAAGAATTTCGAAGGTTTTCTTGGCATCTTTATCACCGCCGGTTTTCGCCATTTTCTCCACTTTCTGGATGCGCTTCACTACGGTGTCAAGATCTTTCAACTGAAGTTCGGTATCGATAATTTCTTTGTCGCGCACCGGATCGACCGATCCGTCTACGTGCACCACGTTGCCGTCGTCGAAGCAGCGGAGTACGTGAATGATGGCATGCGTGGCACGGATATTTCCCAGAAACTGATTTCCCAGTCCCTCGCCCTTGCTTGCGCCCTTTACCAAACCGGCAATGTCTACGATCTCGATGGTATTGGGAACCACACGCTGCGGGTTCACCAGCTCGGCCAGTTTCGTCAAACGCTCATCGGGAACGGTAATAACGCCTACATTGGGTTCAATGGTGCAAAAAGGAAAGTTTGCTGCCTGCGCTTTTGCATTGGATAAACAGTTAAATAGGGTGGATTTTCCAACGTTTGGTAGTCCCACAATTCCGCATTGTAATGCCATCGGTATATCGTATTTATGAGAAAGGCTCTGTGCCCGGTTTGTAAATTTCCCGCAAAGATAAAAATTTAAAGGCAGGTGGCGCAGTTAAATATACTAGTAAAACGATTTATCGTCGATATTTTTTAAAGTTTCCGAATCTTTTGAAAAAATTTAATAAGTTATGCTTTGTTTTGAAAAATTCATATTAAGTTTGTGTAAATAATCAATTAAATGTCTAGACCTCTACGCAAGGAAAATTTTAAAGATTGCCTGCTCCGATCATTATTTTATGATGGCATGCTTTCGCTCGCCGAGCTGAGTGAACGTTGCCATAAGAGTATTCCTAATGTGACGAGTGCCGTAGGAGAACTCCTTAGAGATGGCTATGTTACGGAGCATAAGCTCGCTGCTTCAACAGGAGGAAGGCGACCCACCAAGTTTTCGCTCAATGTAGAGAAAGGATTAGTGATCGTAGCCGTTGCTATGGATCAATTGGTTACCCGCGTCAGTATCCAAGACCTGGCGAGTCGTAATCTTACCGGGGTTCATACCTTAAACTTGAATGTATATCAGGACGAGCGGGCACTCGATAAATTTATCTCCTTTGTGCAATCCGTCATTGCTGCTTCTGAAATACCTGCTGATCGCATCCTGGGCGTGGGCATTGCGATGCCGGGCTTTATTAATGTAGAGGAAGGTATTAACTATTCATTTTTTACCGAAACCGAGGAAAACCTAAGTGATTACCTCTGCAAGAAATTCGCATTGCCAGTGTATATCGACAACGATTCGAGTGCAATAGCGCTTGCCGAACTTAGGGTTGGTTCAGCTAAGGGACTCGACAATGTGATGGTGGTTAACTTCGGGTGGGGGATTGGACTGGGGATGATTGTGAACGGAAATCTATTCAGAGGCCACACGGGCTATGCAGGAGAATTCAGTCATATTCCTTTGTCCACGAACGACGATTTATGTCTTTGTGGTAAGAAAGGATGTCTGGAAGTAGATTCCTCCCTGCTGGTGATTGCCAAACGTGCACGTACTGCCCTCGACGAAGGTGTTCAGTCGAGCCTCGGGAAATTATTCGAAGATCCGGACAAGATGCCCGGCGAACACCTGCTGAACGCTGCTGTCAAAGGCGATCCTCTAGCCGTTTCCTTGCTTTCCGAAGCTTCGTTTATGATTGGGAAGGGTCTTGCAACGCTCATTCATATTATGAATCCGGAGCGGATTGTGATCAGCGGACGCGGCGCTGAAGCTGGTAATATTATACTGGCGCCTATTTATCAGGCACTTAACGAATTCTGCATTCCTAAACTGATGGAGCACACAGAGATTGTGGTGTCTACCTTGGGTTACAATGCCGAATTGCTTGGCGCCGGGACCATCGTTATCGAAAAATGTGAATTTTAAATAAGCTTAACCATCAAACAGAACATCAATTAAATCAAAAGAACATGAAAAAATTGTACTCGATGTGCTTAATAACCTTGTTTCTGTCGCTTACGACAATCCAAGCTTTTGCGCAAAAGTCCGTTACCGGGACGGTATCGGATGCTATGGGTCCGCTCCCCGGAGTGAGTGTGCTCATTAAAGGAACCGACAGGGGTATTCAAACCGATGAAAGCGGTCGTTTTACTCTTCAGGCATCGCCCAATGAGGTGATCCAATTTTCGATGGTCGGATACACGATTCTGGAACGAACCGTCGGTAACGAATCTGTATTCAATATCACCATGGTGCAGGACAATCAGGCACTCGACGAGGTGGTCGTAACCGCCCTGGGTATTCGCCGGGAGCGGAAATCACTCGGTTATGCCTTGCAGGAAGTTCGGGGTGAAGACCTCGTACAGGCGAATGAACCAAATATCGCCAATGCACTGACCGGGAAAGTGGCTGGTTTGCAAGTGGTACGTGGAAGTTCAGGCCCTGCAAGTTCGTCGAAAATTGTGTTGCGTGGCTTTAGCTCCCTCACAGGAAATAACCAACCCTTGATAGTAATCGACGGTGTGCCAATGGACAATTTTACCGGTGCCTCCAACAACGATTTCTGGAACCCGAGCATGGATATGGGGAACGGACTGGGTGATATTAATCCCGACGATATCGCGAGTATGTCGGTTTTAAAAGGCGCTTCTGCCGCCGCTCTTTATGGTTCGCGGGCAGGTAACGGCGTTATTTTAATTACTACCAAATCGGGCCGAAAATCAGAAGGCCTGGGTATTACCTATTCAACCACGCTTGGTTTCGAGAGTGCTTTCACTACGCCGGAAACGCAAAATAGCTTCGGACAGGGTACATTGGGTCAATTCGACAATCAAAGTGGCGCGAGCTGGGGACCGCAAATTACCGGTCAGATGGTTGAGAACTGGGACGGAACGCAGGTTGCTCTTCGTGCATACGACAATGTAAATAACTATTTTTCTTCGGGTGTGAATCATAAGCACAACCTGGCCTTCTCCCAACAGTTTGATAAAACGTCGGTATACTCTTCGCTTTCCTATCTGGGCGATAAGAGTCAGATTCCGGGTGCAGAGCTAAACCGCTTCAACTTCCTTACCCGCGCGGTAAGTACTTTCGGCCCCGACGACCGCTGGAATACCGATGTAAAAGTAAACTATGTGAACTCAACGGCTAAGAACCGTCCGAACGGAGGAAATAACAGTAACAATGCCTTCAACACCATGTATCTGTTGCCCCGTTCACTCGACATTACTAACTTTGAAAACTCGTCGGATGCTATCGGTAATATGATTTGGTATAATCCAAGTAATAGTATTAACCCCTATTGGAATTCTCGCAATAACAACAACCAGGATACCCGCGATCGCTTTATGATAAGCGGTGCGCTGAAATACCGGTTCAACGATTGGTTAAATGCAGAATTGCGTGGGGGAAGCGACCTTTACATGACTCGCTTCGACGCCAAAACAAACGCTGGAAGTCCTCTTGCCAGAAACGGTCGCTACAGCGTAGGTAAGAACGACTTCAACGAGAGTAACTTTAGCGCACTTTTTTCAGCAACAAAAGATAATATTTTTGGTAAGTGGGGTGGAGCCGCCACCTTGGGAGGTAACCTGATGAGCCAGCGCAGATCGGGCATCAGCACCAACGCTGGCGAATTGGTAGTACCAAACCTTTTCGCTATTAATAACGGCGTTAATAACCCGACCGTTGACGAATCGCTTTCTGAGAAGAAAATAAATTCCGTTTACGGAACTTTGCAAATTAATCACGACGGATACTTCTTCCTGGATGGAACGTTCCGGAACGACTGGTCGTCTGCCTTGCTCGATCCTTTCTTCTATCCTTCTATAAGCACCTCCCTGGTGCTGACTGAAATGATCAGCAAAAATGGCGGAGAGCTTCCAGGCTGGTTGACCTTCGCAAAACTACGTGCTTCTTATGCTGAAGTGGGTAACGATATGGACCCATATCAGCTCTATAATACCTATTCGATCGGAAAAGATCCGAACGGAAATATTGTGGGCGGCCGGGGCGATGTCTTTTATGATGAAACCGTTGTTGCCGAGTTGATCAAATCCTGGGAGTTCGGAGCGGATGCCCGTTTCTTTGACAACCGGATCGGATTCGATTTTTCATGGTATAAGTCGAATGCGACCAACCAGCTGATCAACCTGCCGATGAACCCTCTAAGCGGTTACAGTGCCCGGAAAATCAATGCGGGAAATATCCAGAACAAGGGTTTTGAAATTATGGCAAACGCCATGATCCTGAATAATCCGGAGGCATTCTCCTGGAATATGACTGTCAACTATTCGCAAAACCGCAATGAGATCATTTCATTGACAGAAGATGTGGATACATATCCCTTAGGCGGATTTGACAATATTTCGATAAGTGCAGTAGAGGGCCAGCGCTACGGTGATATCTGGGGAACTGCCTTCCAAAGAGTGGAAGATGAAAGCAGTCCTTATTATGGCCGCATGCTTTTGAATGCTGCCGGACTACCCTTGCAAACTTCAGAGAAAGAGCACCTTGGAAATCAGCAGGCCGATGCATTGCTGGGTGTTATCAACTCGTTCGGCTACCGGAATTTCGATTTAGGGTTCCAGATCGATGCCCGTTTCGGGGGACAAATTTTCTCGGGAACGCACCAAATGATGCAACGTTCAGGAACCGCCGCAGTAACTGCACCAGGGGGACTTCGTGAGGACATGGTTGTCGACGGTGTTATTGCATCGGGCGATACATTCGTAGAAAACACCAACCCTGTGAGTGTTCAGGACTACTGGACAGCAGTAGCCGGCGTAGGGAATACAGGTATTACAGAAGCGAATCTTTACGACGCAACCAATGTACGATTACGTAACGTAAGCCTAAACTATAACCTGCCGAAACGGTTCTTGCAAAACACACCGATTCAGGGGGCTAAAATTGGTCTTTCTGCCAATAACGTGTGGATGATTTCAAGCAAAATGGATGGATTGGATCCGGAGTCGACCTACGCCACCAGTACGAATGCCGTTGGCTTCGAGTATGGTAGCGGTCCGACCACGAAAACCTTCCTTATAAATTTATCGGTAAGTTTCTAATGAATAAGAAAATGAAAAAATTTAATCACATATCGAAAGCACTTCTTACGCTAGGGGTGGCTATGGCCATCACATCTTGTTCGAAGTTTGAAGAAGACCTGAATAAAAATCCTCAGGCGGCGAATGAAGAACAAGTACAGGTAGAATATTTTATCAACAATTCCATTGTCGGGGCTCAAATGAATCCGGACGTTGCCGAGCGTGCTTTTGTTCTATACTGGAAAGCGGCCGGAAGGCAGCATAAGCAGAACTTTTTCTCCGTCGGCTCTTACGACGATGGCTATAGCTCTGCATACTACAACCAGTCGGCTTCATGGATGAACCGCATTAACGTAGCCGTACAGCTGGCTGAGAAGAAAATCGCTGCGGGCGACGTTGCAGAATATGTTCCCAACCTGCTTCAGGTAGCCAGAATCTGGCGGGCTTATTTGCTTAGCGAATTTTCAGACAATTTCGGGCCTGCGCCGATTGTAGCCTTCAATGCTTCCAATCCGGAGTTTGCCAGCACGAAAGATGTTTATTATTATTGCCTGGAGGAGTTGAGAGATGCGTCAGAAAAACTGGATATCGCAGTAGCTAATCCTGAAGCGATCAGAGGCCAGGATCCGTCGTACCAATACAACTTCGCCAAATGGCAAAAGTACGCCAACTCCATGCGTCTCCGCCTCGCTATGCGACTGTCGGAAGTAGATCCCTCCAAAGCGAAAGGCGAGTTTGAAGATGCTGCGTCTAAACCCTTAATCACGGCGATGGACGAAGCCTTCCAGGTTCAGGAAGCAGGTGGCTGGAACGATCTTTCGGGCGTAATGTCGCGCGAGTGGAATACCCAATTGCTTTCGGCCACACTGAACAATCTCTATGTTGGCCTGGGTGGTATTGCATCAGCAGATTTAATTAGCAATCCGGCTGTAGCGGCTAATATCAAGCCCGCCAATTACATTGGTCTACGATTCGAAGATCATTTTACGACGATGACCAACGAGCCATCGGCAGGCTACTGGTTCGACGGCATCCCCAATCAAATTGATCCGCGTGCTTTCCAAACTTTTTTGATTCCCGGTGATGTGACGAATCCGAACTATAGCAACTTCCCGAGCTATGCCCCCGATCCGCAGATTGTTACGAGAAACCTGGTAAACACAGCGGGAGCCGTTGTAAAAACGATCGACGCGAAATATACCTGGAACGCTACGGCCATTGGCGACTGGGGAACCAAGGGAGCAACCAACCAGGTTTACGCTTACGTTGGAACCAATCCGCGCCTTGTTCAGAAATATCGTAACAACAGTCAGAAGCGTGTGTTTTTTGCACCTTGGGAAACATATTTCCTTTTGGCAGAAGCGGCTGTGCGGGGCTGGACCGTTCCGGGTTCAGCACAGGTTAACTATGAAAACGGTGTACGCGCCAGCTTCGCTTACCATGGCGTAAGCGCACATGTAGAAGCTTATCTGGCTTCAGAAGATTACAACCGCGTGGGTACGTCCGTAAAGTTTTCGCATACAACCGAACCTGGCGATACGCATCCGATGACATTCAGGAACGGCTACACAGGAGCGGCAGGTACGGTAAATATAAATTATCCAAAGAACACACTTTATATGGACGGAACCGTTCGAAATGATGCTTTAACGAAAATCATCACTCAAAAGTTCATTGCCCAAACCCCTTGGTTGCCTTTGGAGACCTGGAGCGATCACCGTCGCTTAGGATTACCATTCTTCGACAACCCTGCGGTTGAAAGGCCACTTCCCAATATGCCGGCTCTTAACAGCACGAACTACATGACCAGTCAAGTTGAATTCTTTCCGCAGCGACTGAGATATCCGTCTGGATTTTCAAATAATGATCCTCAGGGATATGCGCAGGCTCTTGGCTTCCTGGACGGACCGGATGAGGTGTTGACACCGCTTTGGTGGGCTAAACAAGATTAAAAACATTTTACCTTTTGAAACGTCGTTATTTAGTTATAACGGCGTTTTTTGTTTGTATAATTTGCGCTTTCACATATTCATGCTATTTTTAACCCATCTAACAACTCATATATGCCAACGAAAATAGACCCAGAAATTCTTGCTAAAGCCGAACTTTGGCTGAACCCTCCATACGATGCAGAAACCAATGAAGCTGTGCGGGCGCTTATTGAGCAGAATAATGCCGATGAGCTGGTGGACGCCTTTTATAAAGACCTTGAATTCGGTACGGGTGGTTTGCGCGGGATTATGGGCGAGGGTACTAATAAGATCAATAAATATACCCTGGGCAAAGCTACGCAGGGATTCAGCAACTATTTGAAAAGAACCTACCAGGGCGAAGAAATCCGCGTTGTCATTTCTTACGATAGCCGGAACAATTCAGCGAGTTTCGCCAGGGTTGTGGCCGATGTGTTCGCCGGTAACGGCATCACGGTTTATTTCTTTGAAGAACTACGCCCTACACCGCAGCTTTCCTTCGCCATTCGTCAGTTGGATGCGCACGGGGGCGTGATGCTGACGGCTTCGCATAACCCGAAAGAGTATAACGGGTATAAGGCCTACGGACGCGACGGCGGTCAGTTGGTGGCTCCGCACGACGGGGCAGTGATTGAAGAGGTGAACCGTATTACGGATTTGAACGATATTCGTTTCGAGGCGCAGCCTGATCGGATCAAAACGCTCGGAGCGGAAATGGACGAACAATATATTTCGGCCCTGAAGCAACTCT
>DAIRDA010000084.1:0-5446 GCA_036796375.1 Albibacterium sp.
TGTTAAGAAAAAAAGAGATTACTTAGACCAAGCAATCTCTTTTTTTTTGTCTTATAGAAGGGGTCTATGCCAATATATCATTGTTCAGACGCTGCAACTCGGCAGTGATTGCTTCAACAGTGTTCTCGCTTACTTCAACCAGTGGCAAGCGGACATCGTTCATGCAAAGGCCCTTTTGATGAAGAATAGCTTTAATTCCTGCCGGATTGCCTTCAATGAAGCATAAATCGATGATGTCGAGTACTTTTGAATGAAGTCTACGGGCACTTTCAAAATCATTTTCTAAGCCGGCACTCACCAAGGTATTGATCGTCTCGGGTAGCGCATTTCCTAATACAGATATTAATCCTCTTGCTCCTAATGCTGCCATGGGGAGAAATGTACCATCATCTCCGGATATCAGCAGAAAGTTGTCTGGCTTGTCGCGCATTATTTCGCTGTATTGATTAAAATTGCCTGATGCTTCCTTAATTCCTACAATATTAGGGCAGTTTTCAGCCAGTCGGATAGTCGTCGCAGATTCAATGTTGCTGCCCGTCCTTCCCGGAACATTGTAGAGGATGAGAGGGAGCGGCGACACATCTGAAATTGCTTTGTAATGCTGATAGATACCCTCCTGAGTCGGCTTGTTATAATAAGGACTAACCGAGAGAACAGCACTGTAGGCTCGGCTGTCAACCCGCTGTATTTGTTCAATGATATCCTGTGTGTTATTACCGCCTATTCCGGCAACCAAAGGAATGCGCCCTTGGGCCTTATCTGCAACGAAACGAAATACCTCCTCCTTTTCAGACTTACTGAGCGTAGCAGTTTCGCCGGTGGTGCCGAGTACTACCAGGTAATTTATGCCGCCAGCGATTTGATATTCAATCAGGCGTTCCAATGCATTAAAATCGATGCTTTTATCTTGATTAAAGGGAGTTATTAAGGCAACTCCGGTACCGACAAGGACTTCCATTAAATGAGTTTAATTTCAAAAATAGGGCTAATTTATCATTTTAATTAATTCTTCAGCAGAAATCAACTGAATATTTAATTTCTCAGCTTTGGCAAGCTTTGAGGGTCCCATGTTTTCTCCGGCAACCAGGAAATCAAGATTTCCGGAGATACTCGTTATTATCCTACCGCTGTGTTCCTCAATCATGGACTTAAGTTCGTTCCGGCTAAAGTGTTCAAATACACCTGAAATCAAGAATGTTTTCCCCGAAAGTTTGCTACTGCTGGTGGTTTGGACGTCGGCGTGTGATTCCATTTGCAAACCGAATTCTTTCAAAAGCGCAATCTGTTTCAAATGCTCCAGATTGCCAAAATAGCTTATTACGCTGTCGGCAATGCGCTCCCCAATTTCATGGACAGCCTTGATTTCTTCTTTGGGCGCGGCAACCAGTTTATCCATGCTGCCGAAATGTGCAGCAAGTTTTTTGGCCACCGTGGCTCCAACGTGACGTATTCCGAGACCGAAAAGGACGCGTTCAAAGGGCTGCCGTTTCGATTCTTCAATGCCTTGTAGCATATTTTGTATGGACTTCTCGCCAAATCTTTCAATCCTGGACAATTCGTCGATGCGCTGCTGAAGCTGATAAAGATCTTTGATCTGACGAATGAGCCCTGCCTTAAAGAGAGTTTCGATGGTTTCATTGCCGAGCCCATTAATATCCATTGCTTTTTTGCTGGCGAAATGCTGAATTCGTCCAGTTATTTGTGGGGTGCACGATAAATCGTTAGGACAGAAATAAATAGCCTCGCCACTTTCTCGTTCGAGCATGGTGCCGCATTCCGGACAATGGCTTGGGTAACGTACGATTGGGCTGTTTGCCTTTCGCTCGCCAAGATTTACGGAAATGATTTTAGGGATAATTTCGCCCCCCTTCTCTATAAAAACAGTGTCGTCTTCGTGGAGGTCAAGCCTGGTTATCTCATTTGCGTTATGGAGTGTAGCCCTCTTAACAACCGTGCCGGCCAGCAACACCGGTTCGAGATTAGCAACCGGTGTCACTGCGCCAGTTCTGCCCACCTGATAGGTTACGCTTCTAAGCTTCGTTTGGACTTCCTCGGCTTTGTATTTATAAGAAATTGCCCATCGGGGAGATTTGGAAGTAAACCCAAGATCCTCCTGCTGTGAGTAATTATTTACTTTGATCACAATTCCGTCTATTTCGTAGCTAAGCGAGTTCCGTTCTTTATCCCAAAAACGGATATACTGAAATACTTCAGTAATATTTTTGCAAATACGCGAGTGTTCGCTGGTTGGGAAACCCCATTCTTTCAAAGCCTCCAAGCTTTCCGAGTGTGTCTTAAATCGTTTCTCAAGATCGTCGGAATAAAGGGAATAAAGAAAGCTATCCAGCGGTCTCTTCGCAACTTCGGCAGGATCCTGCAATTTTATGGTACCTGAGGCGAAATTACGGGGATTTGCAAACGTCGGCTCACCAGCCTCGAGCCTGTTTTCATTTAGTCTTAAAAAAGCCGCCTTGTGCATGAAGATTTCCCCACGGACTTCAAATTCCGGTGGTGTATTTTTTGCGTTCAACCGGTGCGGTATGCTGCGGATGGTTTTAACGTTATTAGTCACTTCGTCGCCGCGTGTACCGTCACCCCTTGTAACGGCTTGCTTAAGCTCTCCGTTTTCATAGCGAAGAGAGATAGAAAGACCGTCGAATTTTAACTCGCAAACATATTCCGCGTCGCCTACAGCCTTTCGTACCCGTTCGTCGAAGTCGCGCAGTTCCTCTTCATTGTACGTATTGTTGAGCGAAAGCATCGGTCGTTGATGCTTTACAGTGTTAAATTTCTTTGTAATATCGGCGCCGACCTGCTGGGTGGGTGAGGAGGGGTCGAAAAATTCCGGGTGCTTCGCTTCGAGTTGCTGAAGCTCCTTTAACTTATGATCGAACTCATAATCGGAAATGCTTGGCTGGGCAAGCACGTAGTACTCATAGTTGTACCTCTTCAACTCCTTTCGAAGTGATTCGATTTGCTGTTGAGCCTGCTGGTTTATCATGTCTTAAATATCGTGATTTAATATGGTTTTAGTGACGTGTTTTTTGTCACGACGGGAGGCGCTGGCGAGAATAAGGTAGCTCACTACAGCGCAAACCGTCATAATGGTGACCATCGGAATGCTGGTTCTGTTGTGGAACAGGCTAACCAGAACGGACGATATGGCACCGATGGATAGCTGAATAGTTCCTAACAGGGCAGAGGCGCTTCCTGCCGATTTAGTGAAGGGGTTGAGGGCCAGTGCGGAGGTGTTTGGAAATACGAATCCCTGGCAAGCTAAAAAGCAAAAAATCAACATTATCATTCCTGTCAGAGAAAGCTGATTCGATACGGCAAGGACAAACATGAGCGTGGCGACCACGCTCTGTACCATTAACGCGTTTTTAGCAATGTCTTCACTTCTGAAGCGACGTAAAAGGAGGCTGTTGAGCTGACTGCTGGTGATAAGGCCTGCTGCGATAAGTGCGAAAACCCAGCCGTATTGTTTTTCTGTAAGGCCGTAGATCTCCATCATAACAAAGGATGAGCCGGACAGATAAGCGTACATTCCTGACGAGGCGAGTCCTCCCGCAACTGCATAAAGGATAAACTGCCTCGTGCGGAATACGCTCCAGAAGCTGTGGACGATGGGTTTTGGCTTCAAAGATACAGATAGGTCGGGCCGGCTTTTTGGAAGAAAGAAAAGAACCCCTAAAAGAATGAGAGCGGTAAGGACAGTCAGAAAAACGAAGATATAGTGCCAGCCCCATATATCTATTACATAGCCACCCAGTGTAGGTGCCAGAATGGGCGACACGCCAATAACCAGCATAAGCAGCGAAAAGATTTTTGCAGTTTCGGATGCGGGGAAGTAATCACGCACCATTGCCCGTGAAGCCACCATGCCCACGCAGCTTCCCAATGCCTGTATGAATCGGAGCATAATCAGTCCGTCGGCCGAGTTTACCAGCGCACAGCCAATCGAGGCGGCGATGTATATAAGCAAGCCGACGATCAGCGGAGTTTTTCTCCCAAAACGATCAAGCAGCGGGCCGTAAATCATCTGACCGATGGCGATGCCGATAAAGAAGCTTGTAAGCGATAGCTGGACATGTTCAATATCCGTGTTCAGATCGGCTGCGATGGAGTTGAAGCCAGGCAGGTACATATCAATTGAAAATGGGCCTATCGCAGATAAGAGGCCCAGCATAAGGATGGTTAGGAATCGTTTTTTTCGTGTTGAGGGCATGGTCACCATTTCCTGTTTAACAACCCAATATCATTCCAGTTTGGTTGATTCTTTCTCTACAAAATCAACGAGCTGTTGCACGTACCCTTCGTCGAAGCTGAAAGTTATTCCAGCGGTTTTATAAATTTCGGGGATGGTTTTCGTGTAGCCAAGCCTTAATGCATCAAGGTAACTTTTCAGGCCCTCGGATGGGTTTTCACGGAAGTTTTTCCACACGGCGATAGCTCCCAGTTGGGCCATTCCATACTCAATGTAATAGAAGGGGACCTCAAAGATATGGAGTTGCTTTTGCCACAGGTTCATGCGAGCCTCAGGGAATTCATCCCATGTGGCAAAGCTATGCCCGAACCGGTTAAAAATTTTTTCCCATTCGCGGTCGCGTTCTTCGGACGTATGATCAGGATTTAAGTAGATCCAGTGTTGGAACTGGTCGACCGTGGCAACCCAGGGCAATGTTTTTAATACATCGCTCAGCTGATCACGCATGGCTCGTTTTAAGTCTTCAGGTTCATCAAAAAAGACGTCCCAGTGTGACATCGAAATTAATTCCATCGACATGGAAGCGAGTTCAGCAACCTCGCTTGGAAGATGTTTGAAGTCATTCAATTCTAAGTCCGAGCTGATAAAAGTATGTACGGCATGCCCACCCTCATGAAGCATCGTTGTTAGATCGCGAAATGTATTCGCTGAATTCATGAAAATAAACGGGGCGCCGCTTTCTGCTAAAGGGTAGTTATAGCCCCCTGGAGCCTTGCCCTTACGGCTTTCCAGATCAAAGAGATTATTTTCTTTCATCAGTCGAATGCAGTAACCCAGGTATTGGTCGATCCTGGTAAAGCATTCCAGGGTTTTTTCGATCAGGTCGTCGCCACCCTGAAATGGTTTTAAAGCTTCTTTTCCGGAAGAATCAACTTCCATGTCCCAAGGTTTTAGCTGATCGAGTCCCAGGGCTTTCTTACGGCGTTCTGCCCGCTCCTTCAGTACGGGAACTACTGTTCTTTCAATCGCTTGATGAAACTGCATACAGTCGTCGGCATTATAGTCAAACCGCCCCATTGCCGCAAACATATAATCTCGGAAATTGTCAAAGCCCGCGTTCTTTGCAATTTGCTGTCTGAGCTTTACTAATTTATTAAAGAGTTCATCGAGCTTATTCTTGTCGCGGAGCCTGCGTTCACTGATGGCTTGCCAGGCATTTTGACGTATCTGCCGGTCAGT
>DAIRDA010000084.1:5546-8665 GCA_036796375.1 Albibacterium sp.
ATGGGGGCTATTTTGGGCTCTATTTCAGTCGCAAAATATTGGAAAGCCTCAACCAGCGCTGGATCGGCCGTATTGCAAGTCATTCGAATATATCTCCAGGCTGCATTTTCCTCAATAACAGCCTCTAATTCACTCCGGTCGAGCATCCACTGCTCCAGATCGGCGGCCGAATGAAAATCCCGTTCAAGTAATTTTACATAAAGGGGATGTATCTCTTCCCAAACCATATTAAGTTCGAGGGGAACAAAACGTCTTTCGTTTTTGTGGAGGGGTGAATGGTTCATGTCGTTAATTTAAAAGCCAAATATCCAAGAGAAAGAAAACTGCAAAAACAACTGACGCGATACCGTTGGTTGTCATAAATGCCCTGTCAACGCGACTGAGGTCGGTGGGGCTAACGATTTGATGTTGGTAGACAAGCAACGCTATATAAGACAAAACACCGGCATAGTAAAACCAGCTCAGATCGATGTATGCAAGGGGGAGCAGGATGAAAATAGCAGAGGCTACATGTAGCCACGAGGAGATCTGTAATGCTTTTTTCGCCCCGAGATATGCGGGAATGGAATTCAACTGATGTTTACGGTCGAACTCTTCATCCTGAAGAGCGTAGATAATGTCGAACCCGCTTACCCAGCACAACACTGCCAGCGAGTAAAAAATCGGAACAATGTGAAAAGATCCGGTAACGACCATGTATGCACCCAGAGGAGCGAGGCCGAGCCCCAATCCTAATACGAGGTGACAAAGCGGCGTGAATTTCTTTGTATAACTATAGCCCAGTATCACAAAGAGGGCTACAGGCGACAGCAAAAAACAAAGTGGGTTAATGAACCAGGTGGCGGCAACAAAAAGCACTGCATTGGCGATGGTAAACATCAATGCATTACGAGCGTGAATACGTCCTGCAGGAATGTCCCGGACGGCGGTTCGGGGATTTAGAGCATCGATGTCGCGATCGAGATACCGGTTGAAGGCCATGGCGGCGTTACGCGCAAAGACCATGCATCCGATCATTAATAAAAAGTCAATAAGTGTGAAGCCGGCGCCAGTCGTTTCTTGCCCTAAAAAGAAACCTATTAAGGCAAAAGGAAGAGCAAATATGCTATGCGCGAAAAGCACCAATGAAAAGTATTTCTTCATAGCTTTTTCTGAAATATTACTGCGGGTCTACGCTGAAATTTCGATTGATTTCTGCGATGGTATTGAGAATGTCTTCGCAGCCTGCATGGGTCTCCGAGGATGTAAGAAACACCTGCGGAACTTCTTCAAACCATTCCAAAAGAGCTTTTTTGAACTTCGCTATGTTCTGAGTAGATTTTAGATTAGATTGCTTGTCGGCCTTTGTGAAAACCAAGAGAAAAGGGATTCCACTTTCACCAAGCCATTTGCAGAAGTCAAGATCAATCTTTTGTGGTTCGTGCCGACTGTCGATTAAGACGAACAAGCACTGAAGGTTTTCTCGTACACGCAAATACCGCCGGATAAATTTTTCCCAGTCCTCTCGAAGTGAACGAGACGTCTTGGCATAGCCGTAACCTGGAAGATCCACGAGGTACCAGTCGTTATTGATTAGGAAATGATTAATCAGTTGAGTTTTCCCAGGTGTCTGAGACGTTTTCGCAAGATTTTTTTTATTGACAAGTGCGTTGATTAATGACGACTTGCCTACATTTGAGCGACCGATAAACGCGTATTCCGGCATAGTCGGTTCTGGTAACTTGTCGGTTCGGGTGTTGCTGCAAAGAAATTCGGCGCTTTTTACATTCATTCAGCAAAGTTAAATAATATAACGAGAAATACAGACCGGCTATTTCGTAAGAACAAGGGGGCCTTAGCGCAATTCTAAGCGAACGTTTGTATATTTGTCAACCATTATGTCAAAAATGATTACACCCTACGAACATTCGGAAGCTGGAAAGAAGCAGCAGGTGGCCGATATGTTCAATAATATCTCAGGAAAGTACGATTTTTTAAATCATTTTTTATCCTTTGGAATTGATTTGATTTGGAGGAAGAAGGCGATTTCTTTGCTAAAGGATATGAAACCCCGGAAGATGCTCGACGTGGCTACCGGAACGGGCGACTTTGCGCTTGAATCTCTTCGTATACTGAAACCTGATCATATTATCGGAATCGATATTTCCCAGGGCATGCTAGATATCGCACTTAAGAAGATTGAAGAGCGTTCACTGTCGGATAGATTTCGTGTGGAGGTCGGTGATGCAGAAAATCTTAGCTTCGAAAGCAATTCTTTCGATGCGGTAACCGTTGCATTCGGCGTCCGAAACTTCGAAAATCTTCAAATAGGTTTAAATGAGATTTGCCGTGTTTTAAAACCTGGAGGTAGAGCCGTTATTCTTGAGTTCTCCAATCCTAAAGCTTTTCCGATCAAACAGCTGTACCGTTTTTATTCAAAGCATATTCTGCCTCGGATAGGAAAGATTTTTTCGAAAGACAATCGGGCATATACGTACCTTCCAGAATCTATATCTCAGTTTCCGGACGGCGAATCGTTCTCTCAATTGTTGAAAAACGCGGGTTTCAAAACAGCACAAAGCCGTCCACAAACTTTTGGCATTTGTACCATATATGTAGGTGTAAAATAGGCTTCTGATAACATTTCTTTGGCGACTTTGTTAAGTATAAAATAGAAGAAGGGCTCATGTCAAAAATTGCAATGATTACAGGGGCGAGTGCCGGTATCGGTGAAGCCTGTGCGAACACCTTTGCACAAAATGGTTATAATCTGATTTTAACGGCCCGACGGTTGGACCGGCTCGAGAAATTGGCTGAAACGTTGATAGCCGAATTCAAGGTCGATGTGCGGATTCTGGGTATGGATGTACGAAGCAAGCAATCGGTAGTCGAGTCATTCGACTCGCTCGACGAGGAATGGAGGCAGATTGATGTTCTTATCAATAACGCAGGGCTGAGTCAGGGGCTGGACCCGATTTATCAGGGTGATACAGACGATTGGGACCGGATGATTGATACGAATATTAAGGGTTTGCTCTATGTCAGCCGGATAATACTTCCGCATATGAAGGAAAGAAAATCGGGGCATGTAATTAACATTGGGTCGATTGCGGGGAAGGATGTTTATCCGAACGGGAATG
>DAIRDA010000085.1:0-8583 GCA_036796375.1 Albibacterium sp.
ACAAGGCTGTAGTATCCCAAGTGATCACCAAAGGGACCTTCCGGCTTCGTCTCGTCCGGATATACTGTCCCGGTAATCACGAAATCGGCATCTGAAGATATACAAAAGCCTTCTTCATCGTAGAAATACCGAAATCGACGGTTCCCCAGCACTCCTGCGAAAGCAAGTTCCGGCAAGCCCTCTGGAAGAGGCATAACGGCAGCAAGAGGATGAGCAGGTGGCCCCCCGACAAACACACTCACCTTTAAAGGCACTCCAAGCGTATTGGCTTTTGCCTGATGGACTCCTATACCCCGGTGTAGCTGATAATGTAAGCCCGCTTCCTTATTCTGGATATAATCGTTTCCGCTCAGTTGAATCCGATACATTCCAAGATTAGCCTTCATTGCACCCGGACTGCTAACGTCTTCGGTATACACCTGTGGCATGGTGACGAATGCTCCTCCGTCCATCGGCCAATTCACTATCTGCGGCAATTTATCAAGCGTTGTACGACCATAATTTATGGGAGCACGATAAGTAGACTTGAGCGGAAATGCCGATAACCCGGCGATAGCCGCGCCAGCTGAACGATAAGGATGTTTGAAAGCACCAACCGGATTCGATCTAAGATCGACCAGCGTTTTTACCTTTTCAAGGGTATCGCGGAACATAAATCGCGATCGCTCGAGCGATCCAAACAAATTAGAAACAGCGGGAAAGGGCGAGCCCTTAATATTTTCGAACAAAATAGCTGGCCCTTGCCGATCGTAGACACGCATATGAATAGCTGCCATTTCTAGATATGGATCGACTTCTTCCTGTACGCGGATCAAATGTCCATGCTTTTCCAAATCGGCAACGCAATGCGCCAAGCTCTTATAACCCATACTTAAATTCTTTGCGCCTTGATTCCAAAACGATCCAAAAATACGATGCCTTCGTCTGACTCAAGCCCCTTATACTCTGCGTACGAATCACGGTAGAATACCTGCGATATTCCCGCCGAAAAAATCAAACGTGCGCAGGGTAGGCAGGGCGACAACGTTGTATATAAGGTAGCACCGTCCAATGACGAACCATTCTTCACGGCATACAATATAGCGTTCTGCTCAGCATGCAACGCGAGCGAACAGCTGCCTTTGCTGTCACGTGAGCAGCCGACCCCGGGCCATTCCTCATCGCAATTATGCGTTCCGGCGGGAGGGCCATTATAGCCTATTGATATGATGCGCGTTTCCTTCGTCAGAACCGCTCCAACCTGGGCCCTAACACAATGAGACCTTGCTGCAAGTTCTACAGCAAGGTTCATAAATATTTCATCGAAACTAGGCTTTACGCTCCTAACCATATTAAGCGGAAAAGTAAGCGCGCATATTTTTACCTTCCACCCAATTGGTAAAGGCTCTGTTCACTACCTTATTCCCTCCCGGTGTAGGATAATCACCTGAAAAGTACCAGTCACCAGTATGTCCCGGGCACGCTACGTGAAGATTGTCTAAGGTCTGATAAATAACCGAAACTTCGGCATGAATACTTTTTGGAGTAATTATTCTGCTTATTTCTTCTGAAATCTCATCGTCAGAGAACGGCTCATATATTTCTTTAACATGGTTCTGAACCTCTGACTTGTCCAGCTCCTGAGATTTCAAGCACTTCTGGTAAACTTCGTCGATCACATAGCCCATATCCCGCTTGCGCAAAAGAGAAATTGCTGCTTCGAATGCTACAAACTCTCCCATCCTCGACATATCAATACCGTAGCAATCCGGATAGCGGATTTGAGGAGCAGAAGAGACGATAATAATCTTTTTAGGTTTCAAACGATCTAAGATAGTCAGAACGCTCTGTTTTAAGGTCGTCCCGCGAACAATCGAATCATCGATAGCCACAATCGTATCAACACCCGGTCGAACAATACCATATGTTGTATCGTAAACATGAGCGACCATATCCTGACGATCGGCATCCTGGGTAATAAAGGTCCTTAATTTCGCATCTTTAATAATCAATTTCTCGAAGCGCGGAACGATATTGATCGTCTTGCTCATTTCCTCGTCGGAAATTTTATCAGCCCGGGCAAGCAAGGTCTTCCCCTGAAGGCTTCTCACGTAATTATTGATCCCATCGTGCATACCCTGGTAAGCAATTTCAGCAGTGTTGGGAATAAAAGCGAAAACGCTATTTTCAATATCGTAATCGATGCTTTTCAATACCGAATCGCATAACAGATTTCCGAGCATCTTCCGCTCGCGGTAAATATCAGCATCGCTTCCGCGTGAAAAGTATATTCGTTCAAACGAACAAGCTTTTTTCTCCGTCGGTGTAATAAATTGCTCAAGAGAAACAGAACCGTCCTTCTTTATGATAAGCGCGTGTCCTGGATCGATCTCACGAATGCTTTCCATGGGTACGTTGAAAGCCGTCTGAATGGCTGGTCGCTCAGATGTAACAACCACAATTTCGTCATCCTGATAATAAAAAGCAGGTCGAATGCCCGCCGGGTCACGCATTACAAAAGCATCCCCATGTCCGAAAATACCATTTATTGCATAGCCTCCGTCCCAGGTCTTCGCTGAACGTCTCAAGATGTTCGCTACATCCAGATTATTGGCGATATGTTCACTGATCTCGACGTTGGTATAACCTTGCTTTTTGAACTGATCAAAAAGCAAATTATTTTCTGTATCCAGAAAGTGTCCAATCTTTTCAAGGACCGTCACCGTGTCAACCTGCTCCTTCGGGTGTTGACCTAGCTCGAAGAGTTGCTCAAGGAGCTCATCGACGTTCGTCATATTGAAATTTCCGGATATCACCAGATTCCTGGTCTTCCAGTTATTTTGGCGAAGGAAGGGATGACAATTCTCTAAACTATTATTGCTTTGCGTTGAATAGCGAAGATGACCCATAAGTACTTCTCCGGTAAAGCTCATATTCTCTTTCAACCACGCAGTATCCGTAAACTTCTCAGGGTTTGCCCGCTGAACGTCGGCGAACTTATTCTGAACATAGGCAAAAATCTCAGAGATAGCGCTTTTACCTAATGCACGATAACGGCTGATATAACGGTTCCCCGGCTTCACGTCAAGCTTGATGGTGGCAATACCGGCACCGTCCTGCCCTCTGTTATGCTGCTTCTCCATCAGCAGATAAAGTTTATCCAACCCGTAAAGAGAGGTGCCATACTTTTCCTGATAAAAAGACAGAGGTTTTAGCAAGCGGATAAGGGCGATACCGCATTCGTGTTTGATTGAATCACTCATAGTTTAAAATGAACTGCAAAATTAACGATTTCTTAACGGGCATGAAAGTTTTTGTGATGAATAGCCAAAAACAAAAAAGGCAGACTTTATAAAGTCCGCCTTTTTTGTTTGATTTGAAATATCCCTACTTGATACCCAATCTTGTTTTTACTAATGGAGTGATATCTTCCCCACCGTCGAAGTATACTAGTGCCTGGTTAGCAGTGTCGAAAACATATGCATAACCTTTCTCTTTGGCTACTGCTTTAATGGCTGTTTCTGCTTTAGCTAAAACCGGCTTGTAAAGTTCTTCCCTTTTCTTTCCCAATTCAGCCTGAGCTTGTTGATCTAACTCGCCAATCCGTTGCTCAATCTGCTGAATCTCCTGATTCAGCCCTTCAAGTTCTTTACCCAACACTTCCTGATTTGCTTCAGTCAGGGTCTGATATTTTTGCTGGAAAGTAGCAACCTTAGCCTGGCGCTCTTTATCAACGGCCTCAAGTTCGCTCAGTTTGGTTTTACGAAATGTTTCAAACGCTTCATCTGCAGTCTTTAGCTCCGGCATCGCCGAAAGAATCGCTTGGGAATTGATGTGTCCTAATTTTTGTTGCGCGCTGGCCGCACCCACTGAAAAAAAGAATACGGCAGCTATGGCAATAGTTTTTACGAGATTTCTCATTTTTAAGTTGTTGTTCTTATTTAATTGTTATTGTTTGTTGTTATTCCTAATTGTGCAAGCACATCTTTACTTTTATCGATCCGCGGATTTACGAAAAGGAAGGTTTCACTTCCCTTGTCTAGAATCATATCCAGATCCTGCCGCTCCGCGATTATCTCGATCGCCTTGGTAACCCGATTTTGAACAGGTCCGATTAGTCTGTTGCGCTCTTTGAACAAGTCGCCCTCAAACCCAAACTTGAGGCGTTGATATTCTTTAACCTCGCGCTCTTTAGACACAATCATATCTTCTCTGCGCCGGCGCATTTCTGCACTCATGGAAGCTTGATCTTCCTGATATTCCTGATACATTTCTTCAATCTCAGCAAACTGCTTGTCAACCTCGGTTTGCCATTCAGCCGCTAGTTCATCAAGCTGTTTCTGCGCGGTAACATATTCAGGTATATTACTTAATATAAATTCGCTATCCACATAAGCTATTCGTTGCGCAAAAGCAGATAAGCTAAGAAAAAGGATTGCGGAGGTGATAATAAATTTTATTTTCATTTCCAATAATTTAGTTGAGACGGTCGTTTAAACAGCTTTTTATCAAACGAACTAAGTTGACTGCTAAGCTATAAACACAAAAGTAAGACTAATTTCTCCAATTAATTGTTAAATAATGTAAAATCATCCCGTCTCAGATTGTGCGTAAAGTGCACATATTCATCACGCATTCGCTAATTGAAACCTCCGATATTTTGCTGGATACTGAAGGTGAAATTCTGCCGCCATTGGCTTTCAGCTACACCTGGTATCGGGTCAAATCCATAACCGTAATCGATTCCCAACATACCGAATATTGGCAAATATACCCTCGCTCCTACCCCAAGTGTGCGTCGAACCTGGAATGGATTGAAGTCTTTGAACGAATTCCACGTATTACCGGCTTCAGCAAATACCATCCCAAACACGGTAGCCTGGTCATTCAACATCAACGGGTGGCGTAGTTCCAACTGGTACTTTGTATAAATCGGGCTACCAGAATTCTGCGCAATTCGAGGGTCTGACCCTTCCGGTATAATATAGCCGTTTGCGTACCCTCGCATTGCAATGATTTCAGAACCCTGAATAAAGTCAAATCCCTGCATACCATCACCACCCAGCTTGAAACGTTCGAAAGCGGGTTGTCCGGTCACGCTGCTGTATGTACCTAAAAATCCAAACTGAGCCTGAGCTTTCAATACAAGTTTACCTGAAAGGCGCTGATACCATTGTGAATCAAATTTCCATTTATGATATTCGGTCCAACGATATTTTTCCGTATCAGAAGCAGTTAAATAATTTGTGTTATTGAAAATCGAATATGGCGGAGTAGCCTGGACCGTAAAACGCAGGTTTGTTCCCGAGGTCGGATAAATCAGTGCGTCAAGCGAGTTTCTGCTAATTTCCTGTGTGATGTTAAAGTTATAAGAAGTTCCGGTTTCGAATAAGTAACCCCTCCAGTTCTGCAATTTATACTGCTGAATGTTCGCTGAATAATTCAACCTGAAATAATTATCGGGCCATTTCAAGCGCTTCCCTAGACTTACCGTAAAACCGTTCATCCGTATACGTTGCATATCCTCATCAGGCACAGACTGCTCACCGGTCCATGGGTTATAACCATAAGACGAAGATGAAGTGAAGGCACTCAAACCGAAGTAAATCGGTTTCTTTCCGCCAAGCCATGGCTCTGAAAACGAGAAGCTGTACGACTGATACTGCTTACCGTTGGTTTGTCCGCGTAAACTAAGTTTCTGACCGTCGCCACGAGGCAAGGGCTTCCACGCTCCCTTCTCAAAAAGTCGGCGAGTAGAGAAGTTGTTGAAGGTGAGTCCGAGTGTACCGATAATCCGATTACCACCGAAACCGCCTGAAAGCTCAAT
The DNA here is from genome assembly GCA_036796375.1 of Albibacterium sp. Lineage (GTDB taxonomy): Bacteria > Bacteroidota > Bacteroidia > Sphingobacteriales > Sphingobacteriaceae > Albibacterium. The sequence goes on from DAIRDA010000085.1 coordinate 5,807, forward strand.
CTGATCAGAAGGTTTTTCTACAACGTTGTATTGCATATCTACGGTACCCTCCAATTCATTCGGGATAGGAACCGGATTCGTTTTCGTTTCATCAAAGTTGCCGAGTTGAGCAATTTGCTGCACAGTTTGCATCACTAAACTCTTAGAAAACTTTTGGCCCGGCTTGTTCACAATTTCACGAAGAATCACCCGATCATTGGTCACGTCGTTACCTTTTACCGTCACCTTACTAACCGTATACTGGGGGCCTTCATATATACGAAGTTCCATATCAATGGTATCTCCATAGATTCTTGTCTGAACGGGATCGACATTGAAAGTCAGATATCCATCATTCATATAGAGCGTAGAAATTTCATTCCCTGAACGAGATGGACCGTATAATTTCGTTATCAATTTTTCTTCACTAAATACATCCCCTTTCTTCAACCCAAGAACGGTATTGAGTATGGTATCGCTGTATTTAGCATTGCCCGACCATTTTATATCTCCGAAATAATACCTCGGGCCTTCGTAGATCTCAATATCAATCTCTACGTGTTTATCCGACACTTTTCTTACCGTATCTGAAATAATCCGAGCATCGCGGTATCCTTCATCATGAACTTTTGCAATCAGATTCTGCTTGCCTTCATCATATTTTTCGTTGGTGAATTTGCCGGGGCCCCAGAAACGCCACCAGGTACGGGCTTTCACCTTTTTCATAAACTTTGCGAGCCTTTTGTCTGAAAAAACATTATTCCCTTCAAAATTGATGCTATTCACTTTTACCTTGCTATTCCGATCAACCTCTACCACCAAAATCTGGTTATTGGCTTCAATGCTGTCCTGTACCTGTGTCATCGTAATTTCCGGATAGAAGTATCCTTTTTCCGCCAGATAACGCTCTATCGTACCCTTTGTCGTGCGAAGCAGATTTTCATTAACGATTTTTCCGGAACTTTCATTTACCCGCGCTTTGATATCCTTTGTCTGAGAGTTACTAAGTCCATTAATATCAATGCGGGTTAGCCGGGGTCTTTCAACTACAACAATATCAAAAAAGATGTTGTCGCCGTCCACAGATTCAATATTGACTGCAACGTCGTCGAACAGGCCCTGAGCCCAGAGGTTCTTAATAGCTGTTGAAATCGCCTCTCCAGGAACTTCAATCCGGTTGCCTACATTCAGCTTGGAAATCGTAATTAAAACCTCCTTGTCGAGGTATTCCGTTCCGGTGACCTTAACGCCACCAATCACATATTCCTGAGGTCTTAAATAGCTGAAATCTTCCTGTAAAGGACTTCGGTTAGTAGTATTTGGCAGGGTAATCTGAGCTAAGGAAACGCCGTTTCCAAGAAATACAAAACAGAATATAAAGAGTAGTTGCTTCATTGATATAGATTAACGTCGCTAAAGTATGGCAAACGTTTGTTAATTTTTGTTAAAATAAATTTTTGCAAAAAAAGAGGAAATAATCCACAATATCGCATATTCGGGATATTATCTTTATTGGTCAAGCTGTTCGCTCGTCAAACCAAATCGGCGCTCACGCTTCTGATAATCTATTACTGCGCTGTAGAAGTCATTTTTAGTGAAATCAGGCCATAATTTATCCAGGAAATATAATTCCGAATATGCAAGCTGCCACAGCAGAAAATTACTGATACGCTGTTCGCCGCTCGTACGGATCATTAATTCCGGATCCGGTTTTCCAGCAGTAGCAAGGCAATCGGCAAAGGAAGATTCACAAATCTCGTCGGCGACAAGTTCACCGCTCAGCACTTTTGCTGCAATCTTTTTACTTGCTGCCACAATTTCTTGCCTCGAGCTATAACTCAGGGCGAGCGTTAATGTACATTTCGTATTGCCAGATGTGGCCACCATAGCTTTCTTAAGTTGTCTGTAGCATGCTTCTGGCAGTTGCTGCAGATCGCCGATTGCCTCCAGGCGAACGCCGTTTTTCATCAACGTCTTCGTCTCCTTGTTAATTGCCGACACCAGAATTTCCATGAGGGCCATCACCTCAAGCTTTGGACGGTTCCAGTTTTCAGTTGAAAAGGCATATAGTGTGAGATATTGAATACCGATTTCAACAGCCGCTTCCACGGTCTGACGAACGGACTCCACTCCTCTGTTATGACCAAAAACTCGATGCTTACCTTTTTCCTTTGCCCACCTGCCGTTTCCATCCATTATGATGGCGATATGTTTGGGTAAATTGTCTGAGTTGATTTGTTCTTTAAGTTCCATTAATTTAAAAATGACCTACCCCCATTCCTTCCACGCCGGCAGATACCTTTCTATTGAAAAGACAGGGTGAGACAGGGAATATAAAATCAAAGATAATGAGATTGTTGTAAATCTCAGGAAATTTAATAGTTTCTTGTATCCAGTCCCCAAAGTAATTTTTGCCGAAGCGTCGAAAAAAAACTTTCGTTTTTAAGGCGAATCAGATTTATATGAAAATTGGCTTTGGATATTTTCAATTTCACCGTTGAAGGCAAATCGATGGTTCTGGAATCGCACGACAGCAAGAAATTCGCACTTCTTGATTCAATGGCGACGGTAAGAATATCTGAATCGGCAATAACCATCGGCCTGACATTTAGATTATGGGGTGAAATGGGCGTGATCAGAAAGTTACCTGAACCCGGAAGAATAATAGGTCCGCCGCAACTCAACGAATAAGCCGTGGACCCAGTAGGTGTCGCAAAAATCAAACCGTCTGCCCAGTAAGCATTCAAAAGCTCGTCGTTAAGATAAACGCTTACTGTAATCATAGCTGACGACCCCCT
>DAIRDA010000086.1:0-1535 GCA_036796375.1 Albibacterium sp.
CCGAAAGGCGGATTGTTCTTACGAATACTAACTTCAATGAACTCCAGTTGTGAAAAAGCTGCCTTAACTTTCTCTACTATCTCATCGGCCACAGTTTCAAGTAATTTTCTTGGCTGCTGCATGCTTTCCGACACGTATCGATAAAGATCTTCGTAATTGATCGAATCGTCCAGCTCATACCCCCCCTTATCGATCCTGTTGAAGTGGGTCTTCAGGCTAACGAAATACTCATTTCCAAGTGCCTGTTCTTCCGGGTAAAAGCCATGATAGCTATAAAACCGAAGGTTTTCCAGATCAATCTTAACGATTTTCGCCATAAAGCAAAGCTATATATTTTTTTTTCGCGTCAAAACTATTATCCGAATATTGTACATTTACCCTTGAACCAAATCTATTATCCTGAATATGATCAAATTTCAGTCGCCCGACTATTTTCAAATAGATGAACTAATTCCCGAAGAGCATAAATTAATCCGGTCCTCAGTACGCGAATGGGTCGATCGGGAGCTTCTGCCCATCATTGAAAATTACGCCCAGCGCGCTGCCTTTCCTGCCCAACTGCTGCAGCCCATGGCTGATTTGGGTCTGTTCGGACCAACCATTCCGGAAGAATACGGGGGGGCGGGGCTCGATTATCTGGCATACGGACTAATGATGCAGGAGCTTGAGCGCGGAGATTCCGGCATCCGGTCGACGGCCTCGGTGCAGGGTTCGCTGGTAATGTACCCTATTTATGCCTTCGGCTCGGAAGAACAGAAAATGAAATACCTGCCTAAACTCGCCAGCGGCGAACTTATGGGCTGTTTCGGTTTAACCGAACCCGATCATGGTTCCAACCCCAGTGGAATGCTTTGCGCCTTCGAGGAACAAGGAGACCATATTCTTCTGAATGGTTCCAAAATGTGGATTAGCAATGCGCCTTTTGCTGATATTGCGCTTGTCTGGGCGAAGGATCCGGCCGGGAAAGTACGAGGAATCATTGTTGAGCGTGGTATGGCCGGCTTTACCACACCCGAAACCCACAACAAGTGGAGTCTCCGTGCCTCTGCGACCGGCGAATTGGTGTTCGATCAGGTCCGCATCCCCAAAAGCCATATCCTTCCGGGCGTCGAAGGAATGAAGGGCCCCTTGAGCTGCCTCAATCAGGCGCGTTACGGCATTGCCTGGGGAGCGATCGGCGCAGCAATAGACTGTTACGATACGGCGCTTCGCTATGCGCAGCAACGTCAGCAGTTCGGTCGCCCCATCGCCGGATTCCAATTGCAGCAAAAAAAACTAGCCGAAATGATTACCGAAATCAGCAAAGCACAACTCATGGTTTGGCGCCTGGCGACGCTTAAGAACGAAAATCGTGCTAGCCCCGCGCAGATTTCCATGGCCAAGCGCAACAGCGTCGAAATGGCGATGGCCGTTGCCCGCGAGGCTCGCCAAATCCTGGGCGCCATGGGCATAACCGGTGAGTACTCCGTGATGCGGCATATCATGAACCTGGAGTCGGTAGTTACTTACGAAGGCACGCACGACATACATTTGCT
>DAIRDA010000086.1:1635-8580 GCA_036796375.1 Albibacterium sp.
TTTTTATCGTTTAACCAATAACATTTTCCTTGTTTAACTAATTACAATTTTATATCATATCCCTATTTCAATGAAGTACGTATTTGCAATTTTGCTTGGGGGCTTATCCCTTCAGGCCCTCGCTCAGGAGAAGAAAATGAAACCAGAAGACACAGAAGTATGGACCCCCGTCCCTAAAGAAGTCACCACCGACACCCAGGGCGTACCTTCCGATGCCATTGTACTGTTCGACGGAACGTCGCTTTCCGCCTGGAAGAAAGCAGGCTCAGACCAGGCGGCCGGATGGACCGTAGAACAAGGTGCCATGACAGTCAAGCCCGGTCAGGGCGATATTGAAACGCGCGAGCATTTCGAAAGCTACCAGCTCCACATCGAATGGCGCAGCCCGCTGATCATCAAAGGTGAAAGCCAGGGTAGGGGCAACAGTGGTATCTTTATGCAGGGCCTGTATGAAATTCAGGTGCTCGATATGTTTAACAATAAAACCTATGTGAACGGGCAAGCCGCCAGTGTTTATAAGCAGCATATCCCGTTGGTGAATGCCATAAAGAAACCGGGCGACTGGCATAGCTACGATATCATCTGGACAGCGCCTACTTTCAAGGCCGACGGTTCCGTCGATAAAAAGGCACGGATTACCGTCATTCACAACGGCATTGTTGTTCAGAACCATACTGAAGTGGAAGGACCGACCGAGTATATCGGCCATCCTAAATATAAAGCGCATGGTCCCGGTCCGATTAAGCTGCAAGACCACGGCGATCTTGTCAGCTTCCGGAATATCTGGATAAGACCCCTGTAAGGAGCACTCATCAGGCAGGCTTCAATACCTGAGCTTTATTCGAAATAATTTAAGGTGTTGAAGCCTCCCTTTTTCAGGTAATCTTCTTTCTGCATTTCTTTCAGGTCGGCATGCATCATCTCCTGTATCAGCATGTCGAGTGTATATTTCGGTTTCCAGCCCAGTTGCACGTTTGCTTTGGTGGCATCACCAATCAGCAGATCAACCTCGGTCGGGCGGAAGTAGCGCGGATCTACCCGAACCACCGTTTGCCCCATTTTAACCTGGTCTACCTGCAATCCAAGCGAAAGCAGCCTGTCTTCATGATAGCCAATCACCACCCCTTTCTCGTTTTCATCCTTGCCGGCAAATTCGATCTCAATACCAATCTCTTCAAAGCTTTTCCGCACAAATTCCCGCACGGTTGTCGTAACCCCCGTAGCAATCACATAATCTTCCGCCTTCTCTTGCTGAAGCATCAGCCACATCGCTTCAATATAATCTTTCGCATGGCCCCAGTCGCGCCTGGCAGAAAGATTTCCCAGATACAGGCAGTCCTGCAAACCCAATGCAATCTTGCTGGTCGCCCGCGTGATTTTCCTGGTAACAAATGTTTCTCCGCGAACCGGACTCTCATGGTTGAATAAAATGCCGTTGCAGGCGTACATATTGTATGCTTCTCTGTAATTGACCGTAATCCAATAAGCATACAGCTTGGCAACCGCATAGGGGGAGCGCGGGTAAAACGGCGTGCTTTCACTTTGCGGCACGGCTTGCACCAAACCATAAAGCTCTGAAGTGGAAGCCTGGTAAACCCGGCATTTCTCTGTTAATCCAAGCATACGCACCGCCTCCAGTAGCCGAAGCGTCCCAAGTCCGTCGGCGTTCGCTGTATATTCGGGTGTATCGAAACTCACTTTTACATGGCTTTGAGCGGCCAGGTTATAAATTTCATCGGGCTGTGTTTCCTGAACAATCCGGATCAGGTTGGTCGCATCGGTCAGATCACCGTAGTGCAGCGTAAAGTTGCGATTCTGTTCGTGCGGATCCTGATAAAGATGGTCGATGCGGTCGGTATTAAAAAGCGAGCTCCGACGCTTTACACCGTGCACCTGATAGCCTTTCTTTAATAAGAACTCAGCTAGATAAGCACCGTCCTGGCCGGTAATCCCTGTAATTAAGGCAGTCTTCATTTCTGATTTACTTTTTTCTTAAAACCGTTTCCAGTAAATATTTCCCATATCCGCTTTTTACCAGCGGTGCGGCAAGTTGAGCGAGTTGATCGGCATCTATAAAACCCATCCGGTAGGCCACCTCTTCGATGCACCCGATCTTCAAACCCTGTCGTTCTTCGATTACCTGAACAAATTGCCCAGCCTGCATAAGCGAGGCGAATGTACCCGTATCCAACCAGGCTGTTCCGCGGCTAAAAATGCCTACGGATAAACTTTTGGAATCCAGGTAAGCTTTATTAACGTCCGTAATTTCATACTCGCCCCGCGCAGAAGGCTCCAGGTTTTCAGCAATGGAAATGACGTCATTGTCGTAAAAATAAAGTCCCGGAACAGCAAAGTCCGATTTGGGATTTTCCGGCTTCTCCTCGATCGATATAACCCGGTTTTCATCATCGAATTCAACCACGCCATAGCGCTCCGGATCCGACACCTGATAGGCAAATATAACTGCTCCCTCTACCTGTGTTTTCTGCTGAAGCAGTCGTGAAATACCATCGCCGTAAAAAATATTATCGCCCAGTATCAGCGCAACTTTGTCGTCACCGATAAAATCCTTACCAATCACAAATGCCTGTGCAAGTCCGTTCGGCTCCGCTTGTTCAGCATAGCTGAAGGAGCAGCCCAGCCCACTACCATCGCCCAGCAGTTTGCGGAAATGGGGCAAATCGTGGGGAGTGGAAATAATCAGAATTTCACGTATGCCGGCAAGCATCAGCGTCGATAACGGATAATAAATCATCGGCTTGTCGTAAACAGGCATTAACTGTTTACTAACGGCCAGTGTCAGTGGGTGTAAGCGGGTGCCTGAACCCCCGGCTAATATAATTCCTTTCAAAGCGATATATTTTAATCGTAAAAGTATAAATTATATTTTCTTTTCGATGCAACCTTTCCTGCCATTCTTCACTCTTGTATATAAAGACGGAGATAATCCCCGAGGCGTCCGGAGATCTTCATTCAAAAATTTAAGATAACAACGATAAAATACCACCATGAAAAAAATTCTATTTAGCTTAATCGGTTCCGCAGTCATTCTTACTGCACAGGCACAAGAAAGAAAAGCCACCCGTACAACCACCGAAACGGTCATCGTCGACAGCGGCGATACCGCCCGTCTGGTTGCTGACAGCACTTTTGTGGAAATCAAGAACGAAGGTGAAAAAAAGAAGGTAAAAATTGTTTTTGAATACGGCAACGACTCGATGGATAAGGTTGTGGGCGATCGGGGCATCCGCTCTTCAGATAAAAAGGAAAGCAATGCCTATGCTGGTATGGTGTTCGGCCGCTTCGACCTCGGACTCACCAAATTGCTTGATGATGGAAGTCTGACTCTTTCGCCCGAGAACCAATTTCTTGATTACCGCAGCTGGAAGTCTGTCAACGTTGGTTTCGATGTGCTTGAAATGGGATACAAGTTTTCCGATCAGTTCAAAATGCATATTGCCGCTGGTTTTGACTGGACTCACCTCCGCTTAAACAACGACATCCTTTTTCTGGAAGATACCAAGCCGCTGAGCTACGTAGCCTCCGATGTAAACTATAGCAAAAACCGGTTCACCGCCAGTTACTTAAGAATACCCTTAACGTTCGAGCTGCGTACGAAAGAAACCATTAAAGGCGAGCGAATTAATTTTTCATTCGGACCCATGGCCGGAATCCTGTTGCAAGGGAGCCAGAAGTTAAAAAGCGATGAGGAAGGAAAACGGAAAGTAAAAGATGATTTCAACTTCGCTCCGTTTAAGTACGGTGGCTTTGTACGGTTGGGTTATGGCGACTTTGGTTTCTATGGCAAGTATTTCGTAAACGACGTCTTTGTAGACAGTCCGGATCAGGAAGGGTTAAGAAACCTGAGCTTCGGTGTAATGTTCTTCTTTTAGGCAATCGGCTGAAAATCCTACCTTAGCGTAGAACACGAAGAACCATGAATACCGAGCGCTTAATTGAAGGCTGCAAAAAGAATGACCGCAAAGCGCAGGAGCAGCTATACCAGCTGCTCGCTTCCAAAATGCTGGGTGTCTGCCTGCGCTACGCCTCTTCTTCCTTCGATGCCGAGGAAATGCTTCAGGCAGGCTTTATTAAAGTGTTTACCTACATGCATCAGTATACCGGAGCCGGATCCTTCGAAGGCTGGGTGCGACGAATTATGGTCAACACAGCCATCGAATATTGCCGGAAAGATATCAAAATGGAACGGATAGAGCAGCTGGGCGAGCAGGAACAATTGTACTCCGGATCGGTTGAAATCAATCATCTGGAGGCCAAAGACCTGATGAACATGGTTCAGGAACTTGCACCCGGCTATCGCGTCATTTTTAATATGTATGCCATCGAGGGTTTTTCGCACAAGGAAATCGCCGAAACCTTAAATATTACGGAAAGTTCCTCGAAGTCGCAGCTTTCAAGGGCCAGGGTCAGACTACAGGAAAAAATTAAACAAATGGAGGGAGCGTATTATGGAATCAGGAAATAACAAGGAATTTGATCGTCACATTAAGGCGAAGCTGGATGAGGTGCAACCCGAAGTTCCGGCTACGCTCTGGAATGCAATCGCAAAGGAACTTCCTGCGGAAGAAAACGTGAGAACAATCACAGGCAAGCGGAGTTTTCCCTACGCCTGGGCAGCCGTTGCAGCTTGCTTGCTTATTGCATTTTCGGTATGGAAACTTCAGCCACAGGAAGTAATCCATTTGCGTTCAGCCGACGCGCTGGTAGTCAAGTCTCCTAACGGTGGCGCTGATAAAGAAGTTTCTGCTGGCGCCCGGCAGTCAGCTCTGCCTGTTTTATCACCGAGCGACGCCCTGCCCGACGAACCCGCCATGGCAGCTCCCGTAAAAAATAATGCCGCTTACCGTCCAGCGGTTCGCGCTGAACACTATGCATCCGTTCGTAAAGCCGAGACCGAACCCCAGCGCGATATACAAGCCCTTGAGCTTCCCGAAGCTGTTTTCATTCAGGTACCGGAAAAATCAAGTGTTTTGGAAGAAGAAGTAGCCTTTGCCCCCGTGCCCTTCGAAGAAGAAAGTGAGCAGAGCTTTTCCGAAAAGGATGCGGAGACTCTTTCCGCCGGAGAGCGGTCGCGGCCAAAGGTTGTCAGCAGCGTTCTTAATTTCATCGCCAGCAACATTCAGATCGGCGGAGGAGGAACACGGGTCGAGTTCTCTGAAACCGAACATGGAGTGCTGAAAGTAGATATCAAGGGCTTTTTAAATAAAAACAATCAGGGTTTATAGTTAACTTCGTAGAAAGTAACCATTCATGCCCGCTGACAAGTCCACTTCTATCTGCGCCCCCGCAGCGCCATCCAACGAGTACCAGGAAGACCCCGATCATATCCTCACCATACGCCATCTATCCAAACGCTACGCCGATAGCGAAGGCGCCCCGGGGATTCAGGATCTCAGCTTTTCCGTGCGAAAGAACGACATCACGGCGATCATCGGGAAGAGCGGCAGCGGCAAAAGCACCTTGCTGCGTCTCATTTACGGACTCCATGAACCTGAAAACGGCGAAGTACGCTTCGAGGGCTACCGGGTGCTTGGGCCAGGCGAGCGGCTCATTCCCGGGCACGACGATATGCGAATGGTTTCCCAGCATTTCGACGATCTGAACACGTTCGCCAATGTGTACGATAATGTAGCTTCGCGACTGAGTAATGAGGATCTGGATCAGAAAGAGAAGAGCACCCTCGAGATTCTTAAAAGCTTGCGCATCGACCACCTGCGGAGTCAACGCCTGGCCGACCTGAGCGGTGGCGAGAAGCAACGCGTGTCTATCGCCAGAGCACTGGTTACGCGGCCCAAGCTTCTTCTGATGGACGAGCCTTTTAATCAGGTAGATGCAGCTTTCCGCGATCAGTTACAGCGTGATTTACGGCAAATCGTTGAGGAAAGCGGTCTCACGGTTATACTCGTTTCACACGATCCTTCCGAAGTCATGGGCCTGGCCGATCAGTTGGTGATTCTCAAAGATGGACGTGTGGCAGCAGAAGGGAATCCCTTTGATCTTTATCATCAGCCGCCAACACGCTATGTCGCCCGTATGCTGGCCAAAAGCAATATTCTGAATCCGGAGCAGGCGCGTCATCTGCAAATCACAACGCCGGGCGAATGCTTTGCCATCCATCCCGAGTGGATAAGCGTCCAAGCTGATCCAAACGGCACGTTCCAGGTCGATACCGTCCTGTTCCGCGGCTTTTATGAAGAACTTATCGTCCGAAACGAAAACGTATATCTTCGGGTCTATCAAATGAAACACGGACAGTTAAAGGAGGGTGACCGCGTCGCCTGCACCATTATAAAGGTTCAGGCGGTTCGCGATACCGGTCGCTGACAAGCGCTTCTTACTGAACGATTTTATTCGCGCAGCTCGAACTGGCAAAGGCTTCCGGCTTTGCTCTGAATACGAAACCCATTCCCAGAATATAGCCCATGGCTTCATGCAGTGCCTCGTTTGATTTAAATTTCGGATCGGTATTGATGTCGGCATGCACTTCCAGGCCGATCTTATAACCGTCAAGCAGGGGGCAAAGCTCGTAGGCAATTCCGATAGAGCGCTGTACTTCCATGAGCATCCGGCGTTTGATCGACATTTTTTCGTAGGTTCTTTCCTGATGGATGTACATAAAAGCCCCTCTCTTTTCCCTCAAAAATACGATGACGGTTGCAAAATCCGTCGCAACACCCTTCACCTGCGAATCGGTACCAATGCATACTTTCAGCTTGTTCCCGTTCTCATATTCATATCGTATCACTTCGCCTACTTCTTCCAGGATGCTCTTCCTGAGTATTTCGCCATTGAATTTTTTCCAGGTCATCTTGTTAATGGTTAAGGGGTTACATAGAACCTAAGTTACGATAAGATTGCTTTTCTTTTCTCGTTTCCCGTATTTTTGTTTCATTAACTTATCGTGAATATTGTGCTATTCATCAA
>DAIRDA010000087.1:0-8541 GCA_036796375.1 Albibacterium sp.
TATAACTTTTAGATGAATCTAACAATTTATTGTTAATTTTTGTTTAGAGCCCTTTCTGGAATTTTAATTTCGTTTCTTTCCCATTTGACTGCTTTGATTTCTCAAAAAAAAAACAATTCAACTTTGATGGATTTTAGCTTTCTTTAGCCTTTCAAATTCAGTAACTAAGACAATACCGTAAACCTTTTCAAATTTCTATATGGAAACAGCTGCAAATTTTATTAATAGCATCATCTGGAGCGATGCGCTGGTATTTTTATGCGTCGCCACCGGCGTCTATTTCTCGTTTGCTACCCGTTTTCTTCAGCTCCGCTACATAAGAGAAATGGTTCGCCTCCTTTTTGATGGCAAAGCGTCAAAAGAAGGTGTTTCTTCTTTTCAGGCATTTTCCATCGCTATTTCGGGCCGGGTAGGTACAGGAAATATAGTTGGCGTAGCCACTGCGATAGCAATGGGTGGCCCCGGAGCGGTATTCTGGATGTGGACAATCGCCTTTCTGGGAGCAGGCTCAGCATTCATTGAAGCAACACTCGGTCAAATATACAAGGTGGTGAAAGACGGTCAATTCCGCGGTGGACCCGCCTACTATATAGAAAAAGGTCTGGGAGTGAAATGGTACGCCATGCTTTTCGCGATCGCCACTATTCTCAGTACAGCATTGTTTTTGCCAGGTGTTCAAAGCAATAGCATAGCCCTCAGTATGTCTACAGCGTTCAATGTTCCGGTCTGGATCACCGGTGCGATCGTTACGATTATGTTAGGTTTGATTATTTTCGGAGGTGTGAAACGGATTGGCCGCGTAGCGGAGGTAATTGTTCCTTTTATGGCTGGTGCTTATATTTTAATGGGCTTGGTTATTATCGGCCTGAACATTACCGATGTTCCAGCAATATTCGGGTTAATTTTCCGATCGGCCTTTAACCTTGAGCCTTTATTTGGCGGCATTTTCGGAATGGCCATCTCATGGGGCGTGAAGCGGGGAATTTATTCCAACGAGGCAGGTCAGGGAACGGCACCTCATGCGGCCGCTGCTGCAGAGGTATCTCACCCGGTTAAGCAGGGACTTGTACAAGCCTTTTCGGTATATATTGATACGATTTTCGTATGTACAACAACCGCCTTACTCATCCTTTTCACAGGACAATATAATGTTCAGAACCCTGAGGGAGGATTTATTGTGGAAAACATTCCTAACGTGGGTCCGGGAGCCTTCACAGGGATGGCCATCAGCACCCATTTTCCGGCGATCGGGAATGGATTTGTGGCGATTGCACTTCTCTTCTTTGCGTTCACAACGATTATGGCTTATTACTACATCGCCGAAACAAACCTTAGTTACCTTACCAAGAAGGTCACTAATAAATGGACGCTGGGAGCATTGCGCTTAGCGATTATGGCAGCAACGTTTTACGGAACGGTGAAATCTGCAGAGTTGGCGTGGACTTTCGGCGACATCGGTGTGGGCTTAATGGCCTGGATCAACCTTATTGCTATTCTACTGCTTAGGAAACCGGCCCTGATTGCTTTTAAAGATTACGTCGCACAAAAGAAGCAAGGATTAGATCCGGTATTTAATGCTGAAAAGTTAGGGATTAAAAATACCGAGGAGTGGAAAGAAAAGCAGCCGAAATAGCCGGCTGCTTCAATTAACAGCCAGTTTGACCGAGCAACCAGTAAACGATTGCAAATACGATGATGGTTCCGAAGCATCCCCCGCCCCATTTCCAGGCGGCGGCTCCTGCTACTAATGTTTTGAAGAAGTTTGACATAGTGCTTTGTTAGATTAAAACTAAATGCAGAACAGAATCAGGCAGCCTTTGTTTGAATTTTAGGTACACAAAAAAAGGATGGGTTTTTCCCATCCTTTTTTTGTGTACGTTTAACCGGTGTGTTATTTACTTAGGTTTTTGATACGAATATTCTTAAAATGAACCTCCGAACCGTGACCCAGGAAACCGATATGCCCGGTTTTACGATCCAGGCCAGGGTGCTTCTTCTTATCAAGCGTCCCGTTCTTAGTAGCCTGAGCTAGATTGCCCTGCAGAATCACAGTTCCATTCAAGGTCACTTTGATGTCGTTTCCTTTGATATAAATCTCTTGTTGATTCCACTCTCCCATCGGTTTCAAATGACCTCTCTTAGCAGTCATGATCCCGTATACTGAACCATGGTACTGGAACGGCTCCAAGTCTTTGTACATATCGGCATCGTCATCTAACACCTGGATTTCCATACCTTCATAGGCGGCATCGCCTTCCAGCGGTGCTCTGATGCCTATGCCGTTGTTGGCACCGGGTGTAAGGCGGAACTCTAAACGATAAATGAAATCTCCGTACTGTTCACGACTGAATAAATTCCCCCCCGATCCTTCTGAGGGTTTTATAGCCAAAGTACCTTCATCGCTCACGAAATATGAGCTTTTATTTCCTGTCCATTGGTCAAGGTTGGTACCGTCAAAAAGCACTTGGAATCCTTCATTTTTTTCCTGCGCACTCAGCTGAAATACTTCTCGTCGAGGCAATTCCTTAACAAATATATCGCGGTAATAAACCTTCGTACCATGTGCCTGTAGCTCGATCTGCTCGATCGGAAATATCGGCTGGTTTTTATCCCAGTAATTTTCCAATACCACACTATCAGTTACCAGTACACCGTTCAGATGGACAGTAACCCTGTCGCCTTGCATCCGAATTTTAAAGGTATTCCATTCTCCCAGGGGGTTGTCGGCTACAGTAAGGGGCTTACTTTCGTTTTTCTGATTATTGTATAAACCTCCAGAACCCACTTCTGCTCCTACATCGGTGCGTGAAATGTCCCAGATCTGAACCTGAGGCGTGCCTCGTAAATAAACACCGGCATCGCCCTCTTCACCGTCTTTGTCAAGCTTCCAGTCGACAAGCATTTCAAAATCGCCATACTGTTTTTCGGTGACAATATTATCGCCTTTTCCTGTGAAGGTTAAAACACCGTTTTGAACTTCCCAACCGCCACGCATTTTTTCGTCAGCAATTTTCTGAGCTGCCTGAAGCTCTTTCTGACTCATTTTGCTGCGTTTAATCGGATCTTGCACCAATCCTTTCCAGCCACTAAGGTCACTTCCGTTGAACAGGGATACGTAACCTGGTCCAGTAGGAAGTTCCTTCAAATGCTTATTAACAGCTTCGCGAAGATAGCTGCTTTCGCTGCCTGTTAGCAATCCGACCACCTGAGTCAGGAGGCGATTGACATCCGCACCATAAAATTCCTTGTTATTTAATGCAATATTCATTACCGTATTGGCAGCAACACCGCTTAATTCAGCTTCATTCAGATATCTTCCGGCAAAAATCAGAGCGTTATATGTATCGGTCGCTTCCAGATTTCTAAGAATAGATCTTTTCTGATCGGTCGTTTTAGCCAGCTCCATCGCGTTGCGGTAAATTAACACCTTTTGCTCGCCCGGCATTTCTGCAGCGGCAGTAATACGAATGATTCCTTTGATCACTTCGGAAAATTGGGCTTCAGGAAGGGCACTTTGACTCAATTCAGTTAAGTAAGGCAGGGCTGCCTGGTCGTTCCATTTTGCCAAAGCAAGAATCGCCGCATTTTTCAACTGAGAATCGCTGCTTTTGCCACTTTCCAACACAGCGTTAAGTGATTTTTTGCCGCCGATTTGTGCAAGAATTGGGAGGTATTTTAACTTCTGCTGATTATCGATTTCATTAAAACGGCTCAACACCTTATCGATATCTCCCTCTTTGTTATCGCTGAACTCGACAATGTTGACCGTTGCTTTAATAACTCCGGGATTAACGGCTGCGTCGTCTCCAATCAACGAAAACAGCGCAGGAAGATCAGACGAACGCGCTACTCTTGGAAGCGTTCGGTAGGCCGCTTCCTTAACGGCTGGATCATCGCTTTTTAAAAGAGCACTTACCTGTTGAAAGCTTCCCGCATAAGCCCGATTGGCCAACACGTCGAGGTAAATTACCTGGTTTGCAGGACTTGCCGAGGGAAGTTGCTCAGTGAGCAAAGGCAACAAATTTTCCGCCTGGATAGCCATTAAGGCCGACTTTACTGTATCGCGGTCCGCCTGAGTGCCGTTATCAAGTACTTTCAGCAGTAGCGGCAGGCTCTCGCTTCCGTCTATACGGGCCAGCGAGGTAATTGCAGCAGCCCTTGCTGGCTGCGATTTCCCTTTCAAAATTTTTCTTAAATCATTTACAGATGCTGTGTTCTGAGCACTTCCGAAGTAGCGAATAATATCGCTCTGGACTTGCTCATCGCCTTTTTTCATTACCTTTAAAAGTCGTTTGGTGTCGCCGGCACTCAATGCCGACGGCATCAGCATTAAAGCAGCATTACGAAACTCAGTGTTCTTTTCGCCGGCATATTTAATCAGCTGCTGTGTAAAGTCGCTGCCCTTTATATTTGCCAGTAATTTTAATGCCGAAGTACGGGTGTGTATTTGATCTTCACCCGAAGCATCTTTTAACAGATCTCCAGCGATTTTCTCTGCAAGTGCTTTCTCATTCTTCTCATTAAGTCGCTCAGCATACTGAAGATAAGATCCGGTAGCGTTATTCAGGCTGTATGCGTAATTAGCCTGCTGAGCAGCGGCCTTCATGGCTTCGTACGACGAGGGCCCACCGATTCTTGCAAGCGAATACAAGATCACTTTCTGCAGGTTCACTTCCGCACCGTTGAATAAGGGAAGAAGCGCCGCCTCTGCACCTTCGTATTCTGTATCGCCAAGTGCTTCGATAATCGAGATTTGCGCAGCTCCTTTGGAAGCAGGCAATGCTTTTAGCAAAGCAGAAGAAGCCTGACTGCTGCCGATAGAGGCAAGCGCGCGTGCAGCATATCCAGATAGGTAATCGTGCGTTAAATAGGCGCTTAATGCAGATACTGCGTCATCCTTACCAGCCTTTTGAAGCAAAGCAATAATGAAGCTCTTATTGTATTGATCTTGCGTAGTTTCGAGCGAAGAAAGCAAGCCCTGAACAAATTTTGTCCGTTCACTGTCTTTTCCTGGCTGCATGACGTAAAATGCATAGCTATTGCCGGCAAATTCAATCTTCGCGTCGGAAGGTGCGTGATTGGTTGATAGGCCATTGAAAAGGGCAGCAATGTCCTGCTGCGTAAATCCGTCAATTTGTTTCATCGCGTCGCTCAGCTTCTGTGCATTTTCAGCAGGCTGTAGAGCAAGCAAATCGGCTATTTTGGTGGTTGTTGTCCGTTGGTCAACCGTCTGAGCCTGTATGGGAAGTTGCAGAAGAAAAAGCGCAACCAGGGTATATAGGAATTTATTCATTGTGTATTTTGTTAGGTTTAAAGTTAGATGGTCCAGGGCCCGCGCATTGGTTGATTAATCAAACGGTTTGCTGCTTCGTCGTCGATGAATTCTTCTTTTACGGAATCATACTTCAACGAGCGCCCTAAGCGAAGTGCCGTTAAGCCCATGTTAACAATGGTACACGAACGGTGGCCGTTATCCTCATTCAAGGCGAACTTCTGACGTGTCTTCACCGCCTCAACAAAATCAGTTACCTGAGGCTCTGGCTCAGGGAAAGCCGCTAGCTTCTGTTCCATATTAGGGATATCAGAAACAAAGCCGCGGAATAATTTACCATCAGGACCGTCGATATACGGAACATTATCAATTTTCCCTTCTCCGTCAAGGATGATTTTGCATCCATCCGCATAGGTATACGTAATTTTTCGCCAGGTGCCTACGGCCTCACTGTGCTGTTGAGGAGCATCGATCTCTACGGATACCGGGCTTTCGTTATCCTTGCCAAGGAAGTACTGAACGGGGTCAAGATAATGTTGTCCCATGTCGCCTAAACCTCCGCCATCGTAATCCCAGTAGCCCCGGAAGGTGGTGTGTACTCTGTGTTCGCTATACGGTTTGAAAGGCGCAGGCCCCAACCACATATCGTAGTCGAGTTCGGCAGGCACCGGGTCTACCGGCAAATTCTCTTTACCAACCCAATAGAATTTCCAATCGAAACCAGTATGGCGGCCCACGGTAACCGTTAAAGGCCAACCAAGCATTTTTGAATCTACCAATTTCTTAATCTTTTTCACCGGCACGTTCATTCCATAGAAATTTGCATCGAAGCGGAACCAGGTGTTCAATCGGAATATTCGCCCTGTCTGCTGAACTGCTTCCCGAACACGTTTCCCTTCGCCGATCGTACGGGTCATGGGTTTTTCGCACCAGATATCTTTGCCAGCTCTTGCGGCATCTGCCGACATGATGCCATGCCAGTGAGGAGGCGTAGCAATATGTACAATATCCACTTCGGGCAATTGAATCAGTTCGCGATAATCGGCAAACTGCTTCACGCCCTTATCGAGCATATTGGCAGCGATGGCCAGGTGACGTTTGTCTACATCGCAGATCGCTACTGTTTTAGTACCTGCATAATTAAAGTGTCCACGGCCCATGCTACCGACGCCGATTACCGCTTTGGTAAGATGGTCGCTTGGCGCGAGATACCCCTGCCCGCCCAATACAAAGCGAGGCACGATGGTAAAGGCGGCCGCAGCAAGTGCTGATTTTTTCAGGAAATCTCTCCTGGAGTCTATTTTTTTATTCATGTGAAAGGTTAATATGTAATTGACTAGAAAATAGTTATTTGCTATAAATATTGATCATCCGATTGTTCGTTGATATTATATTGAAAGGGCCTGTTCGATATCTTCGAGCAGATCGTCAATATCTTCCACACCCACGCTCAGGCGAAGCAAATTATCCAGTACGCCCACTTTTTCGCGCACCTCTTTGGGGATGGAACCGTGTGTCATGGAGGCAGGATGATTCAACAAGGATTCAACGCCTCCTAATGATTCCGCCAACGAGAATACCTTGAAAGAAGAGGCTACCCGGAAAGTATTTTCTAACGACGTGTCTTTAAGAACAATAGAAATCATTCCACCAAAATCGCGCATCTGCTTTTCGGCGATATGGTGATTTGGATGATCGGTAAACCCAGGCCAGTAAATTTTTTCAATCTTCGGATGATTTTTCAGGTATTGCGCAATCGCCCGACCGTTCTCGCAATGTGCTTTCATTCGCAAGTGAAGCGTTTTGATTCCTCTTAAAGCAAGAAAACAATCCTGAGGCCCTGGGGTACCCCCTGAAGCATTATAGTAAAAGAAAAGCTGATTATAAAGCGCTTCATCGTTCACGACAAGCGCGCCCATTACGATGTCGGAATGTCCGCCGATATATTTCGTCACGGAATGCATCACAATATCAGCACCCAGGTCCAAAGGGGTTTGAAGATATGGCGATGCAAAGGTGTTATCCACTGCGAAAAGAACCTTCGCCTCCTTGGCGATATCCGCAACAGCCTGTATATCTACAATCTGAAGCGTAGGATTGGTAGGAGTCTCCACCCAGATGAGCCGCGTTTTGTCGTTCAGGTAATCCCGAATTATTTCTGGATTCGAAAAGTCCACAAAATGAAACTTGATTCCATAAGGCTCAAATAATTTCGTGAAAATACGGTAGGAACCGCCGTACAAATCGTTTCCGGTAATCACTTCGTCGCCTGGTCTCAGCAATTTTAACACGGTTTCGGTAGCTGCCATGCCACTCGAAAATGCCAGTCCGTATTTCCCGTTTTCCAATGCGGCTAGACAATCTTCCAGCGCCTTACGCGTCGGATTGGTACCTCTGGAATACTCATAACCTTTATGTTCACCAGGCGATGCCTGCGTATAGGTAGATGTTTGATATATCGGGGTCATTATTGCTCCCGTAGTCGGGTCAGGGCTCTGACCGGCGTGGATGGCCTTCGTTGCAAACTTCATATCACAAAATCAATTAATGGTTTTTTTTGTTAACTAGAAACAAATGTACTAAACTTCAAATATAGCTTACCTTCCGCTTACTTATTGCTATTTTCCTAATAAAATGAATGAAAATATAAAAACGAGTCTTATAAACCAATATATTGCAGTAAGAAACGCAACCGAAAGTATCTGCTCGCCGTTGGAAACTGAAGATTTTGTTCTTCAACCCCTGGTCGATGTGAGCCCCCCAAAATGGCATTTGGGGCACAGCACATGGTTCTTTGAGACCTTCGTTCTGCTACAATTTGCAGAGGGATACGAGGCTTATCACCCACAATATAATTTTGTGTTTAATAGTTATTATGAATCGGTAGGCGACCGGGTCATCCGAGTAAATCGCGGAAATTTAAGTCGTCCGACCGTCGCTCAGGTTTACGCCTATCGGAAGCATGTTGATCAATCGATGCTCCATTTCTTCGAACATGGCGTGCTCAATCCGGAAGTTCAAGAGCTCGTTGAACTTGGTTTAAATCATGAGCAGCAGCATCAGGAGCTTTTATTGGCCGACATTAAATATATCTTAGGCAATAACCCGCTTTTTCCGGTATATACAACAGATCCGACACTTGTAAACCCACCTAAGTCGAATCGCCCGGTGAACATTGGGGAAGGACTGTATTCTATCGGGCACGACCCCGCCCAGGGCTTTTGCTATGACAACGAACTATCGAGGCACAAGGTATATCTCCAAAAGTA
>DAIRDA010000088.1:0-2589 GCA_036796375.1 Albibacterium sp.
TTCTGTTTCTGTTCTTCTCTCCCTGCTCTTCTCTCCCTGCTCTTCTCTCCCTGCTCTTCTATTCCTGCTCGTTTTCAGTTTGCAAGTCGATGGTCACTCCTGGTTGGCGTCTGATTAAGTGTTTTAATCCTATTTATTAAAAACCAATAAGGGCGTCTGAATTTTAAAAGACAAGTCTTCCGACATGCTCGAAAGGAAAAACTTCTCAAAGTACTTGCGTTCCTGTCGGGTAAATAAAATCAACATCGAAGGCTGTGTTTTCGAAAGGAACGACTGCAGGTTCTCAACCATCGGACGATGTGGATTATTCTTTTCTAAATGAAGCATCAGCGGTATTCCAGCCTTCATCTCCAGCTCTTTCAGATCCATTTTGCCAGGAAGCTCGTCGGGTGTTGTGCGGTAAAAGTGCAGTAATTCAATAGACAACCCTTTCGGTCGGGCAAAGGCCATCACTTTCTCAAACTCCGCCTCCACATTCTCCAGATCAGTCGCATATACAACATTCTGAAGCGGCTTGAATCGATAATCTTTCGGAACGGCAATGACCGGTACCGGCGATTTCGAAATCAGGTTCCCGGTATTCGTTCCCAAAACCTTGTTCATAAAGCTGGCACCACGCGTGCTGATCACAATGTATTTTACCTCGGGATGCTTATGGCAATAGTCGATCAGGCAAATGTCTGCTTTAATCCCTTCAATAACCTCGCATTGATATTCACCCGGTTCCACTTTGAGCGACTGATAGATCTTTCTTACAAAAGCCTCCAGCTTGGTCTGAGCCTTCTGAATCTGCTCCGCCTTTACCCGTTCAAAATCATCTTCCCTAGCATTGGCTACAAAGGGTCTTTTAATTTGCAGTACATGCACAAAGTTCAATGAAACTTTGCCGCGTGCTGCCAGCCGAATCGCAAAGCGGAGTCCCGGTTTCGAATTGTCGGAGAAATCGGTAGGTACAATAATCTTTTCCATAGCTTATAGGTTTCCTTTTTGGAGGTTTCTTTAATTAAATAAATGATCCCAGATAATATCGTGCACATCCACGGCTTTCACACGGCCGTTCTCGCCTTGTCTGCCAGCTTCAATGTCGTTGTCGGTAACCAACACCGGGAAATACTGTTCGTCGGTACCAACTGCCCCGTGCGAGCCCTTAATCAGGGTAGCATCCAGGGGAACGATATTCATCACATAGCGAAAGCCCAGCTTCTTCTTCATCAGCGAAAGCCCAGCCTTTACTTTGGAAGTCATAAACATTTCCACCGGGTCGTATCCCGGCTTCTTATGAATATCCACACAACGGGCGTAGTCGGGCGCTACAGCATCGTCCAGCCAAAAATAGTAAGTAAACCAACTGTCTTTATCGGCCATCAGCACCAACTCACCAGCGCGCTCGTGGTCAATATGGTAGTTTTTCTGTGCTTCCCGATCCAGGATGATCTCAATGCCCGGGGTCCTCTCCAAAATTTCCATCACCTTTCCACGTACCGATTCATCCTGAATGTATACGTGTGCTACCTGGTGATCGGCTACCACAAATGCCTTCGATTCACCGGCATCCAGCAGCTCCAGCCCACGCTCTACCCGTATCGCCAGCAATCCGGCTTCCCGAAATAAGCGGTTCAAATGGATGGGCTTGCTCACCGGAGCAATGCCATATTCAGAAAGGAGAATGATACGGGCACCCTTGTTTTCGTAGAATGTCACCAGATCGGCAATTACCTCGTCAATCTCGGCAAGTTCTTTGGCCACCTTATCCGGGTCCGGACCCACTTTCTGCTGGCAGTAGTCGAGGTGCGGAAGGTAGATCAGCGTCAGCGTCGGGTCGTGTTTATCGTCCGTCAGTTTCGATGCCTCCGCTATCCAGCGCGAGGAGGTAATATTGGCACCCGCGCCCCAGAATTGAAAGAGGGGGAAATCGCCCAGTTTTCCGCGTAGCTCGTCGCGAAGCGAAGCCGGACGAGTATAAAAATCAGGAATCTTTCGACCGTCGGCCAGGTAGTTTGGTCGTGGCGTAGCCGTAAAATCGGCCGTCGAATACATATTATACCACCAGAACATCTGCGATACCGTGAAATTCGGATCGGCTCGGCGAGCCTTATCCCAAATGCTTTCTGCCTTCACCAACTTATTCGATTGTTTCCAGAATTTCACTTCACTGTCAGTTCTGTCATACCACCCATTCCCCACAATACCGTGCTGCGCAGGCCAGGTTCCGGTCAGGTAAGTCGACTGCACCGCGGTGGTCACCGCAGGCAGCATGGGCTCAATTTTCCTGAGTTTCTTCTTTTCGCAATACGACTTCAGAAAGGGAGTATATTTCCCGATCACGGCAGATGAAAGTCCGACAATATTCAGTACTACAGTTTTATGCATGTTTAAAGCTTAAAAAGTATGATTCAATAAGGGCAGCACCCAATTTAATTCGCGACTGATCGATTCTGAAATATCCAGCTTTAAGTTGGCCGGAAGCACCCCCCAGGTGTACGTTTCCACCTCCAGGTGCGAACTCAATTCCAGTTCATTGTGCAGTCCGAGTAATTCAATAATATCCGCTTGCGTCGATTGCAGCAAGCCAAAATCGTCGTGGAAAAT
>DAIRDA010000088.1:2689-8506 GCA_036796375.1 Albibacterium sp.
CCAATTGAAATATCCATCTCCCGAAGCTTCCGTATCATCTTTGCATGATTTTCGTACCCTAGTGCAAAATGGCAAACGTCGTAGCACAGGCACAGATGCCGGCGGATCACAGCGGCAGACTCCGATGCCGAAACGCCCTCCTTAGCAAAGTAATCGGCACCCATGGGTAAGAGACAATCCCTGTACCAGGTCAGAAACTCGTCACCCGTCTCCAGCAAGCCATCCGGCTCTGGTTCAATGTCGAGGTGGATCCGTTTTCCGCTGCGCAGATAAATTTCCTGTAAATGTTTAATGGTTTCCAGAATATGCCCGGTCGCCGCCCGCATGGCAAGCTCTTTTGCCTCGTCCGTATCAAACCAATAGCGATAACTCAGCGGAGAAGTCGATATCCCCCCATCCAGATCGTCGGGTAACAGTTCAGCAAGAATATCCGCCAATCGTACCGTGTACTGCAAGCGTTCGCGGGTCGTCCAGTCAGGGGCGTGTACCTGATCCTTTACCACCGTATCGTGAAAATCCCCGTAAGGAAAACCATTCATGGTAAAAACGTAGGCACCCGTTTCGCGCAACCAGCTGTGAAAAGTCGCCAGTTTATCAGCATCGCGAAGCTCCAGGCTCGCCTGATGCGAAAGCCGCAAACCAATACCCATCGGAGCCGCCGGGGAAACCGACGCCTTAATGGCCGGGAAGTGCAGTTTCAGCGCCGCAAAATGTGCCGTCCAATCTTCTCCCGCGTGGATATTCGTACAATATGTCAGATGACCCTTACTGGTTAGCATGAGACCGAATGATTTAAATTCTTATTCTGAAACTCCTTCAGATAGGCCGAGGCCTTCATCACCGTTGTTATATCGAGATGATGAACCTCATATCCTTTACCTATTTCTTCTAGAAGCATAATGGTCAGCATACCACCCAAATGCTCCCTGAATTCCTCCAATCCCTTAAAAATCGGATGGTCGGCGCGATCTAGGTCCATCTGTTCGTGCTGAATGGGTAGTCCCACGTTGCACAGCAAACGCACCACACGCTCACTTTCCTCCAGGGCTAGTTTACCTGTCAAACCGGAATAGACCGAATCAAGGGCAATCCCCATGGCCACCGCCTCGCCGTGAAGAACCCGGAAGTCGCTGATCTGCTCGAGCTTATGCGCACTCCAATGGCCAAAATCCAGCGGTCGCGACGACCCGAATTCAAAGGGATCGCCGCCGCCAATATGCTCCATATGCAATTCGGCACAGCGTTCAATTAAGTAGCGCATCGCTTCGGGGTCGCGCTGCAGCAGATCCTCAGCATGAGTTTCCAGCCATTCGAAGAAAAGCTTGTCTTTTATCAGCGCCACCTTAATTGCCTCTGAAATTCCCGCCCGCCAGTCGCGGTCGCTCAAGGTTGTCAGAAAGTTATAGTCGTTAAATACGGCGAAAGGAGGAGCAAAGGTGCCCAGAAAGTTTTTCTTGCCCCGGTAATTCACACCATTTTTCACCCCCACGCCCGAATCATTTTGCGAAAGCACCGTCGTCGGAATCCGGATGATTTTAATACCCCGGTGAGCAATCGCCGCCGCATAGCCGGCCAAATCGAGTACCGATCCGCCACCAATGGCCACAATAAATGAATGCCGGTCGATCCCGTGTACATTCACCGCCTCGATAATCTGGTCCAGAAAAACCGGATCGTTCTTGGCAATTTCGCCACCCGTTACCACCACCTTCTGGCTTATCAGCTCAAAGGCCGCTTCGCCTTGAAAATAGCGGTTTAATTGCTCATCCAATTCGGGAAAGTGTACCATTATCTGATGATCGATCACAAAGAGCAGCTTCTTAGAAATGCCCTGTTCAATCCCTTTCAGTAAAATATCTTTAAATATCCGATTTCCGGCATCGAATAATCCCTCGGTAAAAACAACCGGATATTCGAATGAAACCTGGAAACGCTGTTGTATAATGTTCATAGTCGTTTTAAAATTTAGGTCACCGCATATTTGCGGGATAACCAGATCGAGAGCGGAAGCATCAGGCAGATAATCACCGCCAGCTTCCAGGCACCTGCCGATGCCGCCCAGGCAGCATCCATCAAAATCAGGGCAATCACACCAGCTTTCACCGACTTACCAATAGCAGCACCGGTCGGCATCTGAATAGCCTTCTGTAAGGGTTTGAAAATCATCCAGGCAAAGGCGATCAGAAAAGGCACTGCGAAGCCCACCACGTTCCGGCTCCAGGCAAAAGAAAGGATCAATCCAATCACCAGTAAATACAAAAAGGCTGCTGCCCAGAGAGGCGCTTTGCCACTACCATGCACCTCGCCGCGGCTGATCATGGTGATAGCCGATATATAAATAATCGGAACCAGGGCCACGTACCATAATTCAGGCACCATTACCGGCAGCACACTCAAACCCAGCAACAGGTTCAGCCCCCTGCACAAACCCATGGTAGGGGGGCCGAAGAACGAATGATGCTTTGCCCATTTATTGTAAACCAATGCAGCAATGGCAATGCACACCGCCATCCATCCAGCCGTTGTGTTCGCCGCCAAAGCCAGCAGAATTCCTGCGGCAAGCAGCACGGAAGCAAACTGAGCGGCCTGTTTCAGGGAAATAACGCCCCGTGGAATCACCCGTTCGGGCCTTTCCACCTTATCCAGCTCGTAATCGAAAACATCGTTGAAAACAATTCCGCCCGCATACAGGCAAATCGTCGAAAAGGTCAGGAGAACCATGTCCAGAAAAAACCCTTCGCTCAGCAATCCTTCAAATGTCCATTGCATCAAGATTCCGGAAAGCGCGATTCCCGCGAGTACATCGGCTGCCGATGTCACCACATTGGCGGGACGACTAAGCAGTAATAGGGCCTGGATCTTTTTCACATTGTCGGTTATTTAATAATGATGGTTGATTTATCAATACGCGGACTCTGACCGCCGCGAAGAATGGTATTCCCCTCAAATTTCTGGCTTTGATCAATGTCGCCCCTGGCGAAATCACTTTCATCCAGCTGTCCGCTTTGCGCATAAGCCTCAATGGCGTTGCGATACGTTACCCGCTCAATATCGGCATCCGAAATTCCCATCGCCTTCATTAAAGCGGCCGTCTTCGGCACTGCCAGCGGATCGCTGATTCCCCAGTCGGCCGCCGAATCAATCATTATCCGTTCGGAACCATACTGCTTCACAATCTCAACCATCCGTTCATTACCCATTTTGGTAAACGGATAGATAGTAAAGGCCGCCCAGAACCCACGGTCGAGTACCTCTTTCACCGTCTCCTCGTTATTATGGTCAATAATAACCATCCGCGGGTCGATGCCGTGTTCCAGGGCGATGTCCATACTCCGCGTAGTACCCTGTTTCTTGTCGCGGTGAGGGGTATGCACCTGCACCGGAAGCGAGGCCTCACGGGCCAGCTCCAACTGTGCACGGTAATATTTATCTTCCGCCGCGGTCTGGTCGTCAAAGCCAATTTCGCCAATCCCTACCACACCCTCCTTATAAATAAAGGAAGGAAGCAGCTCCATTACCTGCTCAGCCAGCTCCACATTGTTTGCTTCACGCGAGTTCAATCCGATGGTGCAATAGTGCTTAATACCAAACTGTGCGGAACGAAAACGCTCCCAGCCAATCAGGCTGTTGTAATAGTCGCGGAAACTCGACAACCCGGTCCGGGGCTGCCCCAGCCAAAAGGCCGGCTCAATAATTCCCACAATACCCGCATCAAACATCGCCTGATAGTCGTCCGTGGTCCGCGAGGTCATATGGATATGCGGGTCGAAAAAATGCATCCCTTTAATCTGTTCCAGATCGAGCGGGGTATTTTCGCCAAAAGTATTTTTATCGTCGTTGATAGCGTGATTTGAACACATAATCGATGGGTTTAACGGTTGTTTACAGGAGTATTCACAAGGTTCCACAATTCCGGATTCACTTCGCGGCCAGCAGCTTTCCTTTCGGCTGCATAATCGGTCAGCGCCTTAATTAAGTTGCTGTTCATTCGCAAGGGCAGGCCAATAATTCGATTGATGTCTTTCTCCGTAAAGAAAGCCTTCAACACCAGTTGGTTCCAGGCCTCTTCGCTCAGGTGCTGCCAGGGGTAGGGGTTGTCCATAATGACCGCATCCAGCACATAGCCAATATTGCTGCGAATTCCTTCAGCGCACTGCGCCTCCCAGTA
Organism: Albibacterium sp.; assembly: GCA_036796375.1. Classification (GTDB taxonomy): domain Bacteria; phylum Bacteroidota; class Bacteroidia; order Sphingobacteriales; family Sphingobacteriaceae; genus Albibacterium. The sequence goes on from DAIRDA010000088.1 coordinate 6,858, forward strand.
TTCCGGATAAGCGAGCAGCGGGAGCGACGCGTATAGGGTAGCCAGTTCGTTCATATCAGCATCGCGGAACAACTCCTCGATGCGGGCGATATACAGATCCCGGTCGTCCGCCTTCACCTGCATAATCAGCCATACGCGGCAAAGTTTCTTTACGCTCCAGCGCGAAATAGAGAAGCCCGGCACCAGCGACTGCACCTCATTTTCTTCCGACTCATCGAGCTGAAGGGCGCGTTTATCCACCTTTCTGGAAACAATCGAAAAACCGATTTTAAATTTATTAAAGGCCTCAGCATCGTTCGCCAGCGCCGCTTTCTCATCAAGCCACTCAAGCGTAGGCTGATCTACGTTCTTCTCTATCAGCGATCGAAATATATTATTTAGGGTATCAAAATTATAGTTAAACATGGTTATATAGTTATTCAGCACAATTACTCATCACACAATTAAACCGACAGGAAGTAGTTCAGCGCCAGTGCGCCCGTAACGATCAGCAGGCCAAAAAACTCGCGCGTCTGTTCGATATAGGGTTTGGTTGCCTGCATGCTTTCCACGATGCTTTTCCGGTTGTATTTGGTAAACCAGTCGAGCACCCCATCCTTGGCAAAGAAAAGATAGATTGCATAGGCAACATAAAAGCCCATTACAAATAAATTTATCGTGGGGTATGTTTTATCGAATACTGCCAGTCCGCACAAAATCGCAGGCAAGGTATAAATCGGGACCCAAATATAAGCGTCCTTGTCGTTCAGGTTTACGTAGGCGAAGCCCAGAAAACTAATAAAAAAAATAACGTTCAGTATCAGCAGTATCATAAAACAAACTTAGATAAATTCGCTGGCATATGCAATCGAATCAGGCGGTATTAAATCGTATTTATCGCCGCATGCTGAAACCCGATAATACGTTTTAATGCGCCGTAACCCCTATATAATAGTTGAAGGTATCGGCTTCCACCCGACCCGTTGGCGAGCCTTTCAGTTTAATAGGCGCAAAGCGTGGTCCAACCTCAAAGCGCTCAAATTCTCTCCCTTCCCGGCGGATATGAACCGGCATTTGAAAGCCCGGCACTTCCGATATCCATCGGGCAAGCACCTGGTCCTTTTCCTGGCGTATTTCCAGCACTGGAATGGAGGTGGTGCGGACATACTGTTCAAACACCGTCGAAAGATCCATTCCCGTCCCTTCCGAGAAGTAACGCTCCATATCGCTATAGTCGATCGTCTGATGGTAAAACTTCTTGTTCAGTCCCCGCAGCAGCTCACGCCACTTGACGTCATCGTCTACCATTGTACGTATCATGTTCCAGAATACACCGCCTTTCACATACATATCGCCTGAACCCGACTGGTTCACATGATAAGGGCCCTGCAGCGGCGAGTCGTTTCGGATTCCGCGACGGTTGCCATGAACGTATTCCTGTCCCGCCCGTTTACCAAACACATAATCGATATACATGGATTCAGAATAATTGGTCAGCGACTCATGAATCCACATGTCTGCTAAATCTTTCGAGGTAATATTATTCCCAAACCACTCGTGTCCGCTTTCATGAATAATGATAAAATCCCATTTCAAACCCCATCCCGTGCCCGAACCATCCCTGCCCAGATAGCCGTTCTGATAGCCATTCCCGTAGGTCACCGCGCTCT
>DAIRDA010000089.1:0-8457 GCA_036796375.1 Albibacterium sp.
CGCGGTTGTCTTTTATGACTTTGGCATCGCCGTAGGAATAAGCCAGTTCACCGCTCAGCGATCGGTCAACCGCCACGTTCTGGGTTTTAATGTCAATTTTATTCTTTTTCAGAAACTGAATAATGTTGTTCTTTCCCACCTGCGGTGAGAAACCCGAGAAAAGCATGCGCGACTCATCGGTCATAAATTCTTTATAGCCCAGGGCGTTATCAGCACGGAGCACCGTAGACAGAAGCTGATCGGTGCTGCGAATAATATCTTCGCGCTGCGAGAGGCGTACTTTCGATCGTTGTTTAAAGTATCGTGTGTTTTCGGGATTAACGAAAGCAATCTGGGGCTCGCGGGATTCGTTCGGGTGTTCTATTTCGGCACGCACGGCTATTTTCCAGCGGTCTCTCCGATCGCGTTTCCAAATGCTCAGGTACTCGCCGTACTTTTTACCAAATCCTTCGTTCTGCCAGGTGATCGGACCGGTAGTAAAGCCCCATTCATTGCTTTTAGCGATCTTGGCAAACACGGGCCGCCAGCTGACCATGTCGGGTGAATTGGGACGGTTTCTGAAATACTCGAGCGCCGGTTCCGGATTGGGCTTAAAAAAGATCGTATTCCGGTCGAATGAGTTGGTGACTCCCGCCAGTGCTCCTTTGTTCTGACTGAGCTCCGAATCAAAAATATCGGCCGCGACGATTTGACCCACCAGGTTGTCGGTTTGCGAAAACGCAAAAACAGGTGCTATAGAAAGGATGCTTATCCAGCTGACTCTTCTGAGAGTACGATACATAGGTTTGATTTAAAGGATGATTAGTTTTTAACCCAGAGGGTTGTATGCTTATTGTCTTTGAGCTGTATCCCGATTTTCTGCAAACCATCGCGAATTTTATCGGAGCTGACATAGTCTTTTTTAGCTTTGGCCTCGTTGCGTAATTCAATGACCATGGCCATTAATGCATCGAAATCTTCTTCGGTATCGTCTTTCAGGCCGAGCACCTCATACACAAATTGTTCCATCATAGCAGTCAGTTCTTCGATCTGCTCCCTTTTCAGGAAGGTCTTCTCGTCGTACACACTATTGATTAACCTTGCTGCTTCGAAAAGTTCGGCAATGAGAACCGGACTGTTAAAGTCATCGTTCATTGCCTCAAAGCATTTGTCTCTCAACTGCTCGATGTTGTGTGTATTTTCTTCTTCGGAAGCTTTCAGCTGAGGCAGAAGTGCCAGGGAATTCATAAGGCGCTTAAAGCCTTTTTCCGCCGCATCCAGGGCTTCGTTTGAAAAGTCAAGGGTGCTGCGGTAGTGCGCCTGCAGCATAAAAAAGCGGACAGCCATCGGGCTGTAACCTTTCTGAAGCAGCGGGTGATCGCCGCTGAACAGTTCTTGCGGAAGGAACCCATTACCGGCCGATTTCGACATCCGGGTGCCGTTTACGGTAAGCATGTTGGTATGCATCCAGTATTTTGCAGGATTGGTGCCGTTGCAGGCTTGCGATTGCGCAATTTCGTTGGTATGATGCGTGGCGGCCAAATCCATTCCTCCCCCGTGGATATCGAAGCGTGCACCCAGGTATTTGTTGCTCATGGCAGAACATTCGATATGCCATCCGGGGAAACCGACACTCCATGGAGAGGGCCAGCGCATGATATGCTCAGGCTTGGCTTTAATCCACAGTGCGAAATCGAGCCGGCCGCGCTTTTCATCCTGCCCGCCGAGGTCGCGCGTATTATTAAGCATCTCTTCCAGGTTGCGGTTGGTGAGCAAGGTATAGTTATGATCGCGGCTGTATTTCTCGACATCGAAGTAAACGGTACCATCCACTTCATAAGCGAATCCCTCGTTGATAATGACTTTGATCATCTCGATTTGTTCAGAAATATGGCCTGTAGCAGTCGGCTCAATGGAAGGCGGAAGGGTGTTGAGCATCCGGAGAACCTCATGGAATCCGAGCGTATATCGTTGAACAATTTCCATCGGCTCCACCTTCTCCAACCTTGCCTTTTTCGAAAATTTATCGTCGCCCTCATCGCGGTCGCCTTCGAGGTGACCTGCATCGGTAATATTTCTCACATAGCGTACCTGATATCCGAGGTAGCGTAAATAACGGAATATAAGATCGAAGGAAACGAATGTGCGGCAATTGCCCAGATGAACATCACTGTATACTGTTGGCCCGCATACATACATTCCCACAAGGGGATCATGAAGGGGTTCGAACTTTTCCTTGTTACGGCTAACAGTATTATAGATGACAAGTGAATCTTTCATGCTGCGAATTTACGAAAGAGATTTGAGATTATGGGAGGTGGAGGTCGCTCCAGATCGGATAGTGATCTGAATACTCTTTGCGCACGACCTGATAATCGAGCACTTTAAAATCGTTGCTAGCCAGGATATAATCGATTTGAAAATTCGGGAAGGCTCCGTTGTACGTAATTCCCAGTCCCCGTCCTTTTTCAACAAAGGCATTCTGCATTTCGCCTGAAAGGCGATTGACTGAATACGACAATGGAGTGTCGTTGAAATCGCCGGCAACAATAAAGGGAATATTGCTTTTGCCGGCATGTAAATGCAACATATCGATCTGCTCGTTCCGCTTGATATAAGCCGATTTGAGGCGCCTGCCAATACGTTTGGTGGATTGCATATCGACCTGACCCGAAGGTGCCTCGTGGCTGATATACTCGTAATCTTCTTTTTGGAAGCCAACCGATTGCAAGTGTACGTTATAAACACGCAGCGGCCGCCCCTTATAATTGATGTCGGAATAGACAACCCGGTTGACAACTTTCTTATTGGTATTGATATCCAGCGTACCGGAGTTGAAAATCGGGTACTTGGAAAAGATAACAATGCCGTAAGCGTCGTAATTATTTTCAGCAACGGGGATAAAGTTTACGTATTTGAAGTCGAGCTGCTCCATAAACTGACTCTTCATATCTTTCTGACCGGCCGAGTGCGTCTGAAACTCCTGTATGCACAAGATATCGGGAGACACGTCCCGGATGATTTTTGCAATCTCGGAGCGCGCACCCTCGCCGGAAGGTGAGGTATTGGTATTATTGAACATCTGGACATTGTAGCTCATGACCCGCAAGGCCGAACTGTCGCGCGCGGTACTGGGCGATTGTCCGATGTTGAACCCGAAATGCTTGTCGATGGCCGTCCATCCGATCAGGATGGCAAAAAGAGAAATCAGCGAGAGCGAGGGCTTCCGGAACAACCAGATGAATACGAAAATGACATTGAAGAAAAGAAAAACAGGATAGGCAATCCCCATAAAAGCAAACGGCCAGAACACCTGAGGTTTCACAAAGGGCGCCAGATAGCTTAGCAATAATAGGAGGACGGCTATACCGTTTAAAGTGATAAGCACTTTACCGATAAACCTTAACGACTTTCGCTTAGGTGGCATTATTCTAGTTTTGGTCTTGTTTGCTTGCTTTAAACAAGGCTTCTTTTTCCTCTTTGGTCAGCTTATCGTAACCCGACTGGGAAATCTTGTCTAAAATGGTATCAATGTACTCCTGGTTGGGTATACTCCTGGACACAGTAGCACTGACTTTGGGCTCTTCGTTTCGGGTGACCTGCAATTTAGGCTTCTTCTTTCTGGCAAACATTTTACTCCAGTCCCTCCCTTTTTGAAGCTGCGATATAAACAGGAAGCCAACCAGGGCACCGCCTAAATGCGAAAGACTTCCGCCAGGGTTTCTGCCGGCTATTCCGATCAGGTCAAGAATGATGAAAACAAGCGCAAGATATTTCAGCTTAACATTGCCGAAGAAAAGCATGCGGATGGAATAATCGGGTAGTAAGGTAGCTGCTCCAACAACAATGGCCATCACGGAACCAGAGGAGCCTAATAAAAAAACGAATTGAGCGTCGTTTCTGAATACGGGGATATAGTTGTAGATAAGTAAATAGCAAATACCGCCGACAAGACCACCTAAAAGATAGGCAAAGATAAACTGCCGTTTGTTTAGAAAATCTAGAAAAATATTGCCCAGCCAGAACAGCCAAAGCATATTGAACAGCAGGTGAAAGAATTCGCGCTGGGTGAACATGTATGTAAAAAGCGTCCATGGCCTGGTCGCCAGGGAGGAATAATCCGAGGGAACGGATAACTGCCTTTCAAGCTGGTTTGTGATTGCCCCGGCATTTCCTGCCAGAAATTCAACCACGAAAAGCAGGTTGATCAATAGAAATACCCCTACATTGATGGCAATGAATTGATAGAGCGGATTTCCGGATTTGAAAACGCTGTATTTAACCTCATGTAAGATGGAACTTTTCATTTAGGCATTTACGTTATGACTGGTTTTACACATGCTGAATTTACACATCGTTTTCTAAAATTCCAACTTTTTCCGGCGGCTTTACCAGAGATTCGGGCGCTTAACCCTCCACATCTTAATCAGCAAAAAGCCAAAGAGCGCCCCGCCCAGGTGAGCGAAATGGGCGACTGAGTCGCCAGCGAACCTGGATACGCCCAAAAATAGTTCAATAAGGATGTAAACCGGGATAAAGAACTTAGCCTTAACCGGTACCGGAATAAACATCAGATAAAGCGAAGTGTTTGGGAAAAGGTAACCAAAGGCTACAAGCAAACCAAAGATAGCGCCCGAAGCACCTACCATGGTTGTAAAGTAAATGGAGCCCACGGTTCTGAGATCTTCGGAGGTGAGTCCGGGGAAGTTGCTGGAAATCATTCCGGAGGCACGGTCAAAATCAATATGATTTTGGGCAAAAGGAGTTCCCAGGATTTGGTATACTTCGTAACCCTGCACCAGAAATTGAAGGGCAAGTGCACCCAGGCCGGTGATAAGGTAGAAATTAATGAACCGCTTCGGACCCAAAATCTGCTCGATCACAGGACCGAACATAAACAAAGCGAACATATTGAAGAACAAATGGGCAAAGTTGCCATGCATAAACATGTAGGTAATGATCTGCCAGGCATGAAACATGGGCGAATCCGGATAATATACCCCGAACAGCTGGTTCGATTGGGTAAAAATCATGGAACCAATGAAGCCGATGAGATTGAGTATAAGCAGGTTTTTAACTACGGGAGACAGGTTGAGGTTCGAAAACATTTTTGTTAGTTTACTTTTCCGAATTTTTCCATTAATTCTTTGAGTGTAAAGGTAATAATAATCGGCTTACCGCTCAGTGAAACATTCGGACTTTCACAGGCAAATAGCTGGTCGATCAGCTCGGTCATGGATTCACGGTCGAGCATGGTTCCGCTCTTAATTGCCGCATTTCTGGCCAGACTCCGCGCAAGGCTTTCACGCTTGGAAAGGCGGTCGACCGACTGATAGTTTTTATAGGTTTCAAGCAATTGCTCAATGACGTTGGTTTCAATCAGTCCGGAACCAATGTCGGCCGGGACGCCTTCTACAATCAGGGTGTTTTTCCCAAAAGGACGAACCTGAAACCCTAATTGTTCAATATGAGGCAGGAGATCCTGAATCAACTCAAAATCAGACGGATTTAAGGTCACCGTTTGCGGAAACAGACTTTGCTGGCTGGCACCTTTATGGTTTTCAAGCTGCTGGCTAAAGCGTTCGTATAAAACGCGCTCGTGAGCCGACTGCTGTTCGATGATCATAAAACCGGATTTAACCTGCGATATGATCAGACTGTTATGGATTTGAAAAATAAGCTTTTCAGAAGCCACTTCTTTCTTTACCACTTCTTCCATTACCAGGGGGAGCTGGGATTCCTCTACCCGGCGCGAGATATCATATAACGATTCCCAGTTCTGCACCGTCTTGGCTGGCGAAGCGCCGTAAGCGGAGGGCGGCTGGCTCTCTTTCCTTTTTTTCTCTTCTATCGTATCAAAGGGATTGAACGTGGGATTGAAACTGATAGAGGGCTCAACGATTTCATCCAGGGGAAGTGGACTGATCATCTGATTGAAGCCCGTTTCCTGATTAAAGTCGAGCGTGGGGGTGATATTATACTTTCCCAATGACCTTTTAACAGCCGAGCGGACGATGGCATATACAGACCGGTCGTCCTGGTATTTAATTTCGGTTTTCGTGGGATGAACGTTGATATCGATCTTTGCCGGATCGATGTCTATAAAGAGTACATACAAGGGGAAATTGTCGATCGATAATAGCTCGTTGTAAGCCCCCATAACGGCGTGGTTGAGATATGGGTCTTTGATGAAACGTTTATTGACGAAAAAATACTGTTCTCCGCGGGTCTTTTTTGCGAACTCAGGTTTTCCGATAAAGCCTTTGATGTTGATAATCGAGGTTTCTTCTTCGATAGGCACCAGTCGTTGATTGTAATTCGAGCCGAACAGATGAACAATCCGTTGCTTTAGTCCGGAAGTCGGAAGATGATACAATTCGTTTCCATCGTGATGCAAACTAAAGAAGATCGACGGGTTTGCCAGGGCTATGCGTTGAAATTCGTCGACAATATGCTTGAGCTCGACCGAATTGCTCTTCAAAAAGTTTCTACGGGCAGGAATATTATAAAACAGATTTTTAATGCAGATACTGGTGCCGGCAGAACAGGCAACGGGCTCCTGACCGACTACTTTGCTTGCTTCGATCTGAATACAGGTACCGAGTTCGTCTTCATGCCTACGCGTTTTCAGTTCGACCTGAGCAATCGCCGCTATGGAAGCCATGGCTTCCCCACGAAAACCCATGGTACGAATGGCAAAGAGATCTTCAGCCTTCTTTATTTTTGAGGTTGCATGCCGCTGAAAGCATAGCAACGCATCGGCCGGACTCATACCGCATCCGTTATCTATAACCTGAATTAATGACTTTCCGGCATCTTTAACAATCAGTTGGATTTTGTCTGCGCCGGCATCAATAGAGTTTTCTAAAAGTTCCTTGACCGCGGAAGCTGGTCTCTGAACTACTTCTCCCGCAGCTATCTGGTTGGCTACCGAATCGGGCAGCAGGCTAATTATATCAGACATACGCGGCGAAGTTACAGGTATTTTTTAATAAATGCGAGCCTCTCTTCCAGCGAGCCTTCTTTCATCCAGTGAATCTTCAGGCCGTCCTTTTCCATTTTCCGGAAGTAAGTCATCTGCCGTTTTGCAAATTGATGGATGGCGATCTCGAGGCGCTGAAAACACTCCTGTCGGTTAAAGTGGCCGAGTAAATGCTGGGTAATGATTTTGTATTCGAGGCCGTAGAATATGAGCATATCAGCAGGAACTCCCCGATCGAGAAGGGCGCGTACTTCCTCAATCAGTCCCGCTTCGAAACGTTGCTCCAGTCGCTGGCTGATCCGGTCGCGCCGCAGCTGCCAGTCGGGATCAATGCCGAAGATCAACGTCTTGGGCGCTCCCTGCACTTCGGATGGCACTTCATTGCTTTCCAGCCAGGTGGCGATTTCGATTGCTCTGATCAGGCGTTTGTGGGTGCTCGTATCGGCCTCGAAGCTATGTGATTCGGGGTGAGCGTAGAAAATGGACCTCAGCTCGGCCGCAGTTTTGGGTTCGATTAACTCCCGCAGGGCCTGGTTTCGGGGTATATAGGTATGGGCGAAGTTTTGCAGGACGGCCTGTATGTAGAGCCCGGTTCCTCCACATAAGACCGGTATGTTACCGCGGTTTTTAATATCATGGTAGACCCTGTTGAAATCAAGCTGAAACTGGCCTACCCCATAAATGTCTCCTGCATCAAGTATGTCGATCAGGTGATAGGGTACAGAGCCGTATTCGTGCAGGTCTTTTCCGGTGCCGATATCCATTCCACGGTATACCTGCCGTGAGTCGGCACTGATAATTTCTCCGCCAAGGGAGGAAGCAAGGGATACGGCCAGGGAGGTCTTCCCCGAGGCCGTAGGTCCCAATATGCAAATTAAATCGTAGGGGTTATTTTCCAAGTATCGTTAGTCCACCTTAATCCACTTCTCGGTGCTGTGATTGCTCTCTACCACCTTATCAACAAAAGCCATCCCACGTACTCCTTCATCCACCTGAGGGAAGTCGAGCATTTCGGGTGTAGGCGTTTCGCCGCTTAATTTTGCGGAAACTGTAAGGGCAAAGTTCCGGTAGATATTTCCGAAGGCTTCCAGCAAACCTTCCGGGTGACCGGCAGGGATACGGGTGTTATGCGTTGCAAAGGAGCTCAGGGCGAAGTCGCCTTTATAAGCGTTTCCGGTACGGTATACCTGCATCGGCTGATCAAGTAAACGAACAACCAGGTCGTTGGGATTATGCTGCTTCCATTCGATTCCGCCTTTTTCTCCGTAGACACGGATCGAAAGCGCATTCTCCTCGCCTGCTGCAATTTGAGATGCCACCAGCACGCCATTGGCGCCGTTGTCAAAACGTAAAAGTACGTTTCCGTCGTCGTCGAGCATTCTTCCTTCTACAACTACCGACAGATCGGCGCATAGCTGAGAGATTTTCGCACCGGTGATGTATTCGGCAAGATGGGCAGCGTGGGTTCCGATATCCCCCATCGCACCGCTTTTACC
>DAIRDA010000090.1:0-8402 GCA_036796375.1 Albibacterium sp.
AAAAAGGTTTGCTTGGATCCGACTATTACAGCCGCCATCCTGTCTTTCCTTTGGCAAACACGGTCACCAACCTCAACATCGACATGATTGGCCGGGTAGACCCACCCCATGAAGCCAATCCGAACTACATCTACCTGATCGGATCCGATAAGTTAAGTTCTGAACTTCATGCCATCAGCGAGAAAGCGAACGAAACCTATGTGCAGATGGATCTCGACTATAAATACAACGATCCGGACGATCCTGAGCGCATCTACTACCGTTCCGACCATTACAACTTTGCCAAGCACGGAATCCCCGTAGTTTTCTACTTCAACGGTGTTCACGCCGACTATCACAAAGCAAGCGACACGGTGGATAAGATCAATTTCGAAATGCTTGTGAAAAGAACTAAACTGGTATTCCATACTGCCTGGGATGTAGCCAAGCGTGACAAACGCCCGGTGGTTGACTCCAATAAAAAATAAGCACGATGGCTTCCAAAGCAGCAGAATTATTTCAGACCGAAAGCAAGGAAAAGGCATTTGATCTGCATCACCGAAAGGTTATCAATTATAATATTGATAAATATAATACTGCTGTAGAAATCGGTTTGTCGCGCTTCAACAACCTGGAAAACTCGAAGCGAAAGGGCTATAGCCTGAAGTGGAAAGTGATGGAAAACCTTGACAAATACCTGCCTGAGTTTGAAGCTAATTTTCAGCGCAAGGGCGGAAAAGTCATCTGGGCACGCGACGCTGAAGAAGCCAGAAATGAGATCCATGCGATCCTGAAAGAAGCAGGTGCCCGAAACATCATAAAATCTAAATCCATGACGACCGAGGAAATCGAAATTAACGATTTCCTCGAGTCGCATGATATCTCCTCCATTGAAAGCGATCTGGGAGAATACATCGTTCAGCTGCTGGGGCAAAAACCCTATCACATCGTAACCCCTGCCATGCACCTGAGCCTGGCCGATATAGCACGGCTGTTTCACGATAAATTTCAAACCCCGCTGGATGCCACTCCCGAACAGCTCACGCTGAAAGCGAGGGAACTGCTCCGCGAGAAATACCTGACGGCCGATGCCTGCATCACCGGGGCGAACTTCCTGCTAGCCGATACCGGAAGCATCGCATTAACCGAAAACGAAGGAAATATCCGGCTCAGCACTACCTTCCCAAAAATCCACATTGCCATTGCCGGCATTGAAAAAATCATTCCTTCCATGACGGATCTGGACCTGTATTGGCCACTTCTCTCCAGCCATGGTACGGGTCAAAACCTTACGGTCTATAATTCTATTATTGGAGGCCCGCGCCAACCCGGAGAAACGGATGGTCCGGAGAAAATGTACGTTATCCTGCTGGATAACGGCCGTACCGACGTGCTGGCACGGGAAGATCAGCGCCAGGCCCTTTATTGCATCCGCTGCGGCGCCTGCCTGAATGCCTGTCCCGTTTATAAGAATATCGGAGGTCATACCTACAACACCACCTATAGCGGCCCTATCGGATCGATGATTACACCCCATATGCGAGGCATGCAGGCTTTCAAACACCTGAGCTATGCATCCAGCCTCTGCGGCAAATGCACCGAAGTATGCCCCGTAAAAATCGATATTCACAACATGTTGCTGGCGAATCGACGCGACGCGGTTAAGGAAGGCTTAGCCTCTCCTGCCGAGCGGATTGGATGGAAAGTATTTGAAAAGGGAATCACGCATCGCAACTGGATTGATAAAGTCGGCGGAAAGACGAAGAACTGGTTTCTAAAAACATTCTTTTCCAAGAGTTGGGGACCCAATCGGACACTCCCTAAGGTAGCTGAAAAATCGTTCAGCAAGCAGTGGAAAGAAAAAGGTCTGGAAGATTAATTTCCGGCAATTACTTCTACCTCAGCAAGCGGATTGAACAGATAGGTTCTGCCACTCGCCTTTTCATGGCAGCGATAACGCTTCCTCAATTTCTCTCCCTTTTCAAACACCCGTCCTGATGCAATCGCAAAGACTGCCTTTTCGGGTAGTTCTTCCAGAACTGTCAAATGATCAGCCCGTTTATCGTATCGCTGAAGCGTTCTGAAGAGGTTCAGGTCCGAGCAGCTGGAGGCGCCCGGGTTAGAAAGATATTGCTGCACTGCCTGCTCGATATCCGCAGGAAAAAGGCCCATGCGAAAAAAAGGCTCCATCAACACACGGAAATTCGACTTCCATACTTCCCCGTGCGGCTTGACGCGCGCCTTATGGCTTTCCCAGGTTTTCAGATGCGCAAACTCATGAACGGTCGTAATAAGAAATGCAAAGGGATTCAAATCGTGGTTAACCGAAATGCGATGCCCCCGCCCACGATACGGCGCGCGATAATCGCCAAACTTCGAACGTCTGCTGCGTGAAATAACAAACTCACAGGGCGCATCCAAAATCCATTGATAAATCAAGGGAGCTGCCTCAGCCGGCATATGGCAGCGCAGAAGAGCAACTTGTTGTTCCATTAACGAAGCAACTGATAAACCAGTAAGCTCGCCAGATATGCCATTACGGTCATATAGCCAAACTGAATCGCCGGCCATTTCCAGCCATTCGTTTCCCGTTTCACTACGGCGATGGTACTGATACACTGCATAGCAAAAGCATAAAAAACCATCAGCGAGAAAGCTGTCGCCGTGGTATATACCTTTTCTCCTGTAGCCGGGTTAACGGATGCAGCCATCACCTCCCGGATATTAGAGTCGTCATCGTCTGCCGCCTCCACACTATAGATGGTCGCCATGGTTCCCACAAACACCTCCCTGGCAGCCACAGAAGTGATCAGGGCAATGCCAATCTTCCAGTCGAAGCCCAGCGGCCGGATGGCAGGTTCAATTGCCTTGCCCAGGATTCCCACATACGAATTTTCAAGTTCTTCAGATGCACGCATCCGCTCCAGCTGGACGGACTCATACTGGCTGGTAAAGGCTTCCGATGTATACTTTTCTTCAATACGATCCATTCGGTCCGACGGACCGTAGCTGGCCGAGACCCACAGCACAATCGACACAGCAATAATGATTTTACCCACTTCGAAAATAAAGGTCTTCACCTTCTCATACATGATCCGGAAAATATTCTTCCAGCGCGGACTCCGGTAAACCGGAAGCTCCATAATAAAGTAAGAACGCTCTCGTCCTTTAATGATCTTTTTCATCACCCATGCCACCACCACGGCGCCCAGCGTTCCCAAGATATAAAGCCCTAGCAGCGTAATTCCCCGCAGGTCGAAAAAACCAAGAACTTTGTCGTCGGGCACCACCAGCGAAATCAGCAGAATATATACAGGCAGCCGTGCTGCACAACTGATCAGGGGCGTAACCATGATTGTGATGATCCGGTCTTTCCAGCTCTCAATATTCCGCGCCGCCATGATAGACGGCACCGCACAAGCCAGACCACCGATCATCGGAACAACCGACTTGCCGCTGAGGCCGACTTTGCGCATCATTTTATCCATCAAAAAAGTGATCCGCGCCATATAGCCGGTATCTTCCAGTATCGCGATAAATGCAAAGAGAATGGCGATCTGAGGAATAAACACGAGCACTCCGCCCAATCCGGCCAGAATCCCGTTTAGCAATAAATCGGTCAGCGCGCCGGCCGGAAGATATGTATGCCCGATTTCGTCCAGCCATCCAAAAAAGCCTTCAATCAAGGCCATCGGATATTCCGCCCAGGAGAAAATCGCCTGAAAGATAAAGAGCAGCACAAGGAAAAAGATGGCAAAACCCCAAACCTTGTGTGTCAGGATGTCGTCAATCCGATCCGTTATACTGGGTTCATCCACTTTTGGGACTACTTTCACACAGTCACGGATAATATCATCGATGTAGGAATAACGCCAAAGCGTCTCTTCTATCTGCTGATTCTGCGAATCAAATTTCTCATCAGCAACCAGTTGGCCGAGTGCGGCCGACTTATCTTTCGACAGGTGCTTGGCGCTGGGGTACTGATGCGCCATTAAAAGACTGGCATACTCGCTCTGATGATCATAATCCTGCGAAATCGTATCCACCAGCTTTCTCGATACTTCCGGAATAGAATAGGCAGATTTATGAACAGCGAAGGTCGGTGCCTGAACAATAGCTTCCTTCAGTCCGGAAATGTTTTCACCCTGCCGCGCACTGATCTTCACCACCTGTACGCCCAAACGCTCCGAGAGCTTATCACTGTCAACAACCATTTGCTCCTTCACGGCCAAATCGTTCATATTCAGCGCCAGAATGATCGGAATTCCAAGGTCGGCCACCTGCGAATAAAGCAGCAGGTTCCGTTTAAGGTTGGTGACGTCGGCGATAAAAACAATCAGGTCGGGATGCGACTCATTTTTTTTGTCCGACAGAACCTGAAAAACAACGGCTTCGTCCTGTGTTTTAGGATACAAACTATAGCAACCCGGCAAATCGATGATGGACACCACCCGCCCGTCGGGCAAACGTGAGCTACCTACCTTTTTATCCATGGTTACCCCGGGGAAATTGCCGACCTTCTGATTCAGACCTGTAAGACTATTAAAAAGCGACGATTTTCCGGTATTGGGATTTCCAACTAGAGCAATTTTCAAACCTGATGTTTTAAGAAATTAATATAACGTTCGATGCCTCTTCTTTACGAAGGCTTAACTGGTACCCTGAAACCTTGATAGCAATCGGATCACCCAGAGGAGCAATGCGTTCAAGGCGTACCAACTCACCGGGCAGACAGCCCATTTCCATCAATTTAACAGAGAGCGTCAGATCCGTAAATTCCTTAATAATCCCCGACTGTCCCGGTTTTAAATCTGAGAGTTTCATATGCTGATAAATTCCCCCAAAAATACAACTATTTAGACTGATTACAAGTAAGAAGCAAGACAATATTGAGTAAAGTTAATCACGAACCTTTTTAATCGTCAATACAAGCACCAGGTAGGCAAAATAAGCCATCCCAATACCCACGTGATCGGCAAAGATGTCCCAGTACTCAAAACTACGATAATCAAAAAAGAATTTCTGGATGAGTTCGGTGCCTACCGCAAAAAGGCTTGCACTCCCCAGCACCATCACATTCGGCCAGCTGATCAGATTGGGCTCATGATTATTCATTAAGGAGCCATAAAACATAAGAATCGTGAAAACAAAGAAAAAACCCGTGTGTACCAGCTTATCGATCCCGGGAAACGAATGGCGGGAATCGGTCACATCAGGCATCGGCGATGAAACAAGAAAAAGAACAAGGATGGCCCAAATAACAGCCCAAAAATAATGTTTCATGAGGAAGGAAGTGCTTATCACAAAAAAACACGGTAGAACAAATTAAAGTCCTTACCGTGTTTCTCTATCGTCGAATTAATGATTTACTATTTACCGATTAATTCTTTATAGCTTTCCGCAGAAAGCAATGTGTCTACGTCAGCAGCATTGTCTAGTTTCACGCGAATCATCCAACCCTCACCATAAGGATCGGTGTTGATCAATTCCGGACTTCCATTTAAATTCTCGTTTACGGAAAGAACCGTTGCTTTAACAGGCATAAACAAATCCGAAACCGTCTTAACGGCCTCGACAGAACCAAAAAGCTCGTCTTTCTCCACCTCATTGCCTACGGTGTCGATGTCAACAAAAACGATATCACCCAACTCACTTTGAGCAAATTCAGTAATTCCAATGACAGCCTCGTCACCTTCTACACGAACCCATTCGTGGTCTTTCGTATACTTAATATCGGTCGGAAAATTCATATATTTTATTTTTATTCAAATTTATCAATCTTAACGATAATAGCAAAATAAGCTTTACAAATCGCGCTTATAATTTATTCAGTGCCTTTTTTATCAGGTTCTCCACACTAATTTCCGGATCTTGCTCATAAATGGCATGCACCACCTTTTCCGCCTTGGCCTTCACAAACCCCAGCATCACCAGGGCCGACAGCGATTCATCCAATACTGTTTTATCTTTCGGCATGGAAATCAGCGTATCGGGACCTTCTTTCTTTAGCTTGTCCTGCAGTTCCAGAATCATGCGCTGGGCAGATTTGGGACCAATGCCCTTAATTCGCTGAATCAAGGCTACATTCCCCTGCACAATGGCATTTTGAATCTCCGAGGGAGTAATCGAGGAAAGAATCATCCGGGCTGTATTCGCCCCGATGCCCGATACAGATAGCAAATGTCCGAACAACCGCCTTTCGCTTTCTTCATAAAAGCCAAAAAAAGTATGCGAATCCTCTTTCACCTGGAAGCTGATATAAAGCTTGCAAAGCTCCTCCGACTTAATCAGCTCATAGGTGTTGAGTGAAATAGCGATATGATAGCCAATTCCGTTCGTCTCGATCACCACATGGGTAGGCGCTTTCACCACCAGCTTCCCGCGGATATAGTCGTACATTCCTATGCTTTTTTATTTAACTGATTCTTTTCAAACGACTGCACATCGACCACGGCAATCGTAACCATGTTGATGATCTCGCGAACTGAACTATCGAGCTGCAATACATGCACCGGTTTATTCATCCCCAGCAAAATAGGCCCTACCGCCTCGGCATCTCCCAATTCCTGAAGCAACTTATAGGCAATATTTCCAGACTCAAGGTTCGGAAATACCAGCGTATTGGCTGGCTGGCCGGCAAGCTGACTGAAGGGGAAATTGCTTTCCAGCATTTCGCTGTTGATGGCGAAATTCCCCTGCATTTCACCGTCGACCACAATCTCCGGATGCTTTTCGTGCAAAATCTTCACCGCTTCGCGTGTCTTTTGAGGAACCACCCCATCGCCAGAGCCAAAGTTGGTATAGGAAAGAAGCGCTAAGCGCGGCTTAACATTCAGGCGTTTTACCGCGTTGTGGAGCAATACGCTGATGTCAGCCAATTCTTCGGCAGTCGGATCTACGTTTACCGTGGTATCCCCGAAGAAAACCGGACCTTTTTTGGTCAGCATCATATACATACCTGCCACGCGGCTGCCCGGCTGCGTTCCGATTACCTGGAGGGCCGGACGTATCGCCGAAGCGTAGTTTTTTGTCAGTCCCGAAATCAGTGTGTCAGCCTCGCCAAATTCCACCATACAGGCTGCAAAATAATTACGGTCGAGCATTGCTTTCCGTGCGCCGGCTTCGGTAATCCCTTTCCGCTGTCTCTTCTTAAACAAGAAGTCTACATATCGATTGAATCGTTCCGATTTCTGCTCTTCGAATGGATCGATAATCAACACATCCGGAAGATGCAGGTTATTCGACTCAATCAGCTGGTGGATCTTATCGCGGTTACCCAATAAAATCGGCTCCGCAATGCCTTCTTCCCGAGCAATATGTGCTGCCTTCAAAATTTTGTAACTATCTGCTTCTGTAAACACCACCCGTTTCGGATCGGCCTTGGCAGCAGTTGTCAGGTCCCTCACAATGCGGTCGTCAAGCCCCAAACGGCTGCGTAACTCGAAACTATAAGCATCCCAGTCTTCAATCGGCTGGCGTGCAACACCCGTTTCCATCGCAGCACGCGCTACCGCAGGTGCCACCGCTGTAATCAAGCGGGGGTCGGTCGGCTTGGGAATAATATATTCACGCCCGAAATGAAGTGTGGTATCATCATAGGCTTCGTTCACCGCCTCCGGTACCGTGCTTTTTGTCAGCTCGGCAATGGCATGAACGGCCGCAATCTTCATTTCCTCATTAATGGAAGTCGCCCGCACATCCAGCGCACCGCGGAAAATATAAGGGAAACCCAATACATTATTTACCTGATTAGGAAAATCGGAACGGCCCGTTGCCATGATAATATCCGAACGCGTATTGATGGCCAGGTTATAATCGATCTCCGGACGGGGGTTCGCCATTGCGAATACAATCGGGTTCTTATTCATCGACTTCAGCATGGATACAGAAACAACATCCGCAGCCGACAATCCGATAAAGACATCTGAATCCTTCATAGCCTCCTCCAGGGTAAAGATATTCCGGTCGGTCGCAAATTGAGCCTTGGTCGGATCCATCCCTTCCCGATCGCTGCGGATCACGCCCGAGCGGTCGACCATCACAATATTCTCTTTTTTAGCGCCCAGCGACATATAGATTTTGGTGCACGATACGGCTGCTGCCCCGGCGCCGTTCACCACAATCTTCACTTTTTCTATTTTCTTTTTCTGAATTTCGCAGGCATTGATCAGCGCAGCCCCTGAAATAATGGCCGTCCCGTGCTGATCGTCGTGCATCACCGGGATAGACATCACCTCCTTCAGCCGCCGTTCAATTTCAAAACACTCCGGCGCCTTGATATCCTCCAGGTTGATTCCGCCGAAAGTAGGTTCAAGCGCCTTCACAATGGCGACAAATTCATCTACATTTTTGGTGTCAAGTTCCAGATCGAACACATCGATATCTGCAAAAATCTTGAAAAGCAATCCCTTTCCTTCCATCAC
>DAIRDA010000091.1:0-8365 GCA_036796375.1 Albibacterium sp.
GGCGTTACCCGGATTTATTCCCCTGACGACGGGCGATCAATGGGTCTGGAAGGGATGATTGCAGATCTGCTTAAGAAATGTGATTTCCCGATCGGTGATGATATTGACCAGGTGCCGGAGCGGCTTGGAGAGCGTGGCAGCAAGACATTGGGCCGCCTGATTTCAGCTGTTGAGAACTATGCTGAACTGCCTGCAGTGGCCCGGCTTAGAAACGAATTGGCCGACCGTGCGGCAAATGCCAGCGTGCCGGTGCTCGGTATTACCGGAACGGGCGGTGCTGGCAAAAGTTCGCTGGTGGATGAATTCGTACGGCGGTTTCTTGCAGATTTCTCAGAGAAGAGAATCGGAATTATTTCAGTCGATCCGACAAAGCGGAAGACCGGCGGTGCGCTTCTGGGCGACCGGATACGGATGAATGCGATCAACGACCCGCGTGTCTATCTGCGGTCGATGGCTACACGGCAGAGCAATCAGGCGGTATCGAAATACATCGGCGATGCTTTGAATATCTTAAAAGCATCCGGCTTCGACCTGATCATTCTGGAAACCTCAGGCATCGGGCAGAGCGACTCGCAGATTACTGAGTTTTGCGATCTCTGCATGTATGTCATGACGCCGGAATATGGAGCGGCTACCCAGCTCGAAAAGATCGATATGCTCGACTTTGCCGACGTAATAGCCCTTAATAAATTTGACAAGCGGGGTGCCGATGATGCGCTTCGCGACGTAAAAAAACAGTTTCAGCGAAACCATCAGGCCTTTGACCAAGATGTGGACCAAATGCCGGTGTTTGGAACGACGGCCTCTTTGTTCAATGATCCGGGCATGAATCGCCTTTATCAATATCTGATCAGGAAAATAAAGGCTAAGGCAGGAGTTGATTGGCTTTCTTTGGGCGCGTCGGACAGCCAGGAGAGCAGCAAAATCAGCATTATTCCCCCTTCACGCTTTCGTTATTTGAGTGAAATCGCCGAAACAAACAGAAATTACAACACGCGGGTAGACGAGCAGTCTCAAATTGCCCAGAAGCTTTTCAGTATCCGGAAGACGCTGGAAGTGCTGGCTGATTACCCGGAAGATCAGCACTCAGGGCCGGCGCTCGAAAGGCTTTATCTTCAGCTAAACGAACAGCTGGCTCCTGAAAACCGAAATATTCTGGCAAACTGGGAAGCTAAAAAACAGGCCTACCGCGACGAATATTATCGCTTCAGCGTGCGTGGAAAGGAAATCAAGGTGAAAACCCACCACCTTTCCCTTTCAAACCTTCCCATTCCGAAGATCGCCCTTCCGTCTTTTGAAGCCTGGGGGGAGGTATTGAAATGGTCGCTTAAAGAAAATTTTCCCGGCGAGTTTCCCTATACGGCTGGGATTTATCCCTTTAAGCGTGAAGGAGAAGATCCTACGCGGATGTTTGCTGGAGAAGGTGGCCCGGAACGCACGAACAAACGCTTTCATTATGTAAGTAGCGGACTGCCGGCCGCGCGGCTAAGTACTGCCTTCGATAGCGTTACCCTCTACGGTCAGGACCCGGAAGAGCGTCCGGATATCTTTGGAAAGATAGGGAACGCCGGCGTAAGCGTGCCATCGCTCGACGATGCCAAAAAGCTCTACAGTGGTTTTGATCTTTCAGCACCTACCACCTCTGTTTCCATGACCATTAACGGTCCTGCCCCTACCCTGGCAGCGTTCTTTATGAATGCAGCCATTGATCAGCAATGTGAAATCTTCATTCGCGAGAACGGAATGGTAGAAGAGGTAAAAGAAAAAATCGAAAGGATGTATCGCGAAAAAGGATTAGCGGCGCCGCAGTATAACCTGAGTTTGCCAGAAGGCCATAACGGGTTGGGTTTGCTCCTGCTGGGTGTGAGCGGCGATCAGGTCCTTGCTCCTGAGGTGTACGCTTCAATCAAAGCAAAGACCCTGCAATCGGTCCGGGGAACCGTACAGGCCGACATTCTCAAGGAAGATCAGGCACAGAATACCTGTATTTTTTCAACCGAGTTTTCTTTGAAGCTTATGGGCGACGTACAACAGTATTTTATCGATCAGGGTATCCGGAATTTTTATTCGGTTTCCATTTCGGGCTATCATATTGCGGAGGCAGGTGCCAACCCGATTTCGCAGCTTGCATTCACCTTGTCGAACGGCTTTACTTATGTAGAGTATTACCTGAGCCGAGGCATGCACATCGACGAATTCGCCCCCAATCTCTCTTTCTTTTTCAGCAACGGCATCGATGCGGAATACAGCGTTATCGGCCGCGTCGCTCGAAGAATTTGGTCGAAAGCCATGAAATTTAAGTATCAGGGCAACGAACGCTCGCAAATGCTGAAATACCATATCCAGACTTCCGGTCGCTCGCTGCATGCGCAGGAGATTGATTTCAACGATATCCGTACCACCTTACAAGCCTTATACGCCATTTATGATAATTGTAATTCGCTGCACACCAACGCTTATGACGAAGCAATTACCACCCCCACCGAAGAAAGTGTGCGTAGGGCCATGGCTATACAACTCATTATCAACAAAGAATTGGGGCTTGCCAGGAATGAAAATCCGCTCCAGGGTTCTTTTATTATCGAAGAACTAACCGACCTGGTTGAAGAGGCTGTATATGCGGAGTTCGACCGGCTTACCGATCGGGGCGGCGTGTTAGGGGCAATGGAAACCATGTATCAGCGGTCGAAAATACAGGAGGAAAGCCTTCACTATGAACATCTGAAACACTCCGGTGAGTATCCGATCATCGGCGTAAACACGTTTTTCAGCAGCAAAGGGTCGCCCACGCTTATTCCCAAAGAAGTAATTCGCTCCACCACCGAAGAGAAAAACTTCCAGATTCAATCCGTTGAGCATTTAAAACAATTCCATGGTGAAAAAGGCGACGAAAAGCTCGAGCGCCTTAAAGAGGTGGCAATTGAAGGAGGGAATCTTTTTGAAGAACTGATGGAAACGGTAAAATATTGCACGCTGGGTCAGATAACCCATGCGCTGTTTAAGGTAGGGGGCGAGTATCGACGCAATATGTAAATCGTCAAAAATGTTTAAGTTTGACCGGTATTTTAATAAATAGGAAATGGAAGTAAAAGACTGTAACGGAAATCCTCTGAACGATGGCGATTCCGTGGTTGTAACCAAGAGTTTAAAAGTTAAAGGAACTCAGTTAACTGTAAAAAAAGGCACAGTGGTTAAAAATATTAAGTTAACCGACGACCCGGATGAGGTAGATTGCCGGGTGGAAAAAACCCGGATCGTTCTCCGCACTGAATTTCTCAAAAAAGCATAGTGATGAATAAATTTATGACAGGTGTCTGCGCGCTTTGCGCCGCGGTTACAATGGCTTCCTGCAATGAAAGCCCGAGCACTGCCCATGTATCCGACGATACGGGTGATACAACCCTTGCCTTTGCCGATTTGCAAATATTGCAGTATAAAGTTCCGGGATGGGAGCAACTCGATTCGCAGCAAAAGGAGCTGGCTTATTACCTGTACGAGGCGGCCCTTTCCGGTCGCGACATAATCTACGACCAGCGTGGAAAGTACAACCTGACTATTCGTAAAACCATTGAAGCCATCTGGGCCAACCCCGAAACAAAACAATCAGGCGAGGAATGGGAGGCTTTTAAAAATTATTCCGGACAGGTGTTCTTCAGTAACGGCATCTATCATCATTATTCGAACGACAAGTTCAGCCCTGAATTTTCCGAGGAATATTTCACACAGCTGGTAAAATCCGTACCCTCAAATCAGTTGCCGCTGCAGCCGGAAGAAGATGTGGACGGTTTTCTGAAACGCATCCGTCCTGTCATATTTGATCCCTCTTATATGCCGAAGATGGTGAACCTCAAAGCCGGTGCCGACAATATTGCTGAATCAGCCAATAACTTTTACGAAGGGGTAACGCAGTCGGAGGTGGAAGCCTTTTACGCTGCTTTCCCCCAGAGCGATCATGAGCCGGAATGGGGATTAAACAGCAAGCTGACTAAAAAGAATGGTCAGGTTGTCGAGCAGGTCTGGAAGTCAGGCGGTATGTATGGGGAAGCAATTGATAAGATGATTTATTGGCTTGAAAAGGCAGTTACGGTCGCCGAGAACGATCAGCAGCAAAATTCACTGCACCTTTTAATCGAGTATTATCGCACCGGTGATTTAAAGAAGTGGGATGAATACAATATCTCCTGGGTGAAAGATACAACCAGCGTAATCGATTTCGCCAACGGCTTTATTGAGGTGTATAACGATGCGCTGGGTATCAAAGGAAGTTTTGAAAGTGTCCTTTCCTTACGCGATTTCGAGACTACCAAACGGATCAAAGCCATTGCCGACGAGGCCCAGTGGTTTGAAGACCATTCGCCCCTACAGCCTGAACATAAGAAAAAGGAAGTTAAGGGAATCAGCGCAAAGGCCATTACCGTCATCGTTGAGTCGGGCGATGCTGCGCCCAGCACGCCTATCGGCATCAATCTTCCCAATTCCGATTGGATTAGAAAGGAGCACGGATCCAAATCGGTTTCGCTCAGCAATATCATTCATGCCTATAATGAATCGAGCGCCAACAGTGGTTTTCTGGAAGAGTTCGTGAAAGACAAAGCCGTCATTCAACGTATGAAAGCGCATGGAAATCTGGCCAGCGACCTGCATACCGATATGCACGAATGCATTGGACATGCCTCGGGACAAATCAACCCCGGCATCGGGTCGACCGACAAAACGCTGAAAACCTATGCATCCACGCTGGAAGAGGCTCGGGCCGATTTGGTTGCCCTATATTTTCTTCTCGACCCGAAACTGATTGAAATTGGTGTCATGGAAAGCCTGGAAGTAGGCAAGGCGGAATACGATAATTACATGATGAATGGGTTGATGACGCAGCTGACGCGTGTAAAACTGGGCGACGAAATTGAAGAATCGCATATGCGAAACCGTGCCTTGAACGCCTATTGGGTATTCGAGCAGGGGAAAAAAGACAAGGTGGTTGAGTTTGTCAAAGAGAATAATAAGACCTACGTTCAAATTAACGATTACGATAAACTCCGCGAACTTTTCGGAAAACTGTTGAGGGAAATTCAGCGAATTAAATCGGAAGGCGACTACCAGGCCGGTAAAAACCTGGTAGAGAATTACGGGGTAAAAGTGAATCCGGAAATACACCGGGAAGTACTTGACCGATATCAAAAGCTGGGTTTGAAAGCTTATAAAGGTTTTGTTCAGCCACGTCTTGTTCCCGTAATGAAAGATGGTAAAATCAACGACGTTAAAATAGAATTCCCCAACTCGTTTTTCGGACAGATGCTTGAGTACGGAAAGAATTATTCTTTTCTGCCGGCAGTGAACTGATTCAGGACGTCCGTCTTAAACACATCTTATGGTCTGATCATGTCGACTCCGCCGAAAATATTCACCCTCTCGCAGGTTGCAGCCAGTATCAAAAAGACACTGGCCGAGCGCTATAGTCAGGCCTATTGGATTAAGGCGGAGATGAATAAGCTTAATTTCTACCAGCATTCGGGGCACTGTTACCCCGACCTGGTAGAGAAAAAGGATAATAAAATCGTTGCTGAAATGCGGGCGATGCTATGGAAGGGCGACTATCAGGCGATCAACCGTCGCTTTATGGATACCGTGAACGAGCCGCTGAAAGACGGAATCAGTATCTTGTTGCTGGCTCGTATATCGTTTGATCCTTTGTATGGAATCGGCCTTCAGATCATTGATATCGATCCCACCTTCTCTCTCGGCGAACTTACCCGCGAAAAACTGGCTACCGTCCGCCGCTTGAAGGAAGAGAAACTATTCGATCGGAATCGCAGTCTTCCTTTTCCCTTGCTTCCCAAGCGACTTGCCATCATTTCTGTCGAAACAAGTAAAGGACTGGCCGACTTTCTCAAAATCATTGATCAAAACCCTTGGTCATATCATTTTGATTATCGGCTTTTTCCTGCCTTGCTACAAGGTGACCGTGCCGTTGATTCCATCCTGAAGCAGCTAGCTGAAATCAGGTCCAGGCATCATGATTTTGATGCACTTGCCATCATTCGGGGGGGAGGCGGCGATATCGGCCTCAGCTGCTACAACGACTATCGGTTGGCCAGCGATCTGGCACGTTTCCCGCTTCCGGTACTCACCGGTATCGGCCATGCCACCAATGAAACGATCTGCGAAATGGTGGCCTATAAAAATGCCATCACGCCCAGTGAACTTGCAGACTTTCTTATTCAGCATTTTCACCAGTTTGCTGTGCCTGTGCTGGAAGCTGAAAAACTACTGAAACGGATGCCGCTGGAAATCCTGGCTGAAAAGAAAAAAGAAATTAATCAGATGAGCCGGCAGTTTCAGCTTGCCTCCCTGGGAATGATCAGAGAGCAGCATACGCTTTTCGATCACCTGAAAGACCACCTGAAGCTTCATGCCGCACAGCTATTCAAAAATAGTCTGTCTGATTTGGAGAATATGGAGCTGCATTTGAAAATTCTCCATCCTGATAATGTGCTGAAAAGAGGCTTTACCCTCAATTATCAGAATGGGAAAGTCATAAAAAGCATTTCCCAGGTAAATAAAGATCAGGAGATAAGTACGGTTTTTTATGATGGGGAAATCCGCAGTACCGTTAACAAAATTTTAACCAAAGAGCCATGAGCCAGCCAACGTATATTGAAGCCTACGAAGAACTAAAACGTATTATTAAAGAGCTTGAGACCGGGAATATAAGCGTTGACTTACTATCGGACAAGGTGAAACGAGCTGCTTTTTTGATCACACTTTGTAAGACAAAATTAACCGAAACGGAAGAAGAGGTGCATAAAGTTATTGATTCGATGGAAGAAAATCGATAGCTTTAGGTAACCTAATTATGTACTTCCATGCTGAAAGCCTTCCTTTACCGTCAGGAAGAAAGCCTGATTGCTGATTTAAAATCTGATAATGAAGAGGCCCTGACTTCTATTTATTACCATTACCGGGAATCCCTTTTCCAAAATGCGAACCGTGTATTGAACGATCCCGAATGCAGTGAAGAAATCGTTCAGGATGTCTTCTCTGAATTATGGGACAAGCGTTTGCGCCTGGATATCAAGGTCAGCCTGAATGCCTATCTCTATGCCATGACCCGCTACATGGTTTTCCGCCATATACGAAACGAGAAGTCGAGGATACGACTGCACCAAGATCTGGCCAACAGATATCCCTTTGAGCACTATTTATACCGAACGCCCGAGTCGTTTCTTATAGAAAAGGAAATGAACGAACGGGTAACAGTCCTGATGAATGAATTGCCGCCGCGCTGCAGGGAGATCTACCGGCTTAGCCGGCACGATCAGCTAAGCCATAAGGAAATATCGACGAAACTTCACATCTCTCCTAAAACCGTCGAAAACCAAATTACAAAAGCCTTAAAAGTGTTCCGCAGATTAACGGATTGAAAGAAATCTCATTCCCGAGTAGGGGATGTGGTCTGTATATGGCACTTACCTATACTATTCATTAACCTAACCTAATCACTTATGCGAAAAATTTCTTTAACCAGACTCCTCGATCGGTATCTGCAGGGGAAATCCTCCAAGCGGGAACTCCGTTTTCTCTTTAATTATTACGAATACTTTCAGCGGGATCGATCCCAACATGACCTGCCTGCTCCTGAGAGATACACGCGTTATACCATCCAACTTAAACCTTAAATCATGAGAAATATTTTTAAAAGTCTGTCAGCGTGCGTCAGTATCAGCATGCTTTCAGTCCTGCTCTGCCTGGCTATTTCGCCGGCATACGCATCGGCTCTGGTGCAAAAGCAAATTGTGGGAAAAGTCACCGACGATCAGGGACAACCGCTTCCCGGAGTGTCGATTAATATTAAAGGTTCAACGCAGGGAACCAGTACCGATGAGTCGGGAACCTATTCCATCAGTGCTTCGCCGTCATCGGTCCTGGTATTTAAGTTTCTCGGATATAGTTCTATTGAGCGCACTGTGGGCAATGCCAGCGAAGTGAACGTGCAGATGCAGCAAGATGTTCAAAGCCTTGAACAAATTGTGGTCACGGGTTACGCTACCCAGCGTAAGAAAGACTTAACCGGGGCCGTGTCGGTGGTCGACGTGTCAGAGATGGCGCAACAGCCCGCAGGTCTTTTAACAAGCCAGCTTCAGGGTCGTGCATCCGGGGTAACGATCCTGGGAGGCGGACAACCCGGGGAGGCTCCGCAAATCCGTATTCGCGGTATCAACACCTTCGGTAATAACAGTCCCCTGTATGTAGTCGATGGAGTGCCCACCACCAATATCAATGACCTGAATCTAAACGATATTGAAACCATGCAGGTGTTGAAAGATGCCGGTGCTGCTTCTATCTACGGCTCCCGTGCGGCCAACGG
>DAIRDA010000092.1:0-8322 GCA_036796375.1 Albibacterium sp.
TTCTTCAAAATGGTATTTTTCGTAGAAAGGTATAAAGGCCATTTCTTGCTCAAAGCCTGGTTAAAGCAAGCCCGCGCAAAACCGTAGATACTTTCGTCGGTATTGTACATCGCCAGCGCTACACCATCACCCTTGAAGTTATAGACTTCATATTCCTGAACCGTTCCGTCTTCGCCTTCAAATTTCACGGTAAGTTTACCCTTTCCTTTGGTTACGAAATCCGTTGCACGGTATTGATCACCGAATGCATGACGTCCGATACAAATCGGGGCAGTCCAGTTAGGCACCAGGCGCGGAATGTTGTTGATCACAATCGGCTCACGGAAAACCGTTCCATCCAAAATATTACGGATGGTACCGTTTGGCGAGCGCCACATTTGCTTCAAACCAAATTCTGCCACGCGGTCTTCGTCCGGCGTAATGGTTGCACATTTAATACCCACACCAAATTCTTTAATGGCATTCGCCGCATCAATCGTTACCTGATCGTCGGTGGCATCTCTATGCTCCATTCCTAAATCATAATACTTAATATCAAGATCTAAGTACGATAAGATAAGTTTGTCTTTGATGAATTTCCAGATGATGCGCGTCATTTCGTCACCATCAAGCTCCACTACCGGATTTGCTACTTTAATTTTTTGTATCGACATCTTTTAAAATTGACTTGTTTCTGAAAGTCTCAAATATACAATTTTAAAATAATTCCGCCGCCTCGCCGCTTCCTTAATTCAAATTGTGACCTAAACAAAACCGATCACACCGTGTTAAACTGAAAAAGAAAATAATTATGGCAAATCAAGAAGATACATACGACAACCTTCCCGAAGAAAACCCCTTTAACGAAGGCAAGGAAGATGCAGCTCAGGAACTTAAATACAACGAAGAGCAAAACAGTACCGAACTCGATGTAGAGGGTGAAGACGACGAATACATCCACGAGAACCCCTACGATACAGCCGGCACCAACGGCGATGATTTCGATTCTGACTGGGACGAAGCCAACCTGGAAGTAGGCGATGAGTACGAGGAGCTCAGCGAAGAAGAGACGGTTGAGAAACTAGGCATGCACATCGATAGCGGACAAATCGTAGAACTCGATCCGCTCGACGAAAAGCTGGCTGAAACACCTGAAGATCAGCGTACCGACCTCGACGAGGAAGGTTACCCCAAAAAAGACCCGGACGAATAAAACTCACTTTTTATTGATAAAGTTATGCAGACGGAGCGTATCGATCACTAAAATCGGATACGCTCCGTCGTTTTTGATCCGCAGCAAATCAAGTATACGCGCTTTCATATCGTCCAATTCACCCCGATACCAACGGTTATCAGCAAATTCAACCATCGCCGATGCCGGATCAATCCGGTGCTCACTCTCCTCCTCGCTGCAAAAGATATTATTCACCAGTCGCACCCGCTGCGGCACCCCATCCCATGAATCGGCCAACACCATCGTCCGGTCGGCCTCCGGATGCTCTTTCGCCGCCAGGTAGATAATATTGTCGTGTATCAACACACTGTCGACCGGCCCGGCCAGGTGAATTGCCGGCGAAAACATTTGTCCGTTCCGCGCTTTCCGCTTCCGGATCCCATCGTTTACACTGATATTAAAGCGCACCGTCGTTCCCGTATTTCCCTGATTGTAGGGATGGCCCTCCGATCCAAAATCGCAGATCAGCAGAAAGCCACCGTCGTTATCGTGACTATAATTATATTGAATCAGCGTATTCCGGCTGTTATAATCCGAATCGAAGCCCTGCCCGTCCCAATGCGCCCGATGCCCGCTCACCTCATTAAACTGAATCACCGTATTGTCGCAGCTCCAGGGCCATATCCCCGCCGCCGCTTCCCCAACCGGCAGCAAATCCGTTCCCTTCCGCATCACATTGTATTCAATCAAGGCCCCGTCGTAGCCAATCGGCACAATGCCATCCCCCGGCACCTCCTCAATCAAATTTCCCCGGATAATCAGTCCCCTCCCCGGATGCCAGTTATCCCGCCGATAATATTCCGACGAAAAAATAATGCCGTTGCGCTCGCAGCGGCGGATCGTATTATTAATGATCTGCAAGTCGTGAAAAACCGAAACCTTCTTCTTTCCCTTGTTTATGATCAGAATGCCCGCACCGCCGCCCTCCGCCTTCACCAAGCTTCCATTCACATCCCGAACGTCAAGTCCGGATAGCAACATCCCCCGCGCCTCGCCGAAATCCTCAATCTCCAATCGCACGCCGCTCCTCCCCGGCATTCGCTCCCCGCCCCGGTTTACGATCTCCAGATCCTTCAGCTGCACATAGGCCGCATTATAGACGTGAATCGCCGCCATCGACGAATCGAGCCCTTCAATACGCGCTTTCTCACCCTCCCCATAGGAAGAAATAATGAGCGGATACATCGCCGAACCACTGGCCGTCACCCTTAACTCCCCTTGAAACACCGAACCCCGCTTCAACAGAATCCGGTCGCCCGCACCAAACTTTCCCGGCTCAACCAGTGGCAAACTTTTCTTCGGCCGCGACTCGCTTAAGCCGGTGTTCCGGTCATTGCCCTTTTCGGAGTCGAAGTAATAGGTCTTGCCCCGCTGAGCGGCATCTGCTGATGAAAGCGATGCAATAAGAAAAGAAATAATGAGTAGCAAAACCCTCATGTCAATATGGTAAATAGGTAAACCTTTTCAGTTCTTCTAGCCAAGAGGCAAATAAGAAATTCTTATAAAATCCGGCAATCAGTTTAAGTTGCGTACCGAGTGGCATCATGCGCTGGAAATAAAGGTTTATTCACGTAAACTTAGCGATTTCGGGTTGGATATTATGTTTACTTTTACTTTATTTGAAAAAACCACCCTTATTATGAACGTTTCCGATTTTCTGAATACCTACGCCAATCACCCCCACTATAAATCGCCCACCGGCGCGCAGCTGCATGCCAAAAGCTGGCAAACCGAGGCCCCGCTGCGCATGCTGCTGAACAACCTCGATGCCGAAGTGGCGGAAGACCCTGAGCAACTCATTGTTTATGGCGGGAACGGACAGGCTGCCCGAAATCAGGAGTCGCTTCGAAAAATTATTGAAATCCTGCTTGAACTCGACGAGCACCACTCCCTGCTCGTCCAATCCGGCAAGCCCGTCGGTATCGTCCGCTCCCACCCGGCCGCCCCGCGCGTGTTGATCGCCAATAGCAACCTGGTGCCGCATTGGGCTACCTGGGATCATTTCAATGAATTGCGGGCAAAGGACTTAATGATGTACGGTCAAATGACGGCGGGAAGCTGGATTTATATCGGTTCGCAAGGCATTTTGCAAGGCACCTATGAAACCTTTATGGCCTGCGGACAAAAGGAGTTTGCGGGCGACCTGACGGGGAAGCTGATTGTAACCGCAGGCTTAGGGGGAATGGGCGGCGCACAACCGCTGGCCGCTACCATGGCCGGAGCCGTGTTGCTCGGTGCCGATATCGATCCCGAGCGGATTCGGAAGCGACTGGAAACGAAATACATCGATCGGATGACCGACTCCTATGAGGAGGCCATCGCCTGGGTGAAAGAGGCCATAGAACAACAGACCGCCCTATCGGTCGGACTCGTCAGCGATGCGGGCGACCTGCTCGAGCGGCTGCTAAACAATAATTTGATTCCCGATATCCTGACCGACCAAACCTCCGCGCACGATCCGCTAAACGGGTATATCCCCAACGGCTTTACGCTGCAGGAAGCCGCACAGCTTCGTCGGCACAACCCGGAATCCTATCAGCAAAAATCCATTGCCAGCATGGCCCGCCATGTCGGGCTGATGCTCGAGCTGCAAAATAAAGGCGCCATCACCTTCGACTATGGAAATAACCTGCGCGAATACGCCTTTCAGGGCGGCGAGAAAGACGCCTTTAACTTCCCGGGCTTTACACCCGCCTATATCCGTCCGCTCTTCTGCGAGGGCAAAGGCCCCTTCCGCTGGGCCGCCCTTTCCGGCGATCCGGAAGATATCCGGGTGACCGACCAGGCGCTGATCGAAGCCTTTCCTGAAAACACCGGCCTCATCAACTGGCTGAAAATGGCGCAGGAGAAAGTTGCCTTTCAGGGTCTTCCCTGCCGCATCTGCTGGCTGGGTATGGGCGAGCGCGAAAAGGCAGGTTTAATTTTTAACGACCTGGTAAAAAGCGGTAAGGTAAAAGCCCCCATCGTGATTGGGCGCGACCACCTCGACTGTGGTTCCGTAGCCTCACCCAACCGCGAAACCGAAGGCATGCTCGACGGATCGGATGCGGTGTCTGACTGGCCACTTTTAAACCTGATGAGCAATACGGCCGGCGGAGCCACCTGGGTTTCCTTCCATCACGGCGGAGGCGTGGGCATAGGCTATTCTCAGCACGCCGGCATGGTAGTTCTGGCCGACGGAACTGACCGCGCCGCCGAGTGCCTTAGCCGGGTCCTTTATAACGACCCCGCCATGGGTGTGTTCCGCCACAACGATGCGGGCTACGACAAAGCCGCTGAATGGGCCGATAAATTTGACTTAAAAATATGGTAATGAAGATTGTCGGACCCTTTGCACAAATTCTAACCCTTAACCACCTTCCGTTGAAGGGGAAGCTGGGCGACCAGCAGCTGGAGATTATTGCCGATGGCGGAGTGCTGATCGACGAGAAGGGACTGATCCTTGAGGTCGCCCCGTTCGAAAGGCTTACTCAGAAGCTGCCGCAGGTAAAAATCGAACGCATCGAAAGCGAAGCCGTACTCATCCCAGGCTTTATCGATTGCCATACCCATATCGCCTTCAGTGGAAGTCGCGCCGCCGACTACGCCATGCGCGTAGGGGGCAAAACCTATCTTGAAATTGCCCATGCCGGCGGAGGCATCTGGGATACCGTCAGCCATACCCGCCAGGCCAGTCCCCAAGAACTCGTTCATAACACCCTAAAACGGGCCGATCGGCACCTGCGTGCCGGCGTGACCACCATCGAAGTAAAAAGCGGCTATGGCCTAGGCATTGAAAGTGAGCTCCGTATCCTGCGGGCCATAAAAAATGCCAGCGAGCAAAGCCAGGCCGATCTGATCAGCACCTGCCTGGCCGCCCACATGAAACCCAACGATTTTAAAGGCGAAGCCATCGATTACCTCCGGCAGCTCAGCGAAGAACTCTTCCCGATCCTTCAATCCGAGAAGCTCAGCCAACGCATCGATATATTTATAGAAGAATCTGCTTTCAAACCCCATGAGAGCGAATACTATCTGCAAAAAGCACAGGAAGCCGGCTTCCAAATCACCGTCCACGCCGATCAGTTCAGTACCGGTGGTTCTGCCATTGCGGTAAAATTCAACGCCCTGTCGGCCGATCACCTGGAAGCATCCACAGAACACGAAATAAATCTGCTCGCCAAATCCGATACTGTGTCGGTAGCCCTGCCCGGCGCCTCTGTCGGTCTCGGAATGCAGTTCACACCCGCCCGAAAACTGCTCGATGCCGGGGCCTGTGTGGCCATAGCGAGCGACTGGAACCCAGGCTCGGCACCCATGGGCAATCTGCTCAGCCAGGCCTGCATCCTGGGCGCTTACGAGAAACTTAGCCTGGCAGAAACCCTGGCCGGACTCACCGTGCGCGCTGCTAAAGCCCTGGCACTCGACGATCGCGGCAATCTGCAAACCGGAAAATTGGCCGATATGCAGGCATACCCCTGCGCTGATTACCGCGAAATCTTTTACCAGCAAGGCGAGTTAAAACCCATTGCCGTATGGAAAAAAGGAAAACGCATATGAAGATCGATACCAACTACTACCAGGCACCCCAACCGGAGCGTTGGACCGGCCGCAACGACGGAACCAACGACAATCAACAACGCTGGCATCAGTCGGTCCAGTTACTCGACCTCCATCAAGCCGTCCCGCCAGTGGCGCCCAACAGCATCGCCTTCCTGGGCTTTGCCAGCGACGAAGGCGTCAAGCGAAACGAGGGACGCCCCGGCGCTGCATTCGCACCCCCAACCATCCGATCCGCCTGCGCCAACTTCCCCGTCATAAGCGGCACCTCCCTGTTCGATGCAGGAGACATCCTCTGCTATGACAATAATCTCGAAGAAGCCCAGCAACAACTCGCCATCGCCGTGCAGCAGTTGCTACAAGCCGGCATCTTCCCCATCCTCCTGGGCGGAGGGCATGAAATCACCTTTGGCCATTATTTCGGCCTTCAGCAGCAAAACCCTTCGGAATCCATCGGAATCATCAATTTCGACGCCCATTTCGACCTTCGCAAGCCAGGCACCAACGGCATCAGTTCCGGCACCGGCTTCTGGCAAATCGCACAGGAATGCGAGCGCACCCTATCGCCATTTCACTACCTTGCCCTCGGCATCCAAGCATCTGCCAATACGCCAGAACTGTTCGAGCGCGCCAACGAGCTCGGCGTCCATTACATACTCGACGGCCAGCTGAACCCCATCCATCTGGATCAAGCAAGCCAAAGCCTGCAACACTTCTGTCAGCAAGCAAACCACCTCGCCCTGACCATCGATATGGACGTTTTCTCAGCCGCCTACGCCCCAGGCGTCAGTGCAGTCAACCCCAAAGGCCTCAACCCCGATTACATCTTCGACCACCTGCTCAGCACCATCCTGCTATCCGGCAAAGTCAGATCCATCGACATCGCCGAAGTAAACCCCACCTACGACATCGATGGCCGGACTGCACGACTGGCAGCAAGGTTGATTTTTGATATCATTAATCTGATCGGTCGTTCTCTATAACCTATACCCTTTTGGGTATAACCTTATCGATATTCGAGATTTTATACCCGAACTAGCATAATTCTGAAAATATCTGTATATTTATATCAGAAAGGGTATAACTATGGATTCACTACGATTATTTGTAAAGCAAAAGCGCAAAGAATTAAAACTGACACAGGAAGACCTAGCCTTAAGTGCCGGAGTAGGTTTGCGTTTTGTGCGCGATCTGGAACAAGGAAAGAAAACACTACGAGTAGATAAAATAAATGATGTGCTCGCCCTATTCGGGAAAGAAGTAGGCGTGATTGATAAACCCCGGGGATAATGGCAAGACGAAAAGAAACTTTACACTTTTTTATTCATCTCGCAAACTGT
Organism: Albibacterium sp.; assembly: GCA_036796375.1. Classification (GTDB taxonomy): domain Bacteria; phylum Bacteroidota; class Bacteroidia; order Sphingobacteriales; family Sphingobacteriaceae; genus Albibacterium. Next base: position 7,093 of record DAIRDA010000092.1, read on the forward strand.
CCACCGGGTTCACAATAGCTGTTAATGGCCTGGGAACTTACCGTTAGCAGCGCAATGCGGCGATGATAAACAGGAACAGGCAGATCTTTACCATTGCCCGGAACTTTTCATATATTTGGTACTCCGACTAAATTAGCATAATTTGTCGTGAGCAATTTTCCTATAATACAAGCAATGTAGAATTAATTGAATGTAAGGATGTCTTGGTTAATCACCAGGGCTTTGTTTATAACGGATATTTCGAGATCAACAAGAAATCGTTGCTAAGCCCCAATCATCACAAAGGCTATTTTAACTTAAAGCACTTTGTCAAAAAAGTCGTGCTTAAAAAGAAAAGAGCAACCGATCATAATCAGCAATATTTGCTAGCTTTCGATGAATGGGGACACGCCCATTATCATTGGTTCTGTGACACCCTGCCTCGGATTTATAGTGTTAAATATCAGTTGAAGGATTATATTCTCTTATTGCCTGATCACTCATCCTATGTAAAAGATGTGGGCTTAAAGACGTTGGACATACTTGGCCTGGCACCGAAAGGTATCGAATTTATTCATAAAAGGAATTTATTAGCGATTAAACAATTAACCATTGTAACCCAAACATGCGTGCCAGGCTATATAAACGACAAAATCGTCAGTCGAATATCTCAAGCGTTCCTAAAGCGTATGGAGAACAAACCTGCAAAGCCTACACGCAAACTTTATATATCCCGCGAAGGGGCCAATTTCAGAAAAGTACTCAACGAAGGCGAAGTACAAGAACTGGTCAAAAGCTTTGGCTATGAAGTAATCAAATACGAAGACATGAGCCTTCAGGAGCAGATGCACATTACTGCCTCTGCTAAATCAATCGTTTCAATACACGGTGCAGGCCTGACCAATATCATGTTTATGCAACCAGGAGGCAATGTCTTAGAATTTCGGAGAGATCGAATTTACCACAATCAATGCTACTGGCATCTCGCGGATGCTCTCCAATTGAACTATTTCTATCTTTTCGGAACCCCTGATAACGATTCACTCAACCGGTATAGCCTAAGTTATGTCTCTTCCCCTCCTGCTTATCACCCCACGTTCAGAGTTCCCAGATACAGACTATCGGAGCGGCTGCTACCATCGGCGGCAACGAAAGCGACATAAACATGATAGGTAGCCACCAAGCCGGCAGGCAGTTCTACCCGATCCACTCCCCTCCGTCGCGACACACCATACGGCTCACCGAACACTT
>DAIRDA010000093.1:0-8317 GCA_036796375.1 Albibacterium sp.
GTTCTGAGCAAATCCGGATGCACAATAGAAAACTATAAGACAAATGGTAATAAATAATTGCTTCATTTTCTTATTCTAAATACTATTCTCAAGGTACGCTTCTATTTCTTCAGATGAAAGTGATTCTGAAAAATTCTCGGTCCGGTCGGGCATCCGTTCACTTAGCGTGATCAAATCACCCGTTTCTGAATAATATGCGAGATACTGAATTATATCGTCGGTAGGAACTACGTCAATACTAGCTTGTATGGGATTGTTATTTGCGTCAGTGGGTTCAGAAGAGAACCAGGCAAACATGGAAATTACAAGGGCAACGCTCGCTGCAGCCGCCCAGGAGTACCATGGAGCCGATCGCTTGATAGGAAGCACTTTTGGTACCCGACCTGTTTTGGAAAGAATGTCAGCCGATAGCGTATCGAAATATCCCTGAGGTACAACAAAGCCCGTTTCAGCAACGCGGGTCTTTATGTTTTCTTCACTGATCCGCAGTAAAATGTCGTCGCGAAGTTGCTGCTCATAATTCTCGGGCGTGGAAAAAGGCTCGGGAGAGGAAAAAGGGGAGTGGCTAGCCTGGCTGATTTTCACCTGCGCCATAATGTCCTGGCGAAGAGACGTAAAATAATCATCAGGAACCGAAAACGGATTTCTATGATTATCAGGTATTAAACCCCGATCTGCTTTGTCATCTTTCCCTAAATTTCTCATAGTGTAGCTTTGACGTCTCTCTCACTTAAAGGTTTAATCTGTCTCGGATAAAAATCGTTCAATCTTTTTAACAGCCAGGTGGTACGAGGCCTTTAGAGCCCCCACGCTTGTTCCAACAATCTCAGAAATCTCCTCGTATTTCAAATCATCAAAATACTTCATATTGAACACCAGCCGTTGCTTGTCAGGCAGAGTAAGAAGTGCTTCCTGCAATTTTATCTGTGCCTGATCGCCGTTGAAGTAACTGGTTTCCGTAAGCGTATCAGCCAAGAAACCCGAGCTTTCATCGTCGAGCGAAATGTTTAAGTTCTGCTTTCTTTTGTTCAGAAAGGTGATGCATTCATTGGTTGCTATCCGATATATCCAGGTATAAAGCTGCGCATCCGCCCGGAACCTGTCCAGATTTTTCCAAACCTTAATAAATATATCCTGCACAAGATCGTTTGCATCATCGTGGTCCAGAACAAACCTCCGCACGTGCCAGTATATCTTTTGCTGATATTTATCCAGAAGCATTCCGAAAGCCTCCTCACGGGTGTTGCTTTCGGCAAATTTCTGAAGAATTATTGCATCATCCATAGTAAAAAGGGTAAGCACATGTGCTTACCCTATCCTTTATTTTCGATTTATCACTTTTTGAGCTGCCTTCACAATGTCGTCTGCGGTCAGTCCATATTTTACCATCAGGTCTGCAGGCTTACCGCTTTCACCGAAGCTATCGTCAACAGCTACATACTCCTGGGGCGTTGGCAATTGCTGGGCCAGCACCTGAGCAACGCTGTCGCCCAATCCGCCCAGGCGATTATGCTCTTCGGCGGTAACTACGCAACCGGTTTTTCTAACCGAAGCTAAAATAGCCTCAGCGTCTAGCGGTTTTATCGTATGAATGTTAATGATTTCAGCATCAATGCCCAGCTCTTCCAGCTTTTCACCGGCCTGAATCGCTTCCCATACCATATGTCCTGTAGCGATGATGGTTACATCTTTTCCTTCATTCACCATCCAGGCTTTTCCAATTTCAAATTTCTGGTCGGCATCGGTGAAAACCGGCACCACCGGACGTCCGAAACGAAGATATACCGGACCTTCATATTCTGCAATGGCTATGGTAGCCGCTTTGGTCTGGTTATAATCACACGGATTGATCACGGTCATTCCCGGAAGCATCTTCATCAGCCCCAGGTCTTCCAGAATCTGATGTGTAGCGCCGTCTTCGCCAAGCGTTAAGCCCGCATGCGAAGCACATATTTTTACGTTCTTTCCCGAATAGGCTACCGATTGTCTGATTTGATCGTAAACACGGCCCGTAGAGAAATTGGCAAACGTTCCGGTAAAAGGGATTTTCGCACCAATGGTCATCCCGGCAGCCAGGCCGATCATATTGGCTTCAGCAATACCAACCTGGTAGAAGCGCTCAGGAAATTGCTCTTTAAAAGCATCCATTTTCAATGAGCCAATCAGGTCGGCGCAAAGCGCTACCACATTTGTATTGTTTTTACCAGCCTCTGCAAGGCCGGCACCGAAACCAGAGCGAGTGTCTTTCTTTTCAGTGTATGTATATTTTTTCATCTGTATATTTTCTTACTGGTCAGATGATCCTTCTACGATTCAACAGCAGGTTTCCGCTAATTCAACCGCCTTGGGGTTCATCAGATTGACGTTGATATGAATGCTTAAAAATCTCCCAGGGTTTCTTCCAACTGATCCAACGCTACTTTCAGCTGTTCATCGTTCGGAGCTACCCCATGCCATTTGTGCGTACCCATCATGTAATCTACTCCAAAGCCCATATCTGTCTGCATCAGTATCATTACCGGCTTGCTTTTTCTGGTTTTGATCCTGGCAAGTTCCAAACCGCGGATAACATCCGTCATATCGTTACCGTTCATCTCAATCACTTCCCAGCCAAAGGCTTCCCATTTAGCATGCAAATTGCCCAGCGACATTACCTGCTCGGTAGGTCCGTCAATCTGCTGACCGTTAAGATCAATGGCAGCAATCAGGTTGTCAACTTTGTGATGCGCCGCATACATAGCAGCCTCCCAAACTTGTCCCTCCTGAAGTTCTCCGTCGCCCATTAATACATAAACCAGTTCCTTATCGCCGTTCAGCACTTTTGTCTGTGCTGCACCGATGGCAACAGAAAGACCCTGGCCCAATGAACCCGACGCTATCCGTATTCCAGGTAATCCGTCGTGCGGGGTAGGGTGACCTTGTAAACGGGAATCGATTTTACGGAACGTAGCAAGCTCAGAAACTTCAAAATAACCGGCGCGAGCGAGTGTGCTATAAAAAACCGGAGAAATATGGCCTTGCGAAAGGAAAAACAAATCCTCATTAATGCCATCCATTTTAAAGTCCTTGTCGTGCTTAAGCACATGAAAGTACAAGGCTGTGAAAAGGTCGGTACAGCCCAGTGAGCCACCCGGATGTCCGGAACTGCATCCATGAACCATTCGTACAACATCCCTTCGAATCTGCGATGCTATATTTTCTAATTTTTTGATATCTGCACTCATTGTGTTTGGTTATTCTGTTTGGCCAAAGTTAAGGATTGTGAATGGATTAGCGAAAATTAAAGGCCCGGGTAAAGATCGAGCACCTGCTTGCTGGCCTCCTTGTTTTTCACTTTCCGAATAATATGTTCAATCAGACCGTTTTCATCAATAATAAAGGTTGTCCGCGCGGTACCCATATACTTCAGGCCATAGAGATTCTTTTCACCCCAAACCTGATAATCGTTCACGATCTTTTTCTGGTCGTCTACCAAAAGGTGAAATGGTAAATCATACTTCGTAGCAAAGCGCTGATGAGAAGCTTCATCATTGATGCTCACGCCCGCCACTTCGAATCCCTTTGCCAGTAAACTTTCGTAGTTGTCGCGGAAGTTGCACGATTCTGTGGTACATCCGGGCGTATTGTCCTTGGGATAGAAATAAAGAATCAGCTTCTTTCCTGCAAAATCCGATAGTGATACAATCTCGCCACGCTGATTGGGGGCACTAAAATCGGGGGCTTTGTCGCCCACCTTCAATGGTTCCATGCTGTTTATTTTAAAAAATTTACGCGGTAAACGCTCTCATTGCCTTTGGCGTCGCTTACCATCAACTTAAATTCGTGTTTGCCTTTACTCAGATCTGGCTCGAACGTATGCCATAGCGATGCAGTTTTCGCATCGTATTCCATCAGTACCCACTTTCCGTCAATATAGCCGTTGAACGCCTGAATGCCCGACAGGTTATCCGAAATCTTAAAATTCGCCCTCGATCCCATCGTCCTGTTCTCCGATATATTCAGCGGACGAATTACCGGCGGCTGCGTATCCGTTGTGATATGAAAACTCCCGAATTCTCTTACCCGGGCGGTTACATATCCGTTATCGTAGCTGCCCCCGAACGACCGTCCTCTTGCATCAACCAGCAGCGCCTTATCTCGCATATCCACCGGTAAAGATTCATCCGCCTTAATCGAAAGCGTATAAGCCTCGTGGACTGGAATCATCCGGTTGTGTACATGATGAACCGGAGAGTAAGCTCCTGCTTTTTTAGCCGTTTTGGAGTATTCAAAATATAAATTACTGTAAAGTACATTCGCCGGAATGTCGATTCGAATATCCTCCTTTTCGATTTTATTTGCCTGGTTATATGGCAAAAGCGTCGCACCGGCCTTGAGGTGCTGATCAATCGCCATATCGGGCGAGTAACGAACCTTAAAGGCAAGCGTACTCGTGTTGCCGGCGATATCCCGCACACGGTACAGCATTTCGTGCACTTTGTCGTCCCGTATATCGATTATTCCGTTGTTGATTAGTTTGTGATAAATCGTCAGCGGATTGCCAGGCTCTACAAAGCTTTTCTGAAAGCGGCGCCCCTTCATCACATAGGTCGGATAATCCACGTAGGAGTTCAAAGCCCTGCTATGATGAAAGAAGAAACCAGTGAACGACGAGTGGTAAATCGGAACACCGTCCAGCAAAAGCTCCAGCGCAAAAATTCCATTTTGATTGGGCGATACAGATGTCTGGTCAGTAGCCACAAGTCCAAAGCCGGTGTTGCCATTTACGGGAATCACGGTGTTCGTCGACAGGCGGTAGTTGCCGTTAGCGCCCGTCAGCTGAACTTGTTCACGGGGCGTGTTTTCTGAAAAAGGGGCCTCTCCAAGGCGAAATATCATAAAACCGCTAATAGTGGGCGGTCTGCTATCCGGGATCGTCAGGCCGAAAAGCTGCGGATTGAAAACTTCTTCCGTTTTCGAGTCGCGCAATTCAAAATGAAGGTGCGGTCCGCCGGATCCGCCGGTATTTCCTGAATAGGCTATAATATCCCCCTTTTTCACGCGTATCTGCTCATCGGGCGCAAAATCAACACTAAAGCTCTGGAGCTCGTACTGCTTGTTCTTCACAACCGGGGCAATCCGCTCATTGAAGCGCTGCAAATGCATATACACACTGGTGTAACCGTTCGGATGCGCAATATAAAGTGCATGTCCTCCTCCGCCGATTTGTACCCTCGCCCTGGAAATAAATCCATCGGCTACCGCATATACAGGCAGGCCTTCCCGCTGCTGGGTACGGTAATCTGTTCCGCCATGGAAGTGGTTAGAACGTAATTCGCCAAAGCTGCCTGAAGCCTGCGGAGCAATATTAAGCGGCGGGCGAAAATAATTCTGTGGAAATTCGCGAGTTTGCGCGCTGGCAGAAATGTGAAAAAGCGGGATAATAAAAAGGAAGATGAAACGACTGAATTTCATTAAGCAAGTATTTTATAAGGAAACGGGATCGTTTTAACTAACCCAGCGAACGCAAAAATGTTTGACCGGAGGCCTATCGGATGTAAAAATCCAGCAGTTTCTTTTCGCCAATAAAGCCCTCCAGGTGATCGCCCATCGCAACGGGACCCACACCGGCCGGCGTGCCGGTAAAGATATAGTCGCCTTTACGTAAGGTTATATATTGGGAAACAAAGCTGATTACTTTTTCGAAGGAAAATATGAGATCACGCGTATTTCCCTGCTGCACCATTTGCTGGTTCTTTAGCAGTGAAAAATCCATCTGGTATAAGTCGCCGAAGTTTTCTTTAGCTTCCATGGCCGATACAGCGGCAGAATGATCAAAAGCTTTGGCAAGCTCCCAGGGCAAACCCTTTTCTTTATGCTTTTGCTGAATATCCCTGGCCGTAAAGTCTATTCCCAGGCCGATCTGGTCGTAATAGGAGGGAGCAAATTTTTCGGAAACATGTCTTCCTTCTTTGCATATCCGCAATACCACTTCCACCTCGTAGTGAATCTCATTTGAAAATTCAGGGATATAGAAGTCGCCGTTATTCTTAAGCAGCGCAGTATCGGGTTTCAGAAAAATAACGGGACTGGTGGGTACCGGGTTATGAAGCTCGTTTGCATGAGCGACATAATTACGGCCGACAGCAATAATTTTCATTCGGACTAAAGTATCTGGATTCTTTTTACCACAGTTTCTGTTCCGGCCATAATCCGGATAAAATAAAAGCCACTGCTTAGTTTGTTGTTCAACATAAAATTATGGACCTGATCGCCTTCTTTCAAGCGTTCGGCTAACAGCGTGCTGATCTCGTTACCCAGAGCATCCATGATTTTGATGGTTACACTGGTCTCCTTGCTGAGACGGTAGCTCAGGTTCAACTGTTCAGAAACCGGGTTGGGAAATATTTTTACATTACTAAGCGTCTTAACCTGCTCGCGGCTCATCGATTTCAGGATGGGTGCATAAGGTGCGAAGGGTTTAAACGCAAGGAGACTCTTGTCTTTGGTTTTGACGTTCCGGGTGTCTACGAGTCTGGTGACTACCTCCTTTGTCTTTACCGTATCGGCAAGCATTTCAGGAAGCCGGCCCAAAGCGCTGCCTGCCGTACTCAAAAGGGTACTCAGACAAATAACGATTAAGGAAAAGAAATATACGTAGTTGTTTCTCATAGGTCTACTCTTATCACAAAAGTATAATAAAAATATTTGAATCTAACATGTTGTTGATAAAAAAAACTTCATTTAACAATTTTTAACAAGTCCTGTCGTTAGCCTACTTGAAAAACCGAAACCTATTGCAAATGTTTAGGGAATAACTACATTTGTCGCACTATTTCGCACAGAAACATACAGCGTTGGAAAAACATAAAAACCTCCACAAGCTTAGCTCCGCAGGACTATTAATTAGTCTTGGTATAATTTTCGGGGATATCGGAACTTCTCCTCTTTATGTTTTCAAAGCCATCGTCGCCGATGGTTTGATTACCTCTGAGCTTATTCTGGGAGGGCTCTCCTGTATCTTCTGGATCCTGACCCTGCAAACAACCATCAAATATGTGATCATCGTGCTTCGCGCCGATAATAAGGGAGAGGGCGGTATCTTCTCGCTCTTCACACTGGTAAAAAGAAAGGCTCCCTGGCTGATATTTCCCGCCATGGTTGGCGGAGCAGCCCTGCTGGCCGATGGGATGATTACACCCCCCATCACGGTATCCTCTGCTATTGAGGGGCTGAATATTTACTTTCCCGATCTCCCTACCGTCCCGATCGTGATTGTTATCATCTCATTCCTGTTTCTTATCCAGCGTTTCGGAACCTCCATTGTCGGGCGGATATTCGGTCCCCTCATGTTCCTCTGGTTCAGTATGATGGGGGTACTCGGGCTGCTCTATGTGATAGAAATGCCCGAAATATTCAAAGCGATCAACCCTTACTACGCCTTTCATATCCTGGTTCACTACCCCAACGCCTGGCTTATTCTGGGAGCCGTTTTTCTCTGTACTACCGGAGCCGAAGCACTCTATTCCGACCTGGGTCATTGCGGCCGGTCCAACATCCGGGTTAGTTGGATCTTTGTCAAGACCTGTCTGGTTCTCAATTATTTCGGACAAGGTGTTTGGTTGCTTGAGCATCAGGGTCAAAGCCTGAACTACTCCAATCCCTTTTTCCTCATTATGCCCGAATGGTTTCTTATGTTTGGTATCGGCATCGCAACCGTGGCAGCGGTTATCGCCAGTCAGGCCATGATTTCGGGCTCTTTTACCCTCATATCCGAAGCGGTTCGCTTAAATCTCTGGCCAAAGGTGCGTATTAACTATCCAAGCAATCAGAAAGGGCAGCTCTATGTACCGTCTATCAACTTTATTCTCTGGGCCGGCTGTATGCTCGTCGTTCTGGTGTTTCGGGAATCCAGGAATATGGAGGCTGCCTATGGCCTGGCCATTAACATCACCTTTCTGGTCACCACCGTACTGATGTCATTTTTTCTCATCAAGCGGCACGTCCCCAGATATCTCGTGGTCATGTTTCTGATAGTCTTCCTGTCGCTGGAAACCGTCCTCTTAGTCAGCAACGGCGCAAAGATCATCCACGGCGGATGGTTAACCCTGGTGCTCAGTGCCGTGATGTTTACCATTATGCTATCCTGGTGGTGGGCGCGTAAAATCAAGAATAAATTTGTCCGCTTCGTGGATATAGAGCATTATTACCCCGTCATTAACGAGCTGAGCGACGATGAAAGCGTACCCCGGTATGCCTCACAGCTGGTATACCTCACTTCGGCAAATTTCAGTTCTGAAATCGAGTCCAAAATTCTCTATTCCATTCTTCAGAAAAA
>DAIRDA010000094.1:0-8002 GCA_036796375.1 Albibacterium sp.
CCTTGGCCGGTCCTTCAACCGTATTAATCATAAGTGGCAAAAAGGGGAAGGGTATACTGGTCCCCTCCGTCAGGGTAAGCCGATGATTCAGGTACATGAATAGCAGGAAGGTGATAAAAGTGACCAGTGCAGTACTGACCAGCGTTCTCTTCCGAAAGCTGATGGCACCGAGGAAGGCCACCGAATGTACCAGCGCGTAAATCAGCAAGCCCCAGCGTATGATTTGCCATTCTAGGTGCCAGAAAAAGAAGGTCCGTGGAAGATAGGCCGAGAAAAAGCTTTGAGTCAAATGGTAGAGTGCCCAGGCTACCAACGTATAACCGACTAAGGTAATGAACCACCGAAGTATGTATTTTTCGAACGTCGAGGCCGGTAGCATGATGGCGGGGAAAATAGAGCGGGGGTGGTTGTAATCGGTAAAACTGATCACCGTGATAATAAACAGGCCCAGGTACATCCCGATTGCGAAGAAGGCCATTTGATCTTCATAGTTAATCATAAAATCGCGCGAGACGTTTAGGTTGAAGAAGTAAACGCACGTTTGAAGGGCTAAAAATACCAATGCACAACCCGCATAGAATTTTAGGTTTTCACGCATGTGTTTATTGAAGAGCTTGCCCAGGCGGCTCACTTGAAGAGTGTTTTCCATGTTATTGATGATTAAGATGGTTTATTAAGGCTTCGTTTTCAGCGACCACGCCATTGAAAAGCAATTCCAGGTCGGGCTTACTTACCGATCCGTTCTTATTGATGGAAATCGCGTGGATACCCCGAAAGCTTTCCTCGGCGTAAAGCGCATCCAATGCTTCACTCTCTTTCATAAGTCCGAAGTTGAGACGTGAACTAAGTTCCTCGTTGCTGCTGTTCAATACGATTTGTTGCTTGTTCAGAATCAGCACACTGTCGATCAGGTTTTCCAGATCGCGCACCTGATGCGTCGAAATCACAATCATCCGCTCTTCGTTGAACGCGCTGGCTATGATCTTTCTGAATTTCGCTTTCGAGGGAATATCGAGCCCGTTGGTAGGCTCATCCATAATCAGCACCGAGGTATTACAGGCCAGTGCAAAGGAGATCATGAATTTTTTTTGCTGCCCCAGTGAAAGCTTGGAGAGCGAGGCTGAAAGAGGTACTTCAAAATCTTTCAGATACTGCTCGTGTTCATCCTGATTGAAAAGGGGGTAGAAAGGTGCGGTCCCTTTCGAGAAACCACGGACTGTCATATCCGGCACGTGGATCTCTTCCGGCAGGTAGAAAATATCTTCCAGGAATGAGGGTTGTCGCTTAACAGGATTCGCCCCCTTTACGCGAATTTCTCCGCTCAGGGGGTAGTCGAGCCCGGCCAGACACTTCAGTAAACTTGTCTTACCTGCCCCGTTTTTTCCAAGTAAGCCATAAATGTGCCCGCTTTCCAGATGCAGATTCAGATCCTGAAACAAGAGTTTTTTTCTGCTATACCCGAAAGTTAAGTTGTGTACATCAATCATTGGTTAGTGTATTAGTTAATTAGTACACTGTAAATGTATGATGTGTTTATGACAATAGCAATTTTTTTTTTTAACCTTTGCTAAGTTTTTTTCCAGCCTCCTCCAAGCGCCCTGTATAGCTCCACGCGCGCCAGCACTAGCTGTTGCTGAACGCTCACCAGGTTTAACTCACTGCTGATGGCATTCCGCTGTGCATTAATCACCTCGAGGTAGGTCGCCAGTCCAGCCTTAAAAAGCATGCCTGCCTGTTTTGTTCCCAACTGTGCCACCTCAACTCTTCGTTCAGCAATTTCAAATTCCTGCTCCAGGTTTTCGAGGGTCGCAAGGGTGCCGCTTATTTCGGTGACCGCCTTCAGCACAGTCTGCTGAAAATCCAGTTCAGCCTTCTCCCGCTCCAGTTTCGAAATTTCGAAACGTGTTTTAAGTTTACGGCGACTAAAGACCGGTTGGGTAATGCTTCCCAGCAGGCTTCCAAAAAGAGAGCCGGGTACGTTTACCCAATCAGAAGCCAGCATGCTATTTACTCCTCCGGTGGCATCAATTGTCAGCGTAGGGTATCGGTAGGCCTGCGCGACACCTACTTCCGCATTGGCAGCCCGAAGCTCGAGTTCGGCAGCCCGTACGTCCGGCCGGTTGCCAACCATGTAAAGCGGAACGCCCGCTTCGATGGAGTCTGCAATAAATTCCCGAAAGGCATCCGCACGGCGTACACTGTCGGGGTATTGACCCGCAAGTAAGCTGATACTGTTTTCCTGAATAGCGATCTGTTTCTTAAGTTGCGGAATCAGCGATGCCGCTTCCAGCAGCTGCGATTCAGTCTGCTGAATGGCCAGGGAGGTAAGCTGCCCGGCATCGCGCTGCAGCTTCACCATGCGAAGGGTGCTGTCACTTAACTGTAAATTGCGGCGCGCAACCAGAAGCTGAGCGTCGAGCATTAATAGGTTATAATAACCCTCGGCTATGTTCGCAATCAGTTGCGTTTGCAATAGCTTGCGTGCTTCGTCTGTTTGGAGGTATCGGGCAAAAGTAGCCTCGTTCTGCCGGCCTATTTTACCCCAAATGTCGAGCTCCCAACTCAGGCTGATACTGCTGATGTTCTGGGGTGTGTAGGTATACATATTTTCCGGGGCTGTCTTCCCCGTCTCCTCGTAATATTTAGCAGTTGGTCCGCTATAAAAGTTTTCCGAACGAAACTGGCGGTTCATGCTGGCGATGGTTGCATCCACTTCCGGCAGGTACTGTGCTTTGCCCTGGCGCACCTGCTGATCGGCGATGCGGATATTCGTATAAGCCTTCTGCATATCGTGATTGTACACCAGCGCCGTATCGATGATTTTCTGAAGCAGACTGTCGCGGAAAAAATCGTTCCATTGAATCGCCGCCATTCCCGCCGAGTCGGCAGCTTGATCCTGATCCCGATACGTGTCGGGCAGTTTCATTTCAGGCCGTTGGTAATCCTTTCCCATGCGGCATGCATTCAGCAAAAGGCTTGCTACCAGTGCTAATGCAGCAAATTGATATCTTTTATTCATTGTCTTCCTCCTCCAAGGCTATTTTTAATTTCACTTTTTCATCCAGTCGCTGAAATACGGCATACAGCACCGGTACAATAAAAATTCCGACAAACACCCCGAAAAGCATACCCCCGGCGGCACCAAAACTAATGGAGTGGTTCCCCTGGGCCGATGGCCCTACAGTCCACATCAGCGGAACCAGTCCCGCCACAAAAGCAAACGAAGTCATTAAAATCGGTCTCAAACGCAAGCGTGCCCCTTCTCGTGCGGCCGTCAGAATCGACTGGCCAGCCTGGCGTTGCTGGATGGCAAATTCCACAATCAGAATCGCATTCTTTGCCAGCAAGCCGATCAGCATAATCAGTCCCACCTGCACATAGATATTATTCTCGAGTCCAGCCAAATTCACAGCAGCGTATACCCCCACCAAACCAACCGGCACCGAAAGCAAGATGGAGAAGGGAAGTATATAGCTCTCGTATTGAATGGCGAGCAGCAGGTAGACAAAGAGGATGCTCAGCGTAAAAATGACGGCCGTTTCTCCGCCAGCCGATTTTTCTTCCAGGCTCATGCCCGTCCATTCGTAGCCAAAGTTGGCTGCCAGGCTCGCTTCTGCTACTTCTTCGATGGCCTCCATCGCATCGCCGGTGCTGTAGCCCTCGGCGGGCGTTGCGCTGATGTTGATGGAATTATAAAGATTATAGCGATTCACGGTCTCGGGCCCCAAGTCCCTGCGAAGTTTGATCAGCGTATTGGCCGGAACCATTTCGTTCTTATTGTTCCGCACGAAAATCGACTTGAACGATTCCGGATCGTTGGTATACGAAGCATCCGCCTGCATGTAAATTCGGTACTGGCGACCAAAGCGTGTGAAGTCGCCTGCCTTCACCCGGGCATAATAACCCCTGACCGCAGTCATCAGCTCTTTCGGTGCCACGCCCAGCGCCTGCGCTTTTACGAAATCGATATCAAGTTGATATTGAGGAAAATTCGCCTTGAAAGGAGTAAAGGCATTTCCGATTTCCGGACGCTTTTTAACCTGTTCGATAAATTTTTCGGCTTCTTCGCTAAAATCGCCAAAGGACCCCGCCATTCTATCCTGTAACACAAGCTCTATTCCACTGAAGTCGCCAAAGCCCTGCACGGTCGGGCGCGGATAGACGCTGAACGACGCCTGCGTCAATTGAGATAGGTCGTTGCGCAACGTGTCCATGAACTCGTTGATGTCTTGAATATCACCCCGGTTGTGGTAGTCTTTCAGATTCAGGTAGCCGACCGCAAAGGCAGGGCTCGCTGTGGCGTCAATGGCATTATAGCCGGAGATGGTGGTCAGGCCGGTTAGTTGTTCGCGACCACTGATCAGGCTGTCGGCCTTTCTCAACACTTCGGTCGTTCGCGAAAGCGATGCGCCGGGTGGCATGGCCATGGAAAAGGTGACAAAGCTATCGTCTTCGGTAGGGATAAAACTCGACGGTGTCCGGTTCATCATGAAGACACCCAGCAGACTGAGCAGTGCTATGCCTGCTAATGTCATTCCTTTTCGCGCCAGCAGGAAGTCAACCGAACGCAGATACCGGTTTGTCAGCCGCTCGAAATTTCGGTTAAACCCGGCAAAGAAACGTTGCTGCAAGCGATTATACTTATTCAGCTTTCTTTCTTCCGGATTTTCCGACTTTCTTAGCAAAAGCGTGCAGAGAACCGGACTTAAGGTTAAGGCAATAAGCGCTGAAATCAGAATTGCTGTAGCCAGCGTATAGGCGAATTGCCGGTAAAAGACACCTGAAGGCCCTTCCATAAAGCCGACGGGCACAAACACGGCCGCCATCACCATCGTAATGGAAAGGATTGCGCCCGTGATTTCCTTCATCGCGGCCCTTGTTGCCTGCCGGGGCGATAGCCCCTGATGCATCTTCTGATGCACGGCTTCCACCACCACAATGGCATCGTCGACCACAATTCCGATGGCCAGCACCAGTGCGAACATCGTCAATACGTTGATGGAAAATCCAAAGAGCAAAAGGAAGAAGAAGGTTCCGATCAGCGATACCGGAATCGCGATTGCAGGAATGAGGGTGGACCGCATATCCTGAAGGAAAATAAAGACGATTATAAATACCAGAATGAAGGCCTCGAACAGTGTATGCTGCACCTGGCTGATCGATTCGTCGATCTGCTCCCGCACGCTGTAGGTAATTTCATAATTGATTCCTTCCGGAAACGACTTCTCCAGTCGCTCGAGCACTTTCCTGACTTCCTTATCGATCTCCACCGCATTGGAGCCCGCCGTCTGCACCAGGTTCATGGTCAGTCCCGGCATCCCGTTTACCCGGTTATCGCTCCCCACGTTCGTGGCTCCGAATTCAACCCGCGCCACGTCTTTCAGGTAAAGCACCGAGCCGTCAGCGTTGGTTTTGATCACCAGATTTTCAAACTCGGCAGGTGTACTGAAGCGCCCGCGGTGTTTCAGCACGGTCTCAAAAACTTCGTCAGAAGATTCACCGAACTTACCGGGGGCAATTTCAAAGTTCTGATTGCCGATCGCTTTCAGGATATCCTGCGGCACCAAGTTGTACAGGGCCAGTTTTTCCGGATTTAGCCAAGTGCGCATAGCATAATCGCGGGCACCCACACGGGTGATGGAAGCCACTCCCGGTACACGCATCAGTTCACGGTTGATATTGATCTGCGCATAGGCCTGTAAAAATGTCTCGTTATAAATACTGTCGGCGTGATCGCTGAAAATATTCAGCGTCATGATAATTCCGTTCTGCTTGGGCATCACCGTAATTCCAGACTCGTTTACCTCCGAGGGAATATTACTCGAAGCCTTGGAAACCCGGTTTTGTACATTTACCGCTGCCTGATCAGGGTTGGTGCCTGGTTTGAAAAATACATTGATGGTACCCGAACCGGAATTGCTGGCGGTCGACTTAATATAGGTCATGTTATCGACGCCGTTAATGGCTTCTTCCACCGGAAGAAGGACACTTTCAGCAACGGTCTCGGCATTGGCGCCCGGGTAGGAGAGGCTCACACTGACACTGGGCGGGGCTATCTCAGGAAAGCGGGTAACCGGAAGCTTTTGCAAGCTGACAATTCCCAGGATGAGCAATAGAATGGAAATCACTGTAGCAAGCACAGGTTTCCTTGTGATCGATTTTAGCATAGGTAGTTCTTAATCGGCAAGCCGAGTTCATCCGGCAGACCGCCGGAGCACAAATGGATGAATTAAAGTTTAGCGGATCTTTGAAGCCTTGGCTGAATGCGCTGGCCCTCCTTCAGCTGGTCGATTCCTGCCAACACAACGCGGTCAGAGGGTTTTAGGCCACTTTTAACAATATAGTTATCGCCGCTGATGCCGTCCACCTCAATGTCCTGCATTTTTACCCTGTTTTGTTCGTCAACGGTGTAGACAAAGGTTTTGTCTTGCAGTTCGGTAATGGCCAGCTTCGGTACGATCAGCACGCCCGGCTGCCGCTCTTCCATCTTGAGCGTGCCGGTGTTGCCATGGCGGAGGATATCGTCCGGATTTGGAAAGGTAGCCCGTAGCGAGATCGAGCCGGTGGTGCTGTTCACCTGACCATCGACGGCGTCGACCAACCCTTTCTCGGCGTACTCCGTGCCGTCCGCCAAAATCAGACGAACGTAGGGAATCATACCCTGACTGGAGGCCGACCCGGTAGAGTCACGTTTCTTAGTATTTTTAGTGAAGTAAAGAAAATCAGACTCGCTCATTGAAAAATAGACATACACCTCCTTCGTGTCGGAGAGAATCGTCAATGGCTGCGAGTCGCCCTTACTGATCAGGTTGCCGATGCGCTTGGGTATCCGGCCGATATAGCCGCTCGAAGGAGCCTTGATGGTGGTAAAGTCAAGTTCTATTTTCGCCGTTGCCACTGCTGTCGCAGCTTTCGCAACGGATGCACTGGCTACTTCATACTTAGACTGCGCGGTGCTATACTGCACATCCGATATCACTTCATGCTCCACCAAAGGCTTTAAACTTTTCACTTCCTGGCGGGCATTTTTTTCTTTTGCTTTTTCAACCTGCGCCTCAGCGACCGCATTCTTCAATGCCTCCCTGTAGGGGAGCTCATTTACTTTGAAAAGTTTCTGCCCCTCTTCGACGTATTGTCCCTCATCGATGAAGATTTTTTCAAGAACCCCCTCAACCTGCGGACGAATCTCCACATTTACTTTGCCTTCGATGGTGCCAAGGTAATCCTTCACCGTAATGGCAGTACCCGTATCGATTTCATAAACCGGCAGGCTTAACAGTTTATTCGTTTCAAGGCCTTCATTAGAGGCTTGCGAGTTACAATTTGAAAATGCAATGGTGGTTAATAAGGCCGCAAAGGGCAAAAATAGTTTATAAGGCTTCAATGTTCTTTTGTTCAGCATGCTGTTGTTTTAATGTTGCAGGGTAAGATTTACCGCGAAAGAAATTATTATAATAACCCATACTGGCACATGCGGTGCCAAACGAAAGGGTCAAATTGTAAAGAAAATGAGGCTTTTCCCGAAAAAAGGGTTCTAGTTCCTTCTTTATTTAGTTATTTTGCGACCTCTAACGGTTAACATTTTGGAAGAAAATATACAGGGCGGCAAGCCCCAGGAACAGGAATTAAAACGCGGCTTAAAAAACCGTCATATTCAACTCATTGCTTTAGGGGGTGCCATCGGCACGGGTTTATTTCTGGGCGTAGGCCCTGCAGCCGTGTTAGCCGGCCCGTCCGTTATTTTCGGATATACCGTAGCCGGAATCATTGCCTTTTTGATCATGCGTCAACTCGGTGAAATGGTGGTAGAGGAACCCGTATCAGGAAGCTTCAGTCATTTTGCCTATAAGTATTGGGGCAAATTTCCCGGTTTTGCTTCCGGGTGGAACTACTGGATCCTGTATATTCTGGTCAGCATGGCAGAGCTTACGGCAATCGGTATTTACGTTCAGTTTTGGTGGCCTGAAATTCCGCTCTGGGCATCCAGTCTTTTCTTTTTCAT
>DAIRDA010000095.1:0-8000 GCA_036796375.1 Albibacterium sp.
TCGCAAAAAGGGCACTACACTAACCTATAGGTCTGTTAGGGGTCTGTTTGGTCTCTGGTCAGTGTGGGTTCGGTGTTCGGCTGTTAAAACGAAATCAGGAGCAGAATATTAGAAAGTACAATAGTTAGGTCTAGAAATAAGGCGATCAATTAAGCATCACCTCTAAATCCACTTCAAATACATTATCTTTTGTTCTGTATTCGAAGCGGTGCTTTTCAGGGTAGGTTTTCTCAAGGCGTAAGGCCACATTCGCCAGGCCCGTCCCATGGGAATGCATAGCACTATTCCTCGCCATCACATTGCGCGTAAAGTACCGCACTTTGGTTGCATCGCTTTCAACACGAATAACCACAGGCTGACGGTCGTTTCGGAAATCGCCGTGCTTGAAAATATTCTCGACCAACGTTAACAAAACCATGGGTATGACCGATTGATTGCTGGAGTGAATATTCTTGTCGATCTGAAAAGATAGTTTATTACCGAAACGAAGTTGATTCAGCCGGATCAGCTTTTCCATTTGCTGAAATTCCTGCTCAACGGTCACTTGCTTCTGGTTGGCGCCGCGGGTTATAAAGTCCAGTATCTCCTTCAGTAAAACAATGGCTTCGTCGGCCTGATCGGGGGAATGTTTTGCTGAGTAGTTAATAAAGCTAAGGGTATTGAAAAGGAAGTGAGGGTTGATCTGCGCCCGCAGGTAGTCGATTTCCATTTGGTGTAACTGCTCATTAAGCTGCTTTAATTGTTTCTCATGCTCCATCTGCTCCCTTTTTTTCTCAATGAATCCTTTCAAAAAATAGTAGCCGGTGCCGTACAACATAAAGTAAACTCCCCTCCACGCGACATTAAACAACACCATGCCGCTTATCGCCAGCCCGTCTCCGCGCCCAAATACGGTATTGGTTGTATAACTGATTAATAAAGAAAGGCTGACATAGACCGCCAACTGCAAGAGGATCAGCAAAGGAACACGCCAGGCAATGGCGCTTTTACGACGCAACGCTGCCGGCAGTGTAAAGCCTGCATGGATATAAAAGAAAGAAATATTGAAAATAAAATACGTTAAGTATATCCAGGGGTTCCCCAGATTTCCCTGAATACTGAAAACTGCCGAAGCCTCATAAATACCAAACAGAAGCCAGCAAAGTACATGAACCCGCAATCCGCGCGACTTCCCTGTCTCCCGGTTAAAAATTGATGCTATGCCTCTTGATAAACTCATGAAACGAGGCTTTATAGGTCGCACCAATGGTAACGCATTCTTTGTTGGACAGGTGAACCGTATTTCCGTCAACCTTCTCGATGTGGAGGGTAGAAAGAAGAACGGACTTACTCACTTTTATAAAAATTCCCTTTCTCTTCAGCTTTTCAGCCAGGCTGGTCAGTGAAGCATAGGTATAATGCTTGGCGGTAGTGGTGTGAATCCAGTTATAATTGAGGTCCGCTTTTATATAAACGATATCGTTGATATTGACGCGTACATACTGGTTTTTTAAGCCGCCTTTTATAAAGATGGAATTTTCGCTAACAGGTTCGGCTGAAGTAGCCGCTAAGAGCGCGTCATCATTTCTCTTGAATGAACTTAGAAGCTCCGTTAATTCCAGCAAACCAACCGGCTTCAACAGGAAACCAGTTGCCCGCACATTGAAAGCCTGTAGTGAATGGTCGGGATAGGCCGTTACAAATACCAAAAACCTGCAATGTGGGCTAAGCAAGCGAGCTGCTTCCAAACCATTGATATCAGGCATATTGATATCACTGAATATAATATCCACCGGGTTCCCTTCATTCAGGTATTCCAACGCCTCTACGACACTTGAAAATGTTTTGTTCAGAGCAACTTGCGGACAGCGATCAATCAAATCGCTCATGGCGCCAAGTGCATAAGGCTCGTCGTCGATGGCAATACACGTATAGTTCATGCACTAAAATAAAGTTTATATCTGCAAAATTCGAGTCGCACCTGAAATAAATGCGATTACTGGCGTTGCTATAAAATTTCTTCTGCTTTATATAAAATGGAAATCGCATACAATGAGGAGTTTGCATCTTTATGTTGTTAAAACCAATTAAACCATGGAAACGACTGCACCCGCTCAAAGTAAAAATAGATTTGAAATGACTCCAAACGAATACCAAAGTCTCCAAAAAAAGATCAGGGAGGAAAAAGCGGATTTCGACAAACTGCTTGACGCTATTTTCGCAGACCCTGGTTTCGAACTGCGAGAAACAATGCATACAATTGAAGAGTATTTCAAGAAATGGAAGGCTGAGTTTCGCAACCTGGGCTTACCGGAGTAAAAGAAGATTCTAGCCCTTTTGATAATTCCTAATCACGCTACGTGAATGTTGAGAACAAGAAATCAGAATTCCTCATTTCAACTGACTGCCAATTACCTCGTTTACTGCGTTATTTCCGGTGAAGCCTGAAAACTCATTATCACCTGTTCGTTTTTACGGAACAGTATTTTTGTGATTTCACCATCTTTCCAGTAATAGGTTATTTGCTCTTTTTGCTTTTCAGTTAGTGGTTTTGCTTCTTCGCTTAACTGCCGGGCGTAGGCATTAGCCGCCAGAATATCATAATATGGACCTTCATCGAATCCGACCAAATCTGCTAAAATCCCCTTTACGCTTGCCAACCAAGTAGGGATATCGCTTTCTCCGATCGCCGGAAGCCCTAATATTTCATTGTTAAGTATAGAGTCTTGAAATTCAGGAAACATGAAAGCGTGGAGATATTGTGGATCGTTGAGATTGAATTCTTTCAAAAAACGAAAATAAGGTCGGTCAATCTTTTGGATCTCAGGCTCACCAATTGTGTCCTTGGTTGCGTTACGATAATTACGCTTCATCTCTGCTTCGTAATCGAAGACGTGTCCGATATATAGAAATAAACGATAATCTTTTGCTATAAACTCTTTAAATTCCTCGGATATTGAACTATCATTATCCACGAATAGCGCCATTCTTTTAGACACGTTACTGTTAGCATAATCCAAAAACTCATTTATACTTTTATTATACAAATGTGGGTATTTCCAATTTGGGTCATTAGGTATATAATCAATCATTTTGCTTAACACCTCCATTCTCCGTGTCATATCATATTCATTCACGTCAGGCGTAACCTCTACATTTTTGATGTCACGATTTGAATTATAGTCGATATCAACGTTAGTAACACCCCCATTTATTGTTTTTACTATAAGAGTCGTAGATTGATTCACGCTGGTATATAAACCGATGTAAGAAATGTCGGTTTCCAAATCGATGTCCACAGAGAATTTGCCCGATTGGTCAGCGAGAACTTCATGTCTAACATTTTCTCCTGAAATCGGATGCACGACAGTAATGGTTACCATAATGCTATCCTTATTTTGACCATCAGGAGTGATGATTCTTCCTGTTATTTTGGAAGTACCGGCAACTATCGTTATTGTCTCTGTATTTATATCTGTTGCCAGGTTACATGACAAAAGGAACAAAAGATTACATACGAGAAGAAGTTTTATTTTAATCATAATTAACTTCCTTCTATAATCTCAACCGCTTTCATCAACAACTCATCTTCACCCTTTTTGACCCCCTCGATTGTCGGCGTAACCACCACATCCGGAACAATGCCTATGCGTTGGGTTTCCGTTCCGTCGGGGTAATAGACACCAATTCCAGAAATCATTGTTCTGAGCCCTCCTGGTAAATGAATGAGCGATACATTGCCGTCGGCACCTGCGGTGGTGCTTCCTACGATGGTGGTGTTATCGCCGGCTCGGAAGGCCATGGCAGTATACTCGGCCTGGCTTTGCGAGACTTCGTTGATGAGCACAACGAGCTTGCCTTTGTACGATTCGCCCTGAGGGGGTATTTCCAGGCTATTCGACATCTTGAATTCTCCCGGATTTTTCAGGTCCGCACGGGAGAACTTAACGAAAGGACTGGACTTCGACACGAAATAAGAGCCGAAAGCAAAAGGCATGAAGGCGGACGGATAATTTCGTATGTCGATGATAATTCCCTTCGTGTCTTTAAAGGCTTTTTTAATTTCAGCAACGTCTTCGTTCTTGATATTTGAAAGCGTGACGTAGCCAATATTCCCATCGAGCATTTTGTACGACTTCGCATTTTTGTCGACTTTATAAGAGTGATACATGTTGAGCTTGTCTCTGCTGTAGAGAGCAATATCATGCTCTTGGGCTTGCTTACCAGACAAATACCGCAAATGCATGCTTTGGTGGCTTGAGCGAAGCAGATCGCGGGAAATATCGCGCAACATGGTTGGATGATTGGAAGCAGGATAAAAAGGTTTCAAACTATCGACAATCGATTCAACGGTTTTGCCGTTAATATGGGTGATCACATCGCCTATTTTCAGTTTGCTGCTTTCCGCATGTTCCGGATTGTAGTAGTCTACTACCACAAGCTTATCCTCCACGAACGCTGTGCGGAAGGCTGCAAAATTATTGCCTCTTAGTTCGAAAAGCTTATCGGCTCCTCCCCACAAATTCGCGTGGGTATCGTTCACCTCGCCAATGATCTTGAGCGCAGCAAGTTCATAGGCTAACTCATCTTCTGCATTTACGAATGTGGGGATGTATTCTTTCAAAATGGTTTCCCATTTCTTATCGGTCAGGTGTTTATAAGGGAAGAAATATTCGATCGTATTCCAAAACTTGTATAACGATAGTAGGCGGAAGCCTGCATCGGGATAGGGCATTTCAGCATAGGCATCTTCATTTTTAAAGTCGGGGTTAGCAGCAGGCTGAATGCCGATATAATAGTGCTCTCCCTGATTTCTGTTGGCATAAACTTCTTTTAGACTAGACTTTAATGCTTTGGATAGGTTCGACTTATCGATCCAGGATAAATTGGGCTTCAACACGGCATCCTCGGTGGTCGGTTTACAATCAGTACATACAGGTAATTCACCGTATTTAGCGATCCAGGCGGCGAGTACGTTGTCTCGTTCCTGATTGTTTTTTGCGGCCTGGTAGTCGGGTAACACTCTAAACAGCTCATAGTCCCAATTATAATTTCCCTTGGCAACTTCAGGGTGATAATATTTAAGGAAGCCCCAGATTCGTCCTAACAATTCAAGGTTTTCAATGTCTTTTTTGCTCAGCGTAGAGAAATTGATGGAAGAACCCTTATTAAATTCGTTGTCTTTCTCCGCCGGCAGCGCTTCTTTCTCATAAATTTCCAGGTTTGGGTCATCGATATCCTTCCCGTCGATCGACACCTGAAGATCATCCAACCACATTTTGCCTTTACCAACCAGCAAGCCACCTATCACTATCCGTTCGGTTTTCGCCGGGTTAAGCGGCATGGTTATTTCGTATTTCTGCCAGTCGCTTGTCCCTGTCACCCCTCTGTTGTTCATATTATCGAATCCGATCTCCGGATCAATCCGCAACCACAATCCTGCATATCCGTCGGTCACATTCTCGGTTTTGATATAGCCCGTTAAACGAATAGACGTGCCTTTATAGTTCTTCGGCAAATTGAAGGCAAGTGCTTTGAAATTGGGCTCAGCGTTCATGCTCTCTATCACAGCTGAATACTTACCACTTTTTGCATCCGCTGAATCGATCGAGATTTTATAGTCAGCACTTCCGAAGTTGGCCCAGTAGCTTGGGTAGCCGATGGCGTGCATTTCGAAATCGAGATTAGGTTTTTGAGCACTCGTGACCGAGCAGGCGAATAGGAATGTCAGTGAGAAGAGAAAGGTTTTGAGGATTCGTGTTTGCATACCTTCGATAATTGGTTGTATAATGTGTTGCTTAATCTACTTGTAAGTTGATTACACCGAAAGGTGTAAGGGACCGGTCAACGCTCGAATCTCCGCTGTCAACATATTCAATTCCTTTTATTTCACCGAAGTTTAATGCATTGAGCGTAGAAGCTTTTTGATCGTTCGCCAACAGCTTGCCATTAATCGATATAGGTAATTGAATATTTAACGGATACTTATAGGTATTGATGAAATCGGGTCTGGAATAGAGTATACTATCAATTTTATCTTCCATATCGGATGATTCAAGCTCCAATATCATGACAGGCTTTTTGCCAGCTATGTTTAGCTTGGCCAGGTCTTGCTTATCGCGAATATAACTGATGCTTTTAAAACTACCGACGTGCTGTTCATTATCGGAAACGATACCGTTTACGATGCGCATATAAGTAGTATCGTTCGGGCCGCTTTTTAGTTTTGCCTGGGAAGATTGGTTCTGTGCCGATACACTTAGGGCTGCAAATAATAAGACAAACGTGAAAATGGAACTTTTCATGATTTATGGTTTTGGTTAGCCAGTGTAATTTACACATAATGTTGATAATGAGTGCGAGGAATATTCATACATATCGAAATCTAACAGCATGCCTTACATTGGCTTTCAAGCAAATAGCCTAATAACTGATGGCTCTGAAATAGAAATACAGTAAGTTTTAGACTTCCTATAATATTTCAACAGGTTAATATAATAAGGGAATACAGAACTTACCGGAGTTTGCATCTTTGCTTGTGAAATTTGCTTAAGTACTAACCAATTAACCTGATGAAGGGGGCTTTTGCCCCCTTTTATTAAGCTAACTTATCATCCAGCAGTAAGTCCCGGTTAACTTTAATAGGCGATGATCTTCGGCGCTGCCTTTTTATCCTCTTCCATCTTATTAAATATTGCTTGCAAATTTTTCATTGCGCTGGGTATAGGGCCAGGAGCATTATCATCCACCACACGATGTTTACTGTCAAGAATGATGTACCGGGGAATGGCCCGAACGCCCAGAAATTTTGCCAGGGGTGAGCTTGTATCGTCTTTCAACAAATATTGATTCTCTTCTATCTGTTCTTTTTTAGCGGATGCAACCCACTTGGCCTGGTTTTCATCTACCGATATATAAACAATGGGGACATTGATTTCCTTGAGGTAAGCTTTCACTTCTTTTGCATTGCGGATATTCTCGATACATGGACTACACCAACTAGCCCAAAAATCGATGTATATCGGGCTTCCTTCATGCGCTTTCAGCAAATCGACTAGGCTGATTTCGGTGCTGTCGCTCAAGCGAAGCAAGCTGGCTTGCTGAAGAATATTTTGTGGAAAGGTGTTTTTCAAGAGCTGGAAGTCTTGCGCCAACCTGTCAAGATATTTGAACCACAGCGGGTCCTCAGCATGCTCCCTTGCGTAACTTATAGCGCCTTCCAATTCGCTTTGGTATTGATCTTTTGCAGTTGCGGTATAATAACCGATGAGGTTGCTCAGCGCTAAAACTTTCTTCTGATCCGGAACACCGCTCTGATAGTCGCCAAAGAGTTCGCCCTTGCCTTCCTTATAGTTCAGCTGATCTTGCAGATAGAGCTGCCGCATCGCATACCGGCTATACGGACCTGAGATTTCATCAATGTATATTGGCTGCATATCCGCTTGATAAACGGCCGGAAGATCGTTTCTTTTGACACCTGATATCAGTGGGACGAGCAGGAGGGATTGCATCTGGGAATATATCTCGCTTTGCTCTGCATCAATATAATCGCGGGGCAGGGAATGCTCTTTACCGTATTGTTTGAGGAAATTCATACGCCTTTCAAACCAGGTCTTGATTTGCGCATGGTATGCCGCCAGGTCATCTCCCAATTTAAAATAGAAATTACCCTTTAACGAGTCTGTTTGGTTGATTTGAGCGAGGTAGTTATAAGTGCCCGACCGTTTGCCGGAAAATGTAATCTTCTTATCTGCAGCAATTTCAAACTGAATGCTGTCTCCGGGATAGACAGGCAGGCTGAGCGTGCGGCCGATCATTTTAAACTGCAGTATCCTTTCGCTATCCAAGTGAAAGCGCAGGGATAGGCGGTTTTCAGCATCGCGGTTGGCTTTCGCCAGTGTGACGCCGTGGGACGGGTTTGTATGAGTTATCGGAGGGAAATCGACGATTGTCAACGAGCCCATTTTAGGATCATGGCTGATGCCGCGGAAGGTTACCGTGTCTGCAAACAAACCGGTATA
>DAIRDA010000096.1:0-7901 GCA_036796375.1 Albibacterium sp.
CATCATCAGTTTGATTGAAAGCCTGACTTTTTTGAAAGCCTGATTTTTCGACTGCCTGATTTTTTCGACTGAAAGTAGATGCGAATAGTGACGGTGGTCACTGTTTTCCGAAAATGCGTTCGCTATTTTTGCGGAAGCGTAATCTATTGGAATTTAACAGTACTTTTGCGGACTGCTATTTTTCGGTACTTACCGGTGAAATTAGCTTTCTGAAAAACAATGAAAAAGACAGTACTGATTATCGAACGCGACCGTGATATACGGGAGGTGGTTACGTTAATTTTAACCGACCAGGGGCTGAACGTTATCGAGCTGGATTCTGAGCAAGATGCCCTGGAATCGATCATCAAGATGCAGCCCGATTGCGTGATATTAGATCTGCAGAACCCGACCGAGGAGGGAGCAAAACTCTGCATGGAAATCAATCAACATCCGGAAACGAAAGACATTCCTGTCATCGCGCTATCGACGCACCCCCGTGCCGTTGAGTTGAAAGGAACCTGCGCCAACGAGGTGCTGGGCAAGCCCTTTGACATCGATGCGCTGATCGAAATTGTAGAGAGCCAATTGGCGGACTAAGAAAAGCTTTTGCTAAGGCGACTGCCCGTACATTTTCTGTAGCAGATCTTTTGCCAGCCGGAAGAAGTTTTTGATTTCCATCGGCTGTTCCGAGATCAGGGTATCGGCGCGGATGGCGACCGTCGCTGCTTTCAATGAGTTGGCTTCTTTCAATAGGTCCGGATATTTCGCTTCCTGTATTTTTATGAGCGCGGTTGCTAAGTCGCCGGCAACGACCCGGACGGTATCGGCGCGACTGCTATCGAAGCTTTCCTGGGTAAAATTGCCGGTATAGCTTTCAGCCGACCGAAGATCTGCACTGACATCCACCTCGTGCTGTTCGGCAGCAGCCCGTGTAGCTACCGTTAACTTACGCATCGCCTCGTTGGTATATTCAGGCGATAGTCCGACCGTGTCGGTATCATCATCAACCAACTGAAAATAGGCCGTAACTTCGTTCCCCGGTGGGTCGGCTTTCTTTTCTGCGTTCATATTCCCATCGCCTCTGAAAAAGAATAGATAGATGATCACTCCAAATGCAATCAGGGCCAACGCCCATGGCCAAACAGGTTTTTGTTTTTCGGTTCTGATTTCGGTCATCACGTAAAAAGTCTAGGTTATCACAGCTTGCGTGCCGCTGCTATGATAACCCCTTAATTCGCTGATGGTTTTGGACGATTTATTCGGATAATTCAAATCTTGCCAGGGGTGCCATTCGTGCTTTATTCAATGACAGGTTTGTTTCGCTCACGCTGAGATTATCCGCTTCAGCCATTGCTTTGATCAATTCGTTTTCCAGTCCGTCGGGACAAGCCATTTTAGTAGAAATTCCGGCTGTGATCGCTAACTGATACTGCTTGCTGATTTGGTAGGTGTTAAGCAACATATTGCAACCAGCTTTGGCTTCCAGTTTATTGTCTTTCGAATGGAAGATGATGTAGTGGGTTTCGGCACTTTCGGAAACGGGTTTTCCGTACAATTCGATCAGCTTCCACCGTTTGTCTTCTACCAGCGAATTACCGCTATCAGACACGGAAGGTTTCAGAACGTTGCAGGAGGCAAAAAGCAGCGCGATTAAAAGAGCTGCAGAAATTCTTTTTAGAGGCATGTTCGTATTTTCAAAATGAGTATTCAAACACTAGGCCAATGACGGCTGAACAAGAGTGGTCTTGATCTGAAAGATTAAATATTGCTAGTCACCACTACACAGCAGCACAGGGGTGGTCGGATTGAGCACGATGGCACGGGCCAGGCTTTTCTTCATCAGCTTTTCGAAAAAATTTCTCCCTTCCACCAGTGTTAACACAGCCAGGTCGGCATCGATCCGCGTGATGATACTGTGGACTGTATCGATATCTTCTCTTTCGGAAACCAACTCACTTTCCATATTTTCATAGCGACATTGCGTTTGCAGACTCGCCTTCCATTCATCCAGTTTTTGGGCGCTGGCCTGGTCGCTATCAGCTGCTTTCGGGTTGATATGTACCAGGGTGCAGGCTGGCTCTTCCTGCGGTGTGATGCTTTTTAGTGCTTGCAGTGATTTGATGTCGCCCTTTTGGAAATCGGTAAAGAATACTACGCGGTCTAACTGAAAGCCTTGATTGTTTTCAGGTACAACCAGCAGGGGCACTGCAATCGACTTGGCAACGTCGTAGGTGTTGCTCCCGATAATGTCTTTTCTGGTTCCGGATTCACCGTGCGTTCCCATGACTACCACCGCGACCGGATTTGTTTCCATGAAGGTGTTTATGACGTTCACCAGATGGCCTTTTTTAATACTGAAGGAGATTGACTCGCCTTCTTTTATTTCCAGCTGAGCCTGGAACTTCCTCATACGTTCCTCACATTCCTGACGGGCTTCGCTTTCATGCGATTCATTCGCCGACGGGCTCTGGAAACCAGACTTAAAGGGCAAATAGGCATGTAGAAAATGAATGTTGTATTCGTTGTGTTTCGCAAAACCCAGTGCGTAGGCCGCAGCCACCTTTGCATTCTCCGAAAAATCTGTAGGTACTAGAATTGTCTTCATCATAGTCTTTTTTTAAAGCGCAGAGGCGATATTTTCTAATATAGTAAAAAAAGGCGCAAGTTGCTTTCTATTAAAACAGGTTATATCGAACACCCAGGAAACCGCGTATTCCCTGGTTGGGTGCGTAAACGTAGGACGGGTCGAATGTCAGGGCATAAGGATTGTCGGGGGTAGCCACGGCTTGCCCGTTGGCATCAAACCGGACGTTTTTGTCGAACGGATCGTTGGCTCGGGCAATCAGGAAGGGATTTCCTTTATTGGGCGTCCAGTTCAAAAGATTTTTAATTCCGCCGTAGAGCTCGGTTTTATCGCCGATATGCTTGGTGACCTGTATGTTTTGTACACTCCACCAGGGCGAATACTCGCGTCGCGGATCGGTATCGCTTAGCAAGGGCAGTCGCATGGGTCCGTACAGATTTCCGGTATAGTCGAAGGTAAGCCCCAGGCGATGGATGGTGTAGCCGATGCTCCAGGTACCGGTGAACTGCTCGGTGAACAATTGTCGTGTCTTTTCATCACCATCTTTGCTGAAAACGTCCATGGCCGTGGCACCTGCCAGTAGTTTTAATCCGTTTGCAAAGGCTATATCCAGGTTGAGCGAGAGGCCTTTCGAAACGGCGTATCCGTCGAGGTTGTTGTAAATGATCTGATTGGGGTTGGTTTCATAATCGGCGATGATTTTATTGTTGAAGTGTGTATAGAAGGCCGTTGCGTCTAAACCTATATAGGCGCTTCCGGTTGTGAACTTCCTGACCAGGTTGATATTCCCATTCCAGGATGTCTCGGGCCTTAAGTGGTCTATAAATACCACCGCCCGCGCTCCGGTAAGGGCTGCATGATCTTCGGTGAAAATATTTGCTACACGGTAGCCATTTCCAATGCTCAGGCGCAAGGTGCTGTACTTATCGGCCGAGTTCCATTTGTAGTTCAGACGTGGACTAAGAATGCTGCCGTGAAGGGAATTGTAATCGTAGCGCACCCCGAGCAGGATTTTGTTTTGATCGTCGAAGGTGATTTCATCCTGCACAAAAAGACCGGGAAGATGGGTGCTGCTTGCTTGGTTTATTTCAAGATTGGAAGCGTCGGCCGTTGCGGGTGTATTATCGTCGTAGTAGGTGTAACGATAGGTGAGTCCGGTCAGGAAATCGTGCTTTCCTATGGATTTAAACCATGTAAGTTGCCCGAATCCGACGTACTGATCGGCCAGGTAGGGTGTGTTGCCGTACATGGAGTTTTGATTATGACCATTGGTGCTGAATTGAAACATGATTTCTTCTTCAAGGGGCAACTGATAGGTTCCGAACAGTTCCCAGCGACTTGTATAGATACTTTCGCCGTATACCTCATCGCCGCCCCGGTATTTTCTTGCCCAATGCATTTCGCCTCCCCATCGGTCTTCGTATACATAGCGCCCGGCCAGCGAAAAGACGCGGTGATCGATCCGTTCAAAATTCCATTTGTTAAAAACAGATATCCGGTTTTGAAGGGTGACATCGCTAAAGTTATCCTGATTATCATCGATTGGATTCTGGTACACGAAATAATTTACTCCTAACAGGGATTGCGTTTTTTCGCCTGCTTTGAATTTCGCGGCGATATCGGTATTTACTTCTCCCCAGCTGGTAGCAAAGGCATCTAAGGATAAACGCGGAGCATTTTCGGGGCTTTTGGTAAGGATATTAATCAATCCGCCTACAGCTTCGCTTCCATAAAGGGTGGAAGCTGGCCCTTTAACGATTTCAACCCGGTCGATCAGCGATTGCGGAATGCCGCTTAAGCCGTATACGGTGGAAAGGCCGCTTACGATGGGCATGCCATCGATGAGAATCATGGTGTATGGACCTTCCAGACCGTTGATGTGGATATCGCCGGTGTTGCACAGATTGCAATTAATCTGCGGCCTGACACCGTTGACGTTTTGCAATGCTTCAAATACGGAAGGTGTTGGGTTTGCTTTAAAGAATTTGGAGGTATAGACCTCGACGGGGACCGGACTGTCCAGCCGCGACATTTCTTTCATGGTACCTGAGATAACAACGTCGCCCAACTGGTTTTGCGACCGAGGCTTCAGAACAATCGACAGGTGGATTTGCGCGCTATCCAATACGACTTCCTGTTGAGAAAGTTCGAAGCCCACAAAACTTATTTCGATTTGGTAGGCTCCATAAGGAACGTTGCTGAATTCGACAAGTCCTGCGCTATTGGTGACATCGGTCTTTTGTAAAGCGGGAATAGAAACAGTGGCTGCTTCAAGCGGCAGACCATGATGGTCTACGACCCGGCCCACGATTGTGCCGCTTTGGGCGAATCCGAAAAATCCGGTGAGGCTTATGCAAAGGGTAAGGAAGAAGGCTCTTAAATTTGTCATTCTGTGTTCGTCTATAAAATTATATTTGTTTTGCAATACAAATATATAAAGTTAGACAACACTAACAAAAATACTTTGTTTGATGACGGTAGCGACCCATGAATTTCTTATGAAATCTGGAGCTAGATAACCTGGATGATGACTTGGGACCGGGATAATTAATAGTCTACTTCCCGGGAAGAACTGTTGAAGTCGTTAAGCTTCGGTCAAGTGCGATATAGAAGGTAGTACCTGCATTTTCCTGGCTTTCGAACCAGATTTTTCCTTTATGCCATTCAACGATCGTTTTGATGATGGACATGCCCAGGCCCACGGAGGGTTCGCCCTTCAGGCCGGTTCGGCGGGCACTGCTGAACTTTTCGAACAGTGTTGGGTGAAACTTTTCGGGTATGCCGATGCCGGTATCCGAAATGCTGATGAGCACCTTCTCGTTTTCCTCAGTGACCCGGATAGCGATGGTGCCGCCGTCGGGGGTGAACTTGATAGCATTAGAAATCAGGTTGTTGATAACCTGCATAAACTTTTCCTGGTCGATGTCGACATAGATATGCGAAGAAGCGGGTTCAAAAAGGAAGGCTTTGTTGATTCGATTTTGCGAGACCAGGTATTCGCTGATAAACGGCTGTATGGCTTCCACAAGATTCACGCGCGACTTGATCAGGTCGACACCGGCCGATTCAAGAAACTCCAGTTTTATGAAATCCTGAATCATTTGAATGCTCCTTTTGCTGATGTTCTCGATAGAGGATATGATGGTTTGCAATTGCTCGTCGTTATGCGACTTGGTTTTTTTATTCAACACGTATGTGAGGTGCTGGATAGACCCTAAAGGGCCGGTGAGGTCGTGCGAGAGAATATTCAGGATCGCATTTTTCTTGTTCGAAAGGTCTTTCGCGGTTTGATCGTGCAACGTTAATGCGGTTATATCTTCGGCATATCCGGTCAGCATCCGGCCTGTGCCTTCTGCCTCCTCAAGAAGCATATGCAGCCGGAGTGTGTATTCTTTCTGATCGGGTGGCGTGATCCGAAATACAATGTCTTCTTTAAATTGGCCCGGGGTCAATTCCACGTAGCGCGCCAGCAGAAAGTTGCGGTCGTCGGGGTGGACCATCGCGAACAATTCCTCCGGCTTTTGTTCTTTTTTATCGAAGCCGAAAAATGAAGTACACGAGGGGTTCAGATATTCAAATTCGTTACTGGTAATGTTGAATGCAAAGTAGAAGCGTTGATCGCGCTCAAGCAGCGGCAGAAGTAGGGAAAGTTTATTCTTCATAACGGAACAGGCGAAACGCCCTTATTTGTCCGCTCCACATACAAATGTAACGAAAGAGTTTAAGCTATGAAAGGCTCAAATAGAGAAATAGCAAGGGCTGGGATCGCCAGTCGCTTACACTCGTATTCTCCGATAACATATATCATATGAGGGCAGTAGTTCCCATGCATTCTCATTCGTTTCATTCAGCGAAATATGATGTAAAGTATTCTCATAACCAACTATGTTAATCTATTGATTACTAAGTATTCCCAACGTTTGGAGGCTGTGATTTCTCACCCTATGTTTGTGTCAACGAAAGCAAAAAACCGGTTGCGCTCAAGTTGAAATAACAGATTGTTTAACATTTTAAATTTTAGAAATTATGGGAATTTATATTAAAGGAGCCTTTGGTGCATTTTCAGGAAAAGTTGGAAACTTGGTTGGTTCAAACTGGCGGTCGATTACCTACATGCGTTCACTTCCGAAGCGTTCGTCGAAACCAGCCACCGAGAAACAACTGGCACATCGGGCGAAATTCGCGCTGGCTGTGAAGTTTTTAAGTCCGCTGCGCGACCTGATCAACCTGGGTTACAACGATAAATCGCGCAGTACGATGACCGCCTTCAATAAGGCAACCGACGAGCTGTTGGCAAATATCGAGGGAGTTTATCCGGATTATCAGGTTCCTTTCGACAAGGTTCAATTCTCGACAGGCCCCGTACGACCGCTTATCCTCGACATCGAAAACGACGGCGGCATGCTATCCCTTACCTGGCAAAACCGACCCGTACTGGGAGCAAGCGCCGACGACCAAATCGTGATGGTGTTCTACAACGAAGAATCGGAAGACTTCTACATTATTCAGGAAACAACCCGAGGCGAAGAACAGTACGTCCTGCCAACGAACACATTACCCCAAGGGGAATACCACTTCTGGATCTTGCTCAGCAACGAAAAAGGCCAGTGCTCGAAAACCCGCTATGAGGGAACCGTGATGGTGTAATTTGATTCGGTTTCCCCCGCTTGGATGGTCTGCGAAGCGACATTATAGATTTTTCGCAGAAAAATATATCAGGAGCAGAGCAGACCATCCAAGCATTTTTTCTGCGGCGACATTATAGATTTTTCGCAGAAAAATGTCAGGAAGGAGAAGTCCTGATGATAGGATTATCCTCCTTGAAAGATTAGTAATTTATTGGAAGCTTTTGTCTGCGACGCGACATTATAGATTTTTCGCAGAAAAATATATCAGGAGCGGAGCAGATAAAAGATTCCAAATTATAAACTTCAAAACCCCGAAAATCATGAACACAATCAACCTCCTATATCATGCTTTGCACGACTTCGTGCTACGACACAGGCTAAGCCTGACCCTGATCGCTACGTTATTACTCTTTGTGCTTTCAGGCGATCTGATCCGCAAAGTAGACGTAAGCGCCGCGCCCATCGACCCGGGCATCCTGGCAGTACTGCCGCTTTCGGCCATTACCGTCATATCCTTTATGATGCTGAGTCACCTGGTGATTGCCTGGCAGTGGCCCGTACTCGACCAATTTCATGCTGAACATTTAGAACGAACCTTTAAATCCCTTTCATTATGGCAAAAAAGTGTAACCTACTTCTCTTTCTACTTAGCTGTTTTATTTGCGTTTGTTATGGTAACCCTGGCCTATATGTAAGCACGCCGGATC
>DAIRDA010000097.1:0-5866 GCA_036796375.1 Albibacterium sp.
TAGTGGGGTCGGTTAGGTACGATACGTAAGGAATTTTAGCGCGGCTCAAGAGAGCTAGTTTGGCTGAGGTTTTTGCCATCTGCATTAGCGAGAAGGCTGCTTCCATCATGCGGGCGCCCCCCGACTTGGAAATTAAAATAAAGGGAAGGCGGTTTTCAATGCAATAATCGATGGAACGGGCGATTTTCTCACCAACTACTGAGCCCATCGATCCTCCGATAAAAGCAAAATCCATACAAGCTATAACAATCCTCTGTCCTTCCATTTCGCCATGGGCACAGCGAATGGCGTCCTTGAGGCCGGTCTTCCGGTAGCTTTCTTCCAGACGTTCGGTATATTTTTTTGTGTCTTCAAAGAGAAGGGGATCGCCTGAGGTAAGGTTGGCAAATAATTCAGTAAATTCATTATTATCAAAGAGGATCGAGAAATACTCATGAGAGCCGATTCTGAGATGATAATTGCAATATTGACAAACGTATTGATTTTCTATCTGCTCCGAATTTAAAAGGGGTTTTTTACAAGACGGGCATTTCTTCCATAAACCATCGGGAGCTTCCTTTTTATTTTCTGTTGCTGTATTAATACCAACTTTATTTCGTTTGAACCAAGCCATTATCTCTTCCAATTTTATGCAAATAAACGAAAAAAAATATACATCACCTTTTTTAATATAATAAGCTTAATAACGGATGAGGCCGATTGTTGGAAAACTCTCGCTCAGATACAATATTTTTTATTAAATTCGAGAAATTTTTAATTGAATATTACAATTTATTATTAATGAGCTTAAGAGATTATAAAGGTGTATTGCACGGTGATGCGGTACAGGAGTTATTCGAAATTGCAAAAAAACATCAGTTTGCACTTCCTGCTGTTAACGTTATCGGAACCAACTCTATCAATGCTGTGATGGAGACAGCAAAGGCAGTTAACTCGCCGGTGATTATACAGTTATCGAATGGTGGCGCTCAATTCTACGCGGGCAAAACCCTCGACAATACCAACCTGAAGGCATGTGTATTAGGAGCCGTTTCGGCTGCAAAGCATGTTCATTTGTTAGCCGAGCACTACGGTGTAGCGGTTATTCTGCATACTGATCACGCTGCAAAAAAGTTACTCCCCTGGATTGATGGTTTGCTGGACCACGGTGAAGAGTTTTTCAAGGCTCATGGAAAGCCACTTTTTTCATCGCACATGCTTGATCTCTCTGAAGAGCCAATCGAAGAAAATATTGAAATTTCGGCCCGTTACCTGGAGCGCATGAAAGCAATGGGAATGACCATTGAAATTGAACTGGGTGTAACCGGGGGAGAAGAAGATGGGGTGGATAACAGCGATGTAGATAGTTCTAAATTATATACCCAACCGGAAGAAGTTGCGTATGCATTCGAAAAGCTAAGCGCGATATCTGACAAGTTTACGGTAGCTGCTGCATTTGGAAACGTACACGGTGTTTATAAGCCTGGGAATGTGAAACTCCAGCCAGTTATCCTTCAGAATTCTCAGGATCACATTCGTGAGAAGTTCAATATCACGGCCGATAAACCGGTGAACTTTGTTTTCCATGGTGGTTCCGGTTCGTCTCCTGCCGAAATTAAGGAAGCCTTGTCTTATGGGGCGATTAAAATGAATATCGATACCGATATGCAATGGGCGTTCTGGGACGGAATTCGTGAATATTATAGCGTAAACGAAGATTCACTTCAGGCGCAAATCGGTAATTCCAAAGACGCAGATGCTCCTAATAAAAAGTTCTATGACCCGAGAGTGTGGTTGAGAAAAGGAGAGGAATCTTTTGTGAAGCGGCTAACACAGGCATTTGAAGAGCTTAACTGCATCGACGTAAACAGTAAATTATAAAAAAGTGTAAACATTCGTTTTATTCTCTGATTTTTATATCTTTATGATGTAATTAACCCGCAATCCCAGACTGTTTATATTCATATTTCGGTTTAGGCTTGTAATAATAACAGTTATAAATTTATATTAATGAAAACCGGAAAAGTAAAATGGTTTAACACCCAAAAAGGATTTGGATTTATTGTGCAGGAAGATGGCGAAGATATCTTCGTTCATTTTAAAGATGTAATCGGCGGAATCGATGTATTGAACGATGGGGATTCAGTAGAATTCGAAGTAACCGAAGGCCGTAAAGGCTTACAAGCTGTGAATGTGAGAAAGTTGTAATACATAATCTATCCATGAAAAAGGTGTATTCCGATCGGATACACCTTTTTTTATATCTCAGATTTTCATCCGAAATGAAAACCAAAATTTTTAAGCCTGACTTTCCCCGCTTCGATGCCATATTGAAATTTGCAATCGCTCCGCGACCAATTTGTTTTGTGAGTACGGTCGACCTGAATGGCAACATCAACCTGAGCCCCTTCAGCTACTTCAATATTGTAAGTCAGCATCCCCCGGTGTGCCTGTTTTCACCCCTCCGGCGGGTGGATGATAACAGCCAAAAACACACTCTGGATAATTTACTCGAGGTTCCGGAACTGGTAATCAACATCGTGAACTATCCGATGGTGCAGCAACAATCGTTGGCCAGCACGGAATTTCCCCGGGGCGTAAATGAATTTGAGAAATCCGGCCTTACACCCCTTACGTCTCACCTCGTTAAGCCGCCACGCGTTGCAGAGTCGCCGGTTCAGCTCGAGTGCAGGGTGAGACACATCATTCCCATTGCCGATAGTCCGGGGGCTGGGAACCTGGTATTGGCCGACATTCTATTGATGCATGTTCAGGAGGAGCAGGTGGATGAGGACGGTCGGGTAGATCAGGCCAAGCTTGATTTGGTCGCTCGGCTTGGGGGCGACTGGTATTGCCGCATAACCGAAGATAATCTCTTTCAGGTGAAAAAGCCGGCGAAGAAGCTAGCCGTCGGTGTGGATGAGCTTCCCTCTGCTATTCGCAATTCGGCGGTTTTAACGGGCAATCATCTCGCCATGCTGGCCAGCGTAGAGCACCTTCCTGCAGAGAGCGAATCGGACGAGATGCGCTATGATCCGGATATACAGGAAATTCTCAATGCTTTTATCGGAGACCCTTCCACCCGGCAGATTCATCTTCATCGGAAAGCCGCAGAACTACTCGATCAGGGTGATGTAAGTTCCGCCTGGAAAGTATTGTTGCTGAGTTGAGCTTGCAACAGGAGTAATGAAGGCCGTTTCTCAGATCAGAGTATCAGCTGCTTCGAAATCACTTCTCTCCCAAAGAACAGGGCTCCCTTTTCATTGAACGATTCGGGGCTTTCAGTAGTGTAAAATCGGATATTTCCCTGCTTTTCCAGCTTTTGATCAATCTCAGGATGCCTGCTCAAATAATCGCGGAGACTATGGGCTACCAACGATCCTTGCTGCAGAATTTGAATGCCTGGCGGTGTGAACTTCCTGATCAGTGGATAAAGCAGAGGGTAGTGCGTACAGGCGAGAACCAGCGTATCGATATCTGGTGATTGCTTTAGCAGGCGTGTTATATTCTTTTCAACAAAATACTCGGCTCCTTCATTATCGGTTTCGTTGTTTTCAACCAGGGGCACCCAAATGGGGCAGGCTTCCTGATAAACTTTTATGTCGGGGAAGAAGCGTTCAATCTCGATCTTGTAAGAATCCGACTTCACGGTGCCCGGAGTGGCGAGTATGCCTACGTGGCGGCTTTTCGTGTAAGTGCCAATGCTTTCTGTCGTTGGCCGAATCACCCCCAGTACCTTCTTATCGGGATGCATGCCCGGCAGATCTTCCATCTGTATGGTTCTCAGTGCTTTGGCCGAAGCCGTATTGCAGGCTAAGATAACCAGCGTGCATCCCTGATCAAACAGCGCCTGCACGCATTGCCAGGTATATTGGTGTACCGTTTCAAATGAGCGGGTTCCATAGGGGACGCGGGCATTATCACCCAGGTAAACATAGTCGTAGTCAGGCAATTCCTTCACGATTTGGCGAAATACGGTCAAGCCCCCATAACCCGAATCAAAAATGCCTATAGGTCCATTTTTCTTCAACACCTTTATTTTTTACGAATATCTAAAAAAAACACCAGAAATGAATTAAGATACAGGGAAAGCTTTACTACCTTTGGTTAACAGCAAATTGCGAAATGAAAATACTCATCATCAACGGTCCGAATCTGAATCTTTTAGGGAAGCGCGAGCCGGAAATCTACGGTTCCCAGTCGTTCGAAGACTACTTCGAAACACTTCGGGAACAATTTTCCACCCTTCAGCTCGACTATTTTCAAAGCAATCACGAAGGTGCTCTGATCGATAAGCTCCATGAAATTGGTTTTTCAGTCGACGGAATTGTCATGAACGCGGGAGCTTTCACGCACACTTCGCTTGCCATAGCCGATGCCATTAAAGCGATCGAGAGTCCGGTCATCGAAGTGCACATTTCGAACATTTCTGCTCGCGAAGAAATCAGGCATCAATCGTTTATGGCTAAAAACTGTGTAGGAAGTATTTGCGGACTCGGGTTGCAAAGCTATGCGCTAGCCCTTCATTTTTTCAGTACGCAGCGCTGAAAACTGCCGTTTTCTTAGCACGTAATAATCCCACACCAGCAGACGAGGGTAAACCTGACCGACTTCAAAGCCTGCGGTCATCATTCTTCGTTTCTTGTGCGTTTTCCGGTAATTTCTTAAAAAAGCGACATGCGCTTTGCTTATCGCCCGTGCATCGTCAAATTTACCGGAAAACATAAATTGCAGGAGCGCTGCAAAGTCGAGCCAGAAGCGCTTAAACACCGTCCACCTCGGCCTCTTTGCATTCTTTTGCAGCATAAACAAATTATTTCGGAAATTCAGGTAGGTTTTCCGGGGATTGCTTTTATCAAGCGTGCCGCCGCCAATATGATAGACCTCCGATTCGGCGCAATACCAGATTTTATAGCCCATGCGTTTCAGACGCCAGCAAAGGTCTATTTCTTCCATATGTGCGAAGAAATCGCCATCGAAGCCCCCGCTTTCGCGCCATAGGTTTGCCCGGATAAAGAAAGCCGCGCCGGAAGCCCAGAATATTTCGCATGAGTCGTTATATTGCCCCTGGTCGGTCTCCACGGTGTCGAACAGGCGTCCGCGACAAAAGGGATAGCCGTACTGATCGATAAACCCGCCGGCAGCGCCTGCGTGCTCAAAACTGTTTCGGTTCGTCCAGGAGAGAATCTTTGGCTGGGCCACCGCGATCGCTGCATCGTTCTCCATCGCAGAAATAACCGGTTCGATCCAATCCGTTTTTACCTCTACGTCTGAATTCAACAGGATAAAATAATCGGCCTCTACCTGTGCTAATATGCGGTTATAGCCCTCGGCAAAACCATAATTCCGGTCGTTTTCAATCACCTTTATCAGCGGATAATTCTCCCGGATAAACTGAACCGAATCGTCTGAGGAGGCGTTGTCGCCAACAATAAACTCCAAATTCGGATAGCTGCTGTTATACACCGACGGGAGGAAACTTTCCAGATAGAATCTGCCGTTCCAATTCAGAATTACAATTGCTACTTTAGGATTCATCATGGGCTTTATACTTCCATCGTTTATGCGACCATAGCCAAAGCTCGGGCTTTTTTTCAATAATTTTCTCTAGGAAACGGTTATGCAGCAGGGTAATTTCATTTTCTTGGGCTGTGCGCGGATGTTCAGAAAGCAACGTGAAATGAGCCGTATAATATCCCCGCCTCAGCCGATCGATATGGCAGAAGATAATCGGAAAATCGAGCTTTTGTGCAATCTTTTCGATTCCTTTAAAAGCAGCAGTAGGCTGGTTCAGAAAAGGAATAAAAAAATTGGATGCCTGGCGGTTGGGCGTCTGGTCGGCCAGAAACACGCTTGTATGCGGAACATTCCGATATTCCATAATTTT
>DAIRDA010000097.1:5966-7864 GCA_036796375.1 Albibacterium sp.
GCAGCCGACATGCTTCGCATCTTGAGGTTTTCGACAAAAAGATCCGCCAGAAAGCGATAAAATTTCTTCTCAATCGTCAGGCGCTCGCGATCAGATTTTTCAGGGAAAGAATTTGCCAGGTTCAGCTGTACGACTGGCCGGCGGTAGCGGATCACATAATATAGAATTAGATAAAGAAAGTCAGATATGCGGTACAATACCCAGAAAGGAAGAATCGAGAAGAGATAAATAAAGCCTGAAAGGATGTTCGATTGAATACTCATGAATTTTCTGACGAGACAAATATCCTGTATTTATCTTTATTTTCGCATCTTATTTATTATAATTACGAAGATATGCAAAAAGGAGTTCTTTTACCTGTTCTATACCTCGGACCCATTTCCTATTTCAGTCAACTCAAACAGCACCAGGCCGGTCACATCGAACTGGAGCGGTTCGAGCACTTTCCTAAGCAAACCTACCGTAACCGAATGAGTATTTATTCACCTAATGGCAAACTAGACCTTACCATTCCCGTAAAAAAAGGGTCGAAGCAACATACGCCATTACGCGACGTTCGGATAAGTTATGAGGCCGACTGGCAGCGGCTTCACTGGCGCAGCATTCAGACTTGTTATCGCAATTCTTCTTTTTTTGAGTATTATGAAGATGATTTCGCCCCATTATATGAAACGAAGACGGAATTTCTGATTGATCATAATATTGCACTGACGGACCTCAGCCTCAAAATCCTTAAGCTTCAGCCCACGTTCCTTTTCAATGAAAGCTATCAGGCAGTTCCGGTCGACCTTAACGACCTTCGCGATTCCTTTTCCCCTAAAAGCGCAGAAACGCCCACCCAATCACCTTATTTTCAGGTTTTCGAAGATAAGCATGGCTTTATTCCAAATTTGAGTATTGTCGATCTGATTTTCAACCAAGGGCCGCAGAGTAAACAGTACCTCTGACAAACAATCTGTGGTGCAGGCTGTTGACTATAAAAAACCTATGCGGATATTTCTCCTATTGCTTGCCAGTGTGTTTTACTGTCACTTTGCCAGCGCTCAAGCCGATTCTCTGAAGAGAAAGGTATTCGTTTCCTCAGGCCTTGGCTTAGGGTTTCCGGTGGGCGATATCAATTCAATATTATCACCTCGCATTTCCAATGTAGTC
Organism: Albibacterium sp.; assembly: GCA_036796375.1. GTDB lineage: Bacteria > Bacteroidota > Bacteroidia > Sphingobacteriales > Sphingobacteriaceae > Albibacterium. The sequence continues at coordinate 7,119 of DAIRDA010000097.1, forward strand.
GGCCTCAACATCCCCCTGAAAGATGAGCGTTTCTTCTTATACCCGGTGGTCGACTTCATGAACTTTCGATACGATCAAATGGTAAGGGATCCCGATTACGACTTCGCCATCCAAAACGGCTCGGCCAATATAATTGGCCTTTCCATCATGCCAGGCTTGAATCAATTCCTTGGCTCATTGCGTCTGTATGCCTTCGCCGGTCCGCATGCGCAACTGGTGCACGAGCCCCGTCTCATTACCGAGACAGGTGATCGAGTTGGAACCATTGAGGATAAAGTCTACCTCACCGGCGGACTTCGGGGTGGAATCGGCGCTCACTATAAGCTGGGAAGCTTTTACTTATTTCTGGAAAGCGGTCTCATTCAGAACTTCACGAAAATGCAGGGACAGCAGTTCTTTGTCGTCCACGCTCATGGGGGACTGAAAACGGATATTACACGACTAACCGATAAAATTGGAGCGCTGCTTTAGTCAGGACGCCTTAGCTGATAGCCCAGCACCATTTCTGAACTCCGGTAAAGGTCGTTGCTCACCTTACGCAGTTCAAGCGCCTGGCCGTTGATGAACTTTGTTTCGTCGTTTTTTCGGATATCCTTTAAAAGCAGTTCAGGAATTTTTACACCCGTCGGTTCGAACACAACTTCTTCGTCCTCCGATTTGAAATTCTTGATCAGCTGTTCGAGTTTAACCTGAATCTTGCGGAAGTTTCTAACCGGTTCCCCTGCAATCTCCTCATTTGGAATCAT
>DAIRDA010000098.1:0-3163 GCA_036796375.1 Albibacterium sp.
AATAAAAATTATTAAATTGATTATCAGTATGTTATAAAATAAATAGGCCTAACATACAACTATGTATTGCACACTACCGGCTTAAACATATATCTTTGTTATATGATTGCTGAAAATACTCAAACCCAAATGAGGAAGGGAATACTCGATTACTGTATTCTGTCCATTATTTCGCAGGGCGAAATATATGCTTCCGATATTCTGAGCGAGCTCAAGAAAGCCCGCCTGCTGGTGGTGGAAGGAACGCTGTATCCCTTGCTTACCCGATTAAAAAATAACGGACTGCTCAGCTATAACTGGCGTGAATCTACGTCGGGCCCCCCGCGCAAATACTACGAGATTACGCCGGCGGGACTTGAAGTGCTGGAACGCCTCGACAAAACCTGGAGCGAGCTTACCTTCGCCGTAGATACGGCCATGGAGCATCGCAGAAATAAAAAACAATCAGACAACCCTTTAACCGATCAATAAGTAGAAATCATGAACAAGACAATTATAATCAACATCAATGGCATCATTTTCCATATTGAGGAGGATGCATATGAGGTGCTTCAAACCTACATGACGGCGGTTAAAAAGCATTTTGGGTATTCTACCGACAGCAACGAGATTGTAGGGGATATTGAAAACCGGATAGCGGAAATGTTTTCGGAACGCATCAATGCCCAGAAGGCAGTGATTACGATGCAGGATGTGAGCGAGGTGACCGCGCAGATGGGCAATATCAGCGATTTTGAAGATTTCAATGAAAATGCAGAAGATCCGCTTTACCAGGATCAGCTGTATACGGAAAGCCGTGGTTTGTTCCGCGACCCGGATGATAAGGTAATCGGCGGTGTCTGCTCCGGATTGGGCCATTACTTCGACCTGGAGGCCAAATGGTTCCGGCTGATCTTTGTGCTGATGTTTTTATTGGGCGGATCGGGCTTTATTGTATACATCGTACTCTGGATTCTGGTTCCACTGGCACGCACAAGGGCCGATAAAATGTCGATGCGGGGCGAAGCACCTAATCTGCAGAATTTCAAACGTAAATTCGATGAAGAGATGGGAGGAATCCGCGAAAATTTTTCGGCGGCCGGACAAAGAGTAAGCCCCGGCCTAAAAAATACCGCTAGAAAAACAGGGGATGCTGTCGGGCAGTTCGCCAACCTGATCATTAAGATCGTGGGTATTTTCGTAATTATCGGGTCGGTATTGGGACTGATCGCGTTAGCGGTAGCGCTTGCGTTCTTCCTTTCGGGCTCGGAAAATTCCTTTATGGATGGTTTCCCCCCGGCACGCTTTGTTGACCCGGCCTATTATACCCCTTTTGTTTGGGTAAGCTTCCTGGCGTCGGCCATTCCGTTGCTGGCCTTGGTTCTGCTTTCAGTGCGTATGATTTCGGATGTCAAAATCAGTAAATACCTGGGTTACTCACTGCTAATTATCTGGCTCACGTCCATTGGCTTTCTGATCTATTACGGATCGGCCATTTCCATGGACCATGCCATCAACGGCTCGGTGGTCGAGGAAGTGGACCTGGTGCCGCAGCCGGTGTATCATCTGACCATGAACGATGTGCGCAGCACTACGCGGGTGAGCGACTCGGTTAATAGCGGCGGGCAGCGGATTTCGAAACGGGTACGTGTGTCAAAAAAGAACACCTTTATTGATATCCGCCCTGAAATTTATGTACGCAAGCTGGCAGCAGGTGTTGTTCCGACGATGACGACTCGTTATTCGGCTGAAGGCCGCAATTACCAGACGGCTACTGAACGTGCACAGGGCATTCAATACCATGCCGCGCAAGACAGCAGCCGGATTGTTTTCGATAGCCATGCCTTTATGGGAGAGGGCGACCTCTACCGCGATCAGGATGTGGATGTAGAACTGAATATTCCGGTGGGCACACGCCTTCTTATCGACAACGATGTATTATATCGTCTTTCGAACGTTTCCATGGATGCCTTTCACGAAGATATCGAGGATTATAACGAGCGGCCGGCTCAAACCGAGTGGGTGATGACCGACAACGGTTTGGAGTATATTCCTTCGCGGATTATGCCGGTACCGGTACCCCCGATTGCTCCGGAAGCACCTGCGGTGGACACGGCAATCGTAAAAAGCGATAGTCTTTTAAAAAATAGTTAATACTTTTATATGCAGAAACAAGAGGAGTTGCTATGCATATAGACGAGTTATATAAGATTTTTATTGGCCATCCGCATATCACGACGGATACAAGGAAGATTGAGCCTGGCTCGATCTTCTTTGCGTTAAAGGGAGATAAGTTTAATGGAAATGCGTTTGCAGAGCGGGCCATCGCTTCAGGCGCGGCCTATGCGGTGATCGACGAGCCTGCATTCCGGCAGGATGAACGTTATCTGCTCGTGGAAAATGTATTGGAAACGCTTCAGCACCTGGCGCGGGAGCACCGCAAGCGGCTGGATATCCCGGTGATCGGGGTGACGGGTACCAACGGGAAAACCACCACCAAAGAGTTACTGAAGGCCGTGTTGGAACGGAAGTACCGGACCTTCGCTACCGCGGGTAATCTGAATAATCATATCGGGGTACCCCTCTCAATCCTGTCGATTGAACACAATACGGAAATGGCGGTGATTGAGATGGGGGCGAACCATGTGGGCGAGATTGAATTTTTATGTGGGATTGCCCGCCCGGGATACGGACTGATCAGCAACGTAGGGCGCGCGCACCTGGAGGGCTTTGGAAGTTTTGAAGGGGTGAAGAAAGCCAAGGGCGAGCTGTACCAATGGCTGGCGGGCAACGGGGGAACGCTCTTTATACAGCAGGGCAATGCCGACCTAATGGAAATGGCGGCGGGAAAGGTTTTCAAAGAACGGGTAGGATACGGACTTCAGGATGATGCAAATTACCGGGGAAGGCTTCTGGCCAACGATCCTTACTTGAGCCTTGAATGGACCCATCGGGACGAAAGCTACCAGGTGGCAACGCATCTGACCGGCGCCTACAATGCGGAAAACTTAATGGCAGCCATTGCGGTAGGTTCTTATTTTGGGGTAGAGCCGGAGAAGATCAATGCCGGTCTGGGCGATTATATGCCGAGCAATAACCGTTCGCAAATTGTGGAAACCGAGCGGAATACGCTGATATGCGACTATTACAATGCCAATGCGAGCAGCATGAAGGCAGCGCTTGA
>DAIRDA010000098.1:3263-7836 GCA_036796375.1 Albibacterium sp.
TTTGAAAACCTCGTGACGGTATTATAAAGGGTAAAAAAAATGAGGCATAGAAAAAGCCGGTCTGACGACCGGCTTTTCTTATATCATCAATGTATGAAAGGGCTGCCTTAAATGACGGCAACTTTAATCATATTGGTTTTCCCTTTACTTTCAATCGGAATAGAAGCGGTGTTGACAACCAGGTCACCTTCTTTTGCCAATCCTTTTTCTTTTAGGATGTTGTTGACATCGGAAATGCTGTTGTCGGTGCTGTCGAATCCATCGTAGTAAAATCCACTCACGCCCCATACAACGCTCAGCGTATTCAACAGACGTCGGTTGCCGGTAAAGATAAAGATATCGGCATCCGGGCGATGGCTTGAAATTTCAAAGGCAGTATAGCCGGATGAGGTCATGGCCGAGATGGCTTTCGCACCGGTTTTTTGCGTAAGAAATACAGACGAGGCGCAGATATGGTCGGAAATTAAGGTTTCCGAAGTAGAATTGTTCACCTTGGCAGCGAAATACGGATATGAGGTTTTCTCTACGTGGGTGATCACCTTGGACATGGTTTCAATAACGATTTCCGGGAATTCACCAACAGAGGTTTCGCCGCTTAGCATAACCGCATCGGCTCCATCAAGTACTGAATTCGCCACATCGTTCACTTCTGCACGGGTTGGGCGCGGCGTGGTGATCATGCTTTCCAGCATTTGGGTGGCAATAATAACCGGCTTGGATGCATCGCGGCATTTCTGCACAATCATTTTTTGCAATACCGGAACTTCTTCCATCGGCATTTCAACACCCAGGTCGCCACGGGCCACCATAATTCCGTCAGACTCGGCAATGATTTCATCGATATTGGCGATGGCTTCCGGCTTTTCTACCTTGGCAATAATGCGTGCTGTTTTATTTTGTCCTTTAATATGCTCTCTTAATAAGATAATATCCGCAGCTGTACGTACGAATGACATGGCCACCCACTCTACATCAAAAGAAAGGGCAAAATTAAGATTGTCGATATCCTCTTCCGTTAGGCTGGGGATGGAAATTTTCGTGTTGGGAAGGTTTACGCCTTTACGCGAGGTAAGAACGCCTCCGTGAATGATTTCGCATTCTACGGTGTCCAGACGGTTTGACGAGATAACCCGCAACTGGATTTTTCCGTCGTCGAGCAGGATGATCTCATTATCGGTAACGTCGTTGGGGAAGTTTTCATAGGTAATGTATATGTTGTTCTCGTCGCCGATCAGCTCTTTGGTGGTGATGGTAACGGTTTTGCCATTCAATAGCAATGCACCGCCTTCCTTCATTTTCCCGATACGAATTTTCGGCCCTTGTAAATCGGCCAGAATAGCAATGGGAACCTGATTTTCTTCACTGATTTCGCGGATGGTTTCAATAGCAACCTGGTGATCCTCCTGACTGCCATGGGAAAAATTCAAACGGCAAACATCAACGCCTAGGGCCACCATATTGGTTAGTGTGGTCTTGTTGGTAGAGGCAGGACCTAATGTGGCAACAATTTTAGTTCTCTTTTGAACTTTATTCATATACTTTAATTCTACGTGTTAATACACTTGGGTGATAATTTCTTGTGGTGTTCAATGTACACAATGAAATAAAGCGCTAAAATACAAGATTTTCTTTGGATTTCAACTTTTGGGGGTCGATTTCTGTGGCGACAACCAGATCGGGAATCTGGTTAAGTGCTTTAAATAAAGCTTTTAAGTCTGTATCGTCGATATACTCCTTAATAATCAGAAAATAGTCGGACCCACGCAGCTCAGGAAGCAGATATCCGCTATCGACCCCTTTATTTGCGATTAAATAGAACTCGGTGCCCTCGGTGGGGTTTATATAACTATATTTGGCGAAGTAATAAGGGGCGTCCTCGGTAATCCAGGTTTCATGATCGTCGGCCTTTGAAAGATTCAGCGTTGTGAGCTTATTAATATAGTAACATAAACGGTAGTCTTTCAGCGGGCAAGTGATCGCAATCAGGATAAAATCGAGATCGAGTTCATATTTTAAGGTTAACCTATTCAACGACTTTAGCATTTAAATTACGAAGATAGGAAAACAAAAGCCTTTATTAATTGATTATAGATTTAATATTTCCTACCAATCTTTGCGTTAAAACGTAAAAAGGTTTGATTTATGATTTAATTTATTTTTCTTTGCATTTGATTTATTAAACATTAAACCATAAAAATCATGTCTGATATCGCTTCAAGAGTAAAAGCAATTATCGTTGAAAAATTAGGTGTTGACGAAAACGAGGTTACGCCAGAGGCTTCCTTCACTAATGATTTAGGTGCGGATTCTTTAGATACCGTAGAACTAATCATGGAGTTTGAGAAAGAATTCAACGTAGCAATCCCTGATGACCAAGCTGAAACGATCAGCACGGTTGGCCAAGCGGTGACCTATTTAGAAAAGAATGTTAAATAACTAATTTAATTAAGCCAAAACCATAGATGGAGCTTAAAAGAGTAGTTGTAACTGGGCTCGGTGCGCTTACCCCTATTGGAAATACGGTCCCCGAGTACTGGGACAGCCTTTCCAAAGGAGTAAGCGGCGCCGCTCCAATCACTCGATTTGATGCAAGTAAATTCAAGACACGTTTTGCCTGCGAAGTAAAGAACTTCAGTGCAGAAAATTTCATGGATAGAAAAGAAGCGCGTAAGCTTGACCCTTTTGTGCATTATGCTCTGGCATCCACAGAAGAAGCGGTTAAAGATGCTGCGCTCGATTTCGAAAACCTTGACGTCAATCGTATCGGTGTGATATGGGGTTCAGGTATTGGTGGCTTAAAAACATTCCTCGACGAGGTAACGAATTACGCCGGAGGCGACGGGACTCCTCGTTTCAATCCTTTTTTTATTCCTAAAATGATTCTGGACATTGCTCCGGGTCATATCTCAATGAAATACGGACTTCGCGGTCCGAACTTTTCAACCGTTTCTGCCTGTGCTTCTTCTACCAATGCACTGATCGATTCCCTGATGTATATTCGCTGCGGCTATGCCGATGTTATCCTGACCGGTGGTTCGGAGGCGATTATCAACGAAGCAGGTATCGGAGGCTTTAACGCCATGCATGCTCTTTCTACCCGGAACGACGATCCGGCGACAGCTTCCAGGCCTTTTGATAAAGACAGGGACGGTTTTGTTGCAGGTGAGGGATCCGGAACCATTGTGGTGGAAAGCCTTGACCATGCACTGGCACGCGGTGCGAAAATTTACGCTGAGCTGGTTGGCGGAGGAATGAGTGCTGATGCACATCATATCACTGCCTCGCATCCGGAAGGACTGGGCGCTCGCCTGGCCATGACGAATGCGATGCGCGATGCGAACATTACGACGGACGACATTGACTATATCAACGTTCACGGAACGTCTACTCCGGTAGGGGATATCAGTGAGACCAAGGCGATAATGGACCTGTTTGGTGAACACGCTTTTGAGTTAAACATCAGTTCGACCAAATCCATGACGGGCCACTTGCTGGGTGCAGCCGGTGTTGCAGAATCTATTGCCTGTATTCTGGCTATTCAAAACGGTATTGTTCCGCCGACGATCAACCATTTTACGGACGACCCGAATTTGGATCCACGCTTGAACTTTACGTTTAATACGGCTCAGAAAAAAGACTTACGATTCGCTCAAAGTAATACTTTCGGCTTCGGGGGGCATAATGCTTCCGTCATCTTCAAGAAGTACGAAGAATAGTGATGAATGCCCGTTTCTAGAATCTATAAACTCTATATTTCCGCTGACCGGACATACGTCAGGTCGCTTAAGAATTTATTAGGCTTTGTTCCGGGCAATTTACGCCTTTACCGCATGGCCTTCCGCCATAAGTCGGTCGCCGTTCCCATCAAAGAAAAAGATGGGGCAAAAAACAGCAATGAACGCCTTGAATTTTTGGGAGATGCCATATTGGGCTCGGTCGTTGCGGCGCTTTTATTCAAAAAATATCCGTACAAGGGAGAAGGCTTCCTGACGGAGATGCGATCCAAGATTGTGAGTCGGGCCAACCTGAATCTACTTGCCCGAAAACTGGGGCTGAACGAGCTGATTGAATACGATACGCGGATGATGGGCCAGAACCGGCAAAGTTCCTTGCTAGGCGATGCCTTCGAGGCGCTGATTGGCGCCGTGTATCTGGACAAGGGTTATATGAAGGCGCAGGAATTTATTGTGACGCGGATTATTGAACCTTTTGTGGATATCCACCAGCTTGAAAATACTGAAACCAATTTTAAAAGTCGCCTGATTGAATGGTGTCAGCACCATAACAAGGAAATTGTATTCAGCAAAACGAATAACAAAGACGACGAAAACCCGAAACTATTTACCATCCAGGCGCTGATCGACGGCGAGGTTAAGGGTGTGGGCCAGGATTTCAACAAGAAGAACGCCGAGAAATTAGCGGCAGAAAAGGCCTGTGAGGAATTAAAGATTCTTCAGTAGCCGTATTTTCCTTTCCAGTTTCCCTTTAATTTTTCACGCAGTTTATTTTCGGATGCATTGTTGCCCGGATCGTATAGCTTGGTGCCTGCAATGCTGTCGGGTAAAAATTCCTG
>DAIRDA010000099.1:0-7775 GCA_036796375.1 Albibacterium sp.
TCGGCCAGCACCAGCATTTCCGTGTTGGCAGTAGCCTCGGCCTTGATCCCGTTGGTCGGGAAGGCAAAGTCGGAAGGCGTGAATACAGCCGACTGCGCATACTGGATATCCATGTTGTTTACCTTTGGTAAGTTTCCTACCGAACCGGCAATCGCCACATAGCATTCATTCTCAATAGCACGGGCCTGCGCGCAATTCCGTACGCGGGTATAGCCGTTCTGCGTATCGGTCAGAAACGGAACGAACAAAATCTGCATGCCCTGGTCGGCCAGGATACGGCTCAGTTCCGGGAATTCCACATCATAACAGATCAGTATACCCACTTTTCCGCAATCCGTGTCGAATACCTTCACCTTATCGCCTCCATACATCCCGTAATACTTCACTTCGTTCGGCGTAATGTGCACCTTGCGGTATTCATCAAAACTTCCGTTCCGATGGCAGAGGTACGAAACATTGTAGAGTTTCTCCCCTTCAATCACGGGCATCGAACCTGAAATAATATTCACGTTGTACGACACCGCAAACTCCTGAATCTTCTCGCGAATCTGGGTTGTTAACGCTGCCAGTTGCTTCATCGCTTCCCGTTCCGGCAAATGATTGAAAGGCCCCATCAAAGGAGTATTGAAAAATTCAGGGAATACCGCAAAATCGGCATTATAGCCACTCACCGCATCCACAAAGAATTCCACCTGATCGTAGAAGGCTTCGATATTGCTGAAGGCCCGCATTTGCCACTGAACCAGTCCGATTCGTATCGTCTGCTTCGAGGCCGAGCCCCCCTTCGTATCGGCGTCGTAATAGATATTGTTCCATTCCAGCAGGGTGGCATATTCTTTCGATTCCAGGTCGCCCGCAAGATAATTCTTCAGAATTTTCCGGACGTGAAAATCGTTGGATAGCTGGAAAGTAAGCGCCGGATCGTAAATTTCCTTTTGCTTTACCTTCTGAATATACTGGCGTGGAGTCAGTGTATCGGCATGCTCATGATATTTTGGAATCCGCCCGCCGGCAACAATGCTCTTCAGGTTCATCTGTTCGCAAATTTCCTTCCGAGCATCATAAAGGCGCCTCCCCAGCCGCAAGGAGCGATATTCGGGGTGCACAAAAACCTCGATGCCATAAAAAATATTGCCATCGGGCGTGTGCGTAGTAAATTTACCGTTATCGATAATTTCCTTGTACGTATGCCCTGAATACACATCTTTGGCATTCGTGATAATGGCCAGCGCACAGGCAACCACCTTTCCGTCGACCTCCACACAAAGCTGCCCTTCCGGAAAGAGTTTAATCAGATCCGTGATGTTCGCGCGGGTCCATATCCCCCCGGCAGAGCCGGAATATGCCTCTATCATCGACTGTTTCAGGTCGTTATAATCACTGTTGGTTAGTTGTCTGACTTCAATATTCATGTATGCTTAAAATAAGGTATTGTCTTTAAAATATTTTTTGCCCAAATGCTTATAGGCAAGTTCGGTGCATTCGCGCCCACGGCTGGTGCGCATCAGGAAGCCCTCCTGAATCAGGAAAGGCTCATATACTTCCTCAATGGTTCCTTCATCTTCCCCAACGGCCGTCGCAATCGTCTTCAAACCCACCGGTCCTCCTTTAAATTTGTCGATAATGGTGGTCAGAATCCGGTTATCCATCTCGTCCAGTCCGTATTCATCTACGTTCAGGGCATCCAGCGCATAGCGCGCAATGGCCGTATCGATTTTACCGGTACCTTTTATCTGCGCAAAGTCGCGCGTTCTCCGAAGCAGCGCGTTGGCTATACGCGGCGTTCCGCGGCTTCTTCGTGCAATTTCATAAGCTCCCTCTTCGTTGATCTCCGTATTCAGGATCTGGGCCGACCGCATCACAATATCGGTCAGCAATTTCGCATCGTAATATTGCAGGCGGCTGTTAATGCCGAAACGGGCGCGAAGCGGTGCCGTCAGCAATCCCGATCGGGTAGTGGCCCCAATCAGGGTAAAAGGGTTGAGTGAAATCTGCACCGAACGCGCATTCGGTCCGGTCTCCAGCATAATATCAATTTTGAAATCCTCCATGGCAGAGTACAAATACTCCTCCACAATCGGACTCAGGCGGTGAATTTCATCAATAAAAAGAATATCGCCTTCATTCAGGTTGGTGAGCAACCCGGCCAGATCGCCCGCCTTATCCAACACCGGACCCGAAGTGATCTTAATGCCGGTACCCATCTCGTTGGCAATGATGTGCGAGAGGGTCGTTTTCCCCAGTCCCGGAGGCCCGTGCAACAACACGTGGTCGAGCGATTCTCCACGCAATTTGGCCGCCTTCACAAATATTTTCAGGTTCTCCAGAATTTTGAACTGTCCGGTAAAATCGTCGAATAACTGGGGTCGCAATACGCGCTCAATATCGCGTTCAGGATCGGTCAGACGGTCCAGGGAAGGATCTAAATTTTCGTTCATTGCTTATTTCTTCAATAAGAACAAAGATACGGCTTTTAGGTTCAGAAATAATAAGCTAGGCTTTATACTTGCGGAAAAGGCTGCTGACTTTCATCTGGATAACACCAAAAAAAGCCTCCCTGAAAATATGGGTACTCATTTTCGAAACCCCTTCCGTACGGTCGGTAAAGATAATGGGAATCTCCACCACATTAAAGCCATACTGAATGGCTGTGAATTTCATTTCAATCTGAAAGGCATAGCCTACGAAGCGGATCTTATCGAGCCGGATCGTTTCAAGTACCTTTCTCCGATAGCAGACGAATCCGGCCGTGGCATCCTGCACCTTAATGCCGGTGATCAGGCGGACATAGCCCGAGGCAAAATAAGACATCAGCACCCGGTTCATCGGCCAGTTCACCACATTAACCCCTTTGATATAGCGCGATCCGATGGCCATGTCGGCCCCGTTGCGACAGGCATGCAGCAACTGAGTTAAATCTTCCGGGTTGTGCGAGAAGTCGGCATCCATCTCGAAGATGTATTCGTAGTTCCGGGCGAGCGCCCATTTAAAGCCATGGATATAGGCCGTGCCCAGTCCCAATTTCCCTTTCCGCTCTTCGATAAAGAGTTTGCCGGGATAATCTTCCTGCAGGCGCTTTACAATCTGCGCGGTGCCATCGGGCGAGCCGTCGTCAACGATTAAAACATCGAAAAGATCGGGCAAGGAGAATACCTTGCGGATGATCTTTTCGATGTTTTCCTTCTCGTTATAAGTTGGTATGATTACAAGACTTTCGGTCAACGACACAAAAAATAATTAAACAGATAAGCGTTTAGTGAATGCCGTGCATCAATTTTCTAAGCACCGGCGAAATCAATATCAGGATCAGGCCCGCTCCAAAGGAAATTCCAAAGAAGATATAGAAGAATGTAGCCATGGAATAGGTCTCCGTAATCACGTCGATGTAACTACCGATGTAGCCACCCAGCAGGTTGGCAATCGCACTCGACAGGAACCAGAATCCCATGATCAGTCCGATCAGGTTCTTCGGCGATAATTTACTCATATAAGACAGTCCCACCGGCGACAGGCAAAGCTCTCCCATGGTGTGGAAGAAGTACGCCAGAATCAACCAGATCATGCTCACCGAGGCGGTACGCGCTCCGGAAGGGATATCGCTCGATCCGTAGCCCAAAGCAGCAAAACCAATACCCAGCAGGATAAGTCCGATCGCAAACTTCACCGGGCCGGAAGGGTTAAATTTGGTTTCCCACATTTTGGCAAACAGGGTAGCAAAGGTGATGATAAAGAAGGAGTTCAGGATCTGAAACCAGGAAACCGTTACTTCGGTCCCCACCGCTGAAAATTCGCGGTCTACTTTCCAGATGCCAATCGCCCAGATAATCACGAAACTCAGTCCGGTAAAGAAAATCGTCACCGGATAGGTGTTCCAGATTTTTCTGCCCAGGCTAACCAATACCCAGGTTAACAGAATCAATGGAATAATGGTCAGAATGGCATCAATCCATTTAAAGGTTACGGCTGCAGTGCCCTCCAGCGCACGGTTCGTATAATCCCGTGCAAAGATGGTCATCGAACCGCCTGCCTGCTCGAAGGCAAGCCAGAAAAACACAGAGAAAAAGATCAATACACCAATCACGATCAGTCGGTCACGCACAATCTTGGCAGGCGTTTTTTCCGTTTCTTCTTCGTCGGTTACCGCACCAGAGTGGATCTGCTGCTCGCGGAGTTTCGCTTCTTTCGGATCTTCACCCAGCTTTCCGAAAATTTTGCGGCCAAAATAAAACTGAAGCATACCGAAAAACATAAAGATACCGGCCAAACCAAATCCATAGTGCCATCCGATTTTCTCGCCGATATAACCACAAAGCATCATTCCCAGGAAAGCACCCGCGTTGATACCCATGTAGAAAATGGTATATCCCGCATCCTTGCGATCGCTGTTATCCGGGTAAAGCTGCCCTACAATGGATGAAATATTCGGTTTAAACAAACCATTACCCAAAATCAAGAGACCGAGTCCGATAAAGAAAAAGTTCGGTGTGATTCCCTCCAGTGCCATCGAAGCATGGCCCAGTGTCATAATCAGCGCACCCCATAATACCGCTTTCCGGTAGCCGGTAAGCTTATCGGCGATCAAACCCCCGATGAGTGGTGTCAGGTAAACCAAACCGGTATACCAGCCATATAATACCAGGGCTTCCTGGTTGGTCCATCCCCAACCATTATCGGCGATCGTACTCACTAAAAAGATAACCAGCAAGGCACGCATTCCGTAGTAGCTGAAGCGTTCCCACATTTCCGTAAAAAACAGCACAAAAAGACCCACCGGGTGATTCAACACGGTACGGGTATCCACATTATTTTTAATAAGGTGGGTGCTTAATATCTCGTCTTGCTCTGAAGGTTTCATAGATTTTAAATATAGTTTTCTGTTTGTTTGGTGCTAAACCCTTAGTCTGTTCAGCACCAAAAATGCAATAATATTCTTGGAATTTTTGCAATAATTAAATTATAAATCAGTTAACGAGTTTATTAAAGCTTTTCAAAGATAAAATCCGTAATCTTCGTGAACAGGTGGTAGCTGGTGTTTCCGCCGTAAATTCCGTGATTTTTATCAGGGTAGTAAGCCTGGTCAAATTTCTTGTTCGCCTGGATCAGCGCTTCCGAGAACATTACGCTGTTCTGGAAATGTACGTTGTCGTCGGCCGTACCGTGAATCAGCAGGAAGTTGCCTTTCATCTGGTCAGCAAAATTGATCGGCGAGTTTTCGTCGTAGCCTTTCGGGTTTTCCTGAGGCGTACGCAGGTAACGCTCGGTGTAAATCGTATCGTAGAAGCGCCAGTTGGTTACCGGAGCCACGGCTACGGTCGTTTTGAACACATCGGCACCTTTGGTAATTGCCAAAGAAGCCATATAGCCGCCATAGCTCCATCCCCAAAGGCCGATCCGGTCTTTATCCACATAGCTTTGCTGACCCAACCATTTCGCAGCTTCAATCTGGTCGATTGTTTCATATTTACCCAGCTCCATGTAGGTCATTTTTTTGAATTCTGCACCACGGAAGCCGGTACCCCGGTTGTCTACACAAACCACCAGGTAGCCATTCTGAGCAAGGAAATCGAACCAGTAGTTTCTCGACCATGAGTTTACCACGTTTTGGCTTCCGGGGCCGCCATACACGAACATCAGTACGGGGTACTTTTTATTCGCATCGAAATCGGCCGGCTTCACCATGTAACCGTTCAAATCCACACCTTCAGAGGTTTCAAAGTTGAAAAACTCGCGGGGCACAATGCCGTATTCGGCATTCACTTCATTAGCCGCTTTGTTTTCTTCCAACACACGCTCCACCTTCCCGTTGATATTGTTCAGGGTGATGTAAGGAGGCGTGGTTATATTCGAGAAGGAAAGCATATAATAGCTGAAGTCGGCACTAAAGGTTGCCGCATTGGTTCCTTCCTGCGTACTGATTTTGGTTTTCTTATTGCCGGCAAGGCTGATGCTGTAGATGTCGCGCTGAAGCGGAGACGATTCGGTCGACTGGTAATAAAGCGTTCCTTTTTTCTCGTTCACACCGTACAGGTTGGTTACTTCCCAGTTTCCTTTTGTTACCTGGCGAACCAGCTTGCCGCTCATGTCGTACAGGTAAACATGGTTGTATCCGTCGCGTTCGCTGGTCAGGAAAAACTGCTTTCCGTTTTCCAGGAAAGTCAAGTCGTCGTTGATGTCGATATAGTATTTATCCGTTTCGGTCAAAACTACTTTTGAATCGCCGCTGGAAGCATTTACAAACAGATACTCCAGTTTATTCTGATGACGGTTCATGCGGAACACCGTCAGGATCTCAGGGTCGCGCGTCCACTTAATGCGTGGAATATACTGGTCCTTTTCCTCACCCACGTCGGCCGTTTTAATGCTCTGGTCGCCCAGGTTGTAGATATGAATGCTCACGACCGAGTTTTTCTCACCCGGTTTCGGATATTTGAATTTGTGTTCAGTAGGGTACAGGTTATCGAAGATCGTCATCGAGTATTCCTTTACTTCACTTTCGTCGAAACGGTAGAAAGCGATTTTCTTACCATCAGGGCTCCAGAAGAACGCCTGAGCAAATGAAAATTCCTCCTCGTATACCCAGTCGGCACTACCGTTGATAATTTCATTATACTTACCGTCGGTGGTAATCTGCGTTTCCGCACCCGTGTTCAGGTCGGTGTAAAACAGGTTGTTATCACGAACGAAAGCAACCTTGGTTCCATCGGGCGAGAACGAAGCATACATCTGCTTTCCTTCTTTTTGCGAAACCGGGGTAATCTTCTTTGTTTTCAGATCGAATACATAGTAATACGCCTTGCTCGAGCGGCGGTAAATCGCCTCCTGTTCGTGCGCAATCATCACTTTTTGCTCATCCGCGCTGAAGTCGGTCCCAATCGGCAATTTCAGGTCCTTATAAACCAGGTCCTTGTCCGAAAAAAGCTTTTCAACCATTTTGCCGTCGGCGTAATTGTTGCGCGAAACAAAGCGTTCCTTGCTTGCCTGATCGGTTTCGATCGAAACGTAAGTCTTTCCATCGTTCATCGAGCGAAAACCCCGGACGCCGTTCGTCCTGAAAGTGCCCGTTTTGTAGAGGTCTTCCAGTGTAATTTTTTTGGTCGTTTGCGCCATCGCATCGCCAAACACAGTGCTTCCCAGAAACAGGAAAAGAAGTAAAAATTTGTTCATTGTGAAGTATTAAGGGTTTGTTTATAGTCTTTCCAGCACAAGCGCGCTGGCGCCGCCGCCTCCGTTGCAGATACCTGCAACACCGATACGGCCGTTATTTTGTTCCAATACGCTTAAAAGAGTAACCAGAATACGCGCTCCGGATGCGCCCAGCGGGTGGCCCAGGGCAACCGCTCCGCCGTTTACATTTACTTTTTCGCTGTTCAGTTCCAGCATTTGGTTGTTGGCCAGGGAAACCACCGAAAAGGCCTCGTTGATTTCGTAGAAGTCTACTTCCTCCGGACGAACTCCCGCTGCTTTCATGGCCAGGGGAATGGCTTTGGCAGGGGAGGTGGTAAATTGTTCAGGAGCCTGCTGCGCGTCGGCATAGCCAAGAATGCGCGCCAAAGGCTTCAAGCCCAGTTCCTCCATTTTTTGCTTGCTGATCAGTACCAGTGCCGCCGCCCCGTCGTTCAGGGTAGATGCATTGGCTGCCGTAACCGTTCCGTCTTTTTTGAAAACCGGTTTCAACTGCGGAATCTTATCGAAATTAACAGAGTTGATTTCTTCATCTTCATCAACCACCGTCACCTCGCCCTTGCGGCCTGTAATTTCTACCGGCACAATTTCGT
>DAIRDA010000100.1:0-7744 GCA_036796375.1 Albibacterium sp.
TTCCGGCAGATTGCAGCATGTCTATCCGCTCTTTAGAGGTTCGGCGCTTGTAGTTGTCAAATTCAGCATACAAGCGAATATATTTATTGTTAGCCTCTTCCAGCTCGGCTTCCAGGTTGCGTTCCGGCGCCGCCTCTTCCATCTTGTCGTTATCTGATGCGGGCTCTCCGCCTTTGGTGTTCACACGAGCTTCGTTGACCGTTTCCAATTCGTCAATAATATTCTTTTTCTCTAGATTGTCGTCGTCGGGATTCATATTCTTTTATAACTATAGTGTTGATTCGTTCAATGCAAAAATGGTCAATGCGCATAGCATTAAACCAGTTCTTAACAATAGTATTGCCAAAGCAGATTTAGCGTCAAGATGTCAGTTGTGTTAAATGCTCACATTGTCGAGCAGCGAACCTGACTGTGTTTTGATGATCCGGGATGGGAGGTTATTGATGATCTGATAGTCGTGCGTGGCCATCAGAATAGCAGTGCCCGAACGGCTGATTTCCCGCAATAGTAATACAATTTCTTCGGATGTATCGGGATCCAGGTTACCGGTAGGTTCATCTGCCAAAATTACTTCAGGATCGTTGAGCAGGGCCCGGGCGATTACGACCCGCTGTTGTTCGCCACCGGAAAGTTCGTGGGGCATCTTTTTGAGTTTGGAACGCAAACCGACCTTTTCCAAAACATCGAGCATCTTGCTGTTCATCAGCTGGCGGTCTTTCCACCCGGTTGCACGCATGACGAATTCAAGATTCTTCTCGATCGTTCGGTCGGTAAGGAGGTGAAAATCCTGAAAGACAATGCCCAGTTTTCTTCGCAGAAAGGGGATATCGCGCTCGTTCAGTTTTTTGAGGTCGAAACCGGCTACCATTCCCTCGCCAGCGCCGATAGGAAGATCACCGTAGACTACTTTGAGTAAACTGCTTTTACCTGATCCGGTCTGACCGATCAGGTAGACGAATTCACCGGATTGTATATTTAAGTTGACATTAGAAAGTACCAGGTGTTTGGGTTGGTATATGTCGACACTTTTTAACGTTAGTACAAGATTTTGATCCATGTTAAAGTTCTAATTTTGTAATTTTCCCGAAGGGCATGTTTTGAATTAAGGCCATGATTTTGTCCTTCTGCTCACCCAGACCTACTTTGTCCAGTGACTTGTCGGGTCGATCAACGCGAAAATAGGCAAGTAAAGTAAATTGTTCATCACGCAGTTGAACATAGTCAGGAATTTTTGCAATCCCTTTTACTTTAATAATGTACATATTTTCAAAGTTAACCATTACGGACGATTGGCTTTTAAAAAATCTAAAATATTTATTCCGTCGGCATAGTCGTGCAGCGCCGGACGCTGACTTTCCCCGAAAGCGGTAGACGGGAATGGAAGGGATAAATTGCTGACAGCACATTGAATAGCCTCCTGCTGATTCTCTAATCGGCTAAGCACATTTTCTGGATCGCTGTATTCTTCATAATAGACCACTGCCAGCGGGGAGGCGATGCGTTGGTCCTCTTTAAGAAGCAGAAATCCGTTGTCGAGATGCTTTTCGCCATTTACCAGGTAGATAGCCTTGTTGTAGTCGTAATTGTTGTGGTATTTGAAGTGATTACTGATGGGGGAAAAGCATTCGATGGCTTCAAAAAAAGTTGCATAATCATAACCCTGGGGAAAGAAAATTTTAGAGACGTTACGGCAACCAAGACCAAAATAATCGAAAATGTCGTGCCCTAATTGTTTTAATTCCGCAGGTGATTCCTGACCACTCAGAACCGCTACGGAGTTTCGGTTTTTACGAATGATATGCGGAACCTTTTGGAAATAGTATTCGAAGTACCGGGAGGTATTATTGCTACCGGTGGCGATAATGAGGTCGAAATTGCTCAGGCGGTCGACCAACTGAATCTTTTGCCTGAACGCAGGTTCTATTTTAATCAGTTCACCAAGCAAATATGGTATCAGCTGTTTATCGTCTGATGAAGTTTTGATTTGCACGGAAAAGCCTGCGATGAGGCTGCTCAGGACATCATGAAAACCCACCATGGGTATATTGCCGGCTAATACAAGTCCGACTGTAGCGGAACTGTCTTCCCGGAAAAAATCTTTATAAGCGGCCAGCCACTGAGTCAAGATTTCTTCTTTCAAAAGTTCGGTGTTCGCTGAGAGCGCCTGCTCCATATTTTGAGGAGTAAACCAGGCATTGTGATGGTGTGCCGACTGAATAATTTCAGTTAAGGCAGGGGTTCCTTCCGTTAAAAGGTTGCCCAATTTAACGAAGGACTGGATACGCTGATCAAGTGTCAAAATATGTGTTTTTTACTGAATTGTCTGGATAATACTTTATATTTGTTAGCAAAAATAAGAAACTTAATTCAATGCAATAGGTAACGGCTTTCTTATTTCGTACTTTAGATGGTTTAAGATTTAGTAATTACAATAATGGCGATTATAATAACTGACGAATGTATTAACTGCGGGGCTTGTGAGCCTGAATGTCCGAATAATGCTATTTACGACGCAGGTGAGTCGTGGCGATATTCAGACGGTACAGAGCTGAACGGCATGATCAACTTCAACGACGGACGGGTTGCTGATGCGAATGAGCTGCAGACTGCCATTTCGGACGAAGTTTATTTTATCGTTCCTGACAAATGTACTGAATGTGTGGGCTTTCATGATGAGCCTCAATGTGCTGCCGTATGCCCGGTTGACTGCTGCGTTGACGATGAAGACCGCAGGGAAACTGAGGAAGAGCTTCTTGCCAAGAAGGCCTTCCTGCATAATGAATAAATGTGCCGGACACCGGCCTGTTTATTGATCGGTTTTGCTGGGCACGATCAGCACGGGACATAGGGATCGCCTGGCGACTCCCTCCGAGACACTTCCGGATATAAAATGATCGAAGCCTGTGCGTCCATGGGTTCCCAGAATAATCAGGTCGGCCTTCCATTCTTCGGCAGTAGCCAGAATTTCAACACGGGGGTTGCCAATTTTGCTGTAGGTAACCAGTTCCTTTTCACTTTTCCAGTATGCGCTGTATTTTTCCAGAACGCTGCGGGAGGCTTCTTCCTGCATCTCAGCAATTTCCGGCATGACCAGGGGCTGTTGTCCTAGCAAGGGGTCGCCCGAATAGGTGGCCGTCGGTGGATCCATTACATTTAGCAAAGCAACGCTGGCATGCATGACATGCGCGAGATGGAATCCGTATTGGGCGGCTTTTTCGGAAGAGGCAGAGTCGTCAATGGCAATGAGTATTCGCTGAAAATTGCTGATGGTTGTCATTATAATTCGGGATGGTTTGCAATAAAGATAACAAAAAATGGAATTATCTTGTTTAGATTAATGTTTTATCTTTGTTGAAAACGAACGGAATGCCTTACGGACTTTGTACTCTATCGATCATACCTCTGCGTCAGCAACCTCAGCACAAAAGTGAAATGACCAGCCAGATTTTATTTGGTGAAACCTGTGAAATTCTGGACCAAAACGGCCAGTGGTCGCTCGTCAGGCTGGCCTACGACGACTATGAAGGTTGGGTAGAAACCCGCCAGATCGAATCCATTTCCGAGGAATTATACCACGACATGAATCAGGGCCCCACGACCGTGTCTGATCTATCGACACATGCGATCCTGATGAAGTTAGGTAGGGATGAAATGCAACACCTGGTTCCGGGAAGCACGCTGCCGATGATGGAGGAAGACGGTTTATTTACGATCGGGCTTACCAGTTATATGTTTTTAGGTCTGGCAAAAGAAACCTGTACCGATGACCTTCCCCAAGAGGTGGAAGAGGTTTCGCGTTTCTACTTAAATACGCCTTATTTGTGGGGCGGACGATCGGTATTCGGGATCGACTGTTCCGGACTAACACAGATGGTTTTCAAACACTTCGGGATGGCGATTCGCCGCGATGCCTACCAGCAGGCTACCCAGGGAAGAACCGTCGATTTCTTGCAGGAAGCGAAAGCCGGAGACCTGGCTTTTTTTGATTCCGAGGAAGGCAAGATTACACACGTGGGCATTTTGATTAGCAATTCAGAGATTATTCATGCCTCGGGAAAGGTGAGGGTAGACCCCATTGATGAAAACGGAATATTTAATACCGATACGCAAAGCTACAGTCACCGCTTACGGATTATAAAGCGTTTGTATCCGGAAGCTTAACGGACCATACATAGGCTAACTTCTCGTCGCCGACGGAAATCAGCTGCTGCGAGTTAGCGTTCCAGACGATTTTATTGATCGACAATTTGTGAGCATCGTATCCTTTCTCAAAACTAATGGTCTTTAGCAGACTGAAATTCGCTGCGTCCCAGATCTTGATGCTTTTATCGCGGCTTCCGGTGGCGAAGATAGCCTTCTCAGGATGATAGGCAATGCTATAGATCGTGAACATATGCGCTGTTATCTGACGAAACAATTTATAGTCGGCCGTTTGATATATATTTAACTGCGCATCGCGTCCGCCAGTTAGGAGGTAGCGTCCATCGGGAGAAAAACTCATACTGGTGACAGGCATCCGGTGATCGTTCAGTAAGTGCAGAAACGAATAATCCGAAGCACTGAATAGATAGACTTTGCCGTCTTTCGCCCCAAAGGCAATCGTTGATTCATCCGGACTTAAACAGATGGTTCGGACGGTAACCTCCGAAAGCGCCAGGTGATGAAGTTTGCTCAAGCTTTTCAGACACCAGATGCTTACTGTTCCGTCTTCCGAGGCTGCCAGCAGTTCATCCTTGCCCGGAATATAGAGCAAGTCGAACACCGGCTTATGGTGGTAGCTTAGCTGGCTGATAATCGCATTCGTTTCGAAATCGAATATAAGGATTTTGCCACTTCGCTCACCCACGATTAAATAGTTCCGATCGGATATGTAGCACAAAGCATATACGGAGGTTTCTACCGGCAGCAAAACTTTATCAAATCCCATTTTGTGGAGGTCCCATAATACCACCCCTTTGTCGTTGCCGGCTGTCAGGACCTGATGCGGCAACGGGCCGTTTTCAACGGTATAGATCGGATTCTGGTGTCCACTCAGAATCGCATCCAGCTCAATCAGAACATCTGTCATCATGCTATTTATGTCGGCTCTCCAGATTTTTGGCAATTTTTTTCAAGGAAACCTTCTTTTCCTGAAGAAGTACCAAAAGGTGAAACAGCAGGTCGGAGGATTCATTGATAAAATCTTTCTCGGTTTCCTTAAGAGCGGCGATAACGGTTTCTACGGCCTCTTCACCTACCTTTTGAGCAATTTTATTAATTCCTTTTTTATGAAGTTTGGCTACGTACGAGCTTTCCGTCGGATTTTCGTACCGATTTGCAATGATCCGCTCAAGTTCAAACAGGAAGTTCTGGTTATATTCGGTCTGAAAGCAGCTTCTGGAACCTGTATGGCAGGTGGGCCCAGCGGGCTTCACTTTAATTAGCAGCGTATCGTTATCGCAGTCGACATGACTCGATTTTACAGTCAGGTAATTTCCGCTCTCTTCGCCCTTGGTCCATAGTCGCTTTTTGGATCGTGAGTAAAAGGTAACTTTCTTCTCTTTCTTTGTTTGAAGCCAGGCTTCTTCATTCATATAGCCGAGCATTAAGACTTCCAGCGTTTGATAGTGCTGGATAACCACCGGGATAAGCCCATTGCTTTTATCAAAATCAATCATATAGGATGTGTTAGGGGCGAATATTGATATTGTTTTTTTGAAGTACCTCTTTCAGTTCGCCGATGTTGATTTCACCGTAATGGAATACGGATGCCGCTAATGCTGCATCGACATTGCTGGTTTGAAAGACGTCAACAAAATGTTCTATTTTTCCGGCACCGCCGGAGGCGATAATCGGTATATTGATCTGCCGGTTAATCTCTGCCAGCAGTTCACAATCAAACCCACCCTTTGTTCCATCGAAATCCATGGAAGTGAGTAAAATTTCTCCTGCACCGCTTTCCTCGGCTTGTTTAACCCATTGAAACGTTTCAATTTCTGTCTTCACGCGTCCTCCGTTCAGATATACATAATTGCGTCCTTCGGAAAAACGGGTATCGATGGCCACCACCACGAATTGTTTACCGAAGGCATCGGAGAGCTGCCTGATGAGTTGGGGATTGCGCACGGCAGCCGAATTAACCGAAATTTTATCGGCACCAGCCAGGAGCAGGGCTTCGGCGTCGGCGAGCTCGGAAATACCTCCGCCGATGGTAAACGGAATATTTACTTCGCGGGCAACCGCCTTTACCAGTTCAAGCGTGGTTTTTCTTTTTTCGTGCGTTGCCGAGATGTCGAGGAAAACCAGCTCATCGGCACCCTCACGGGAGTATTGCCAGGCCAGTTCCACCGGATCGCCAGCGTCTTGCAGATTTACAAAGTTCACGCCTTTTACGGTGCGACCATCTTTCACGTCGAGGCATGGAATGATCCGTTTAGCCAGGTTTGAGCCTGTGCTTAAAAATTGATTAGTGAGCGTAGATTCCATTCCTTGATTTCTTCAATACTGATCCGGTTTTCGTAGATGGCTTTACCAACAACGGCCGATTCAATGCGTAATTGAGATAATTCCTTGATATCGTCCATCGAGCTGATGCCTCCTGAGGCAATAAGCTTGATGATTGGTGAGTGGTCGAGTAATTTTTGATATAATTCGACACCGGCGCCGCCCAGTTTGCCGTCTTTGTTGATGTCGGTGCACAGGAAGCGGAAGAACCCAAGCCCTAAGCAACGGTCGATGTAGTCAATCAGTTTCAGCGGAGAGCTTTCCATCCATCCGGAATACTTGATTACTTCGTCGAGCACATCGATTGCGATGATAACCTGATCGGAGCTCTTTTGGGTGCTGAGTTCGTTTAAAAACGTTGGATTGGTTACTGCCTGGGTACCCACGATGACGCGGAAGATCCCCGAGTCGGTAAGGCGCTTCACCATATCGATGCTGCGAATGCCTCCCCCGTACTGGATCTTCATATCGACTTTCTTTACAATATCAAAAAGATATTCCTGATTGGTAAAATCGCCTTTTGCTCCGTTGAGGTCAATGATATGGATGATCTCGGTGCCATTGGCCTGGTACTTCTGGATCATTTCCTCCAGACTTACATCGTAAGAGGTTACATCCTGGTAATTGCCTTCGCGTAAGCGAACAACCTTTTTATCCAAAATATCGATAGCGGGAATGATATACATAGTAAGTATTTTTATTTGAGTGTTGAAAAATTTCTAAGAAGCTGTTCGCCTGCTAAACCCGATTTTTCGGGATGGAATTGTACCCCATAGTAGTTGTCTTTTTGAATAATCGCAGAAAACCGGATGCCATAATTGCAGGAGGCGAGGGTAAAATTAGGATTATATTCAATATAAAACGAGTGAACAAAGTAAAAGTAGCTTGAATCAGGTATTCCGTGCAGCAGACCAGCCGATTCACCGATGCTTAAGGTATTCCAACCCATATGTGGCACCTTCAGTGTTATTTCTTTCTTAAAGGCGGCTGTCTGCAATGGTATCAGGTTAAGAAGTTCCTGATCTCCTTCTTCAGAAAATCGGGTAAGCAGTTGCATGCCCAGGCAGATTCCCAATACGGGTTTTTTATACTGCCGGATGGCTTCGATCATATTACTGGCCCGAAGCTTCGCCATTGCCTTGCCAGCGTGACCGACGCCGGGAATAATGATCCGGTCGTAGTTTTGCAAGGCGTCGGGCTGATTGACCATCTCATAGGCTAGTCCCTGCCGGGCGAGCGCAGCTGTAAGCGAGAAAATATT
>DAIRDA010000101.1:0-1565 GCA_036796375.1 Albibacterium sp.
CTATAACCTTCCAAATCGCTTTCGAACGAGTTCAAATGCTTTTTATATTCGTACCGATAGTCGTAACGCAAGGCAGCAATGTCAGACAGAACTGCCGACCCGGTGGGGTGACCACCGGCGCCCTTGCCGTAGAAAAACTGCTGATCGGCAAAAGCCGCCTGAACCAGCACACCGTTGTATTCGTTTTCAACCTGATATAGAATATTGTCGGGTCCGACAAACTTCGGAATCACATATAAGATCACCTGCCGCTCATTGATCTTTTTAGCGGTAGGTACCAGTTTTATTTTCAGGTTTTTCTCTTTGGCAAAACGTATGTCCTGCTCGCCCAGGTAAGCAATGCCCAGATTCAGCACCTCGTCCGGATTTATAAACAGTCCGTACGCATGCGACGCAACAATGCTTAATTTATACTTGGCATCAAAACCTTCGACATCCAGCACCGGATTGGTTTCGGCAAAGCCAAGTCGCTGTGCCTGCTGCAGCGCTGTCGTATAGTCCAGGTTCTCATTAAAAATTTTCGAAAGGATAAAATTGGATGATCCGTTGAAAATACCACTCACCGCGTGAAGCAACTCGTTGTCGTAATATTCCTCCAGGTTACGAATAATGGGAATACTGCCGCAAACCGCGCCCTCATAAAGGAGCGATGTCTGATGATCGTGTTGTATTTGAACCAGCTCTTTCAGATGGTTTGCAATCATCTTTTTATTGGCCGAAACCACATTTTTTCCTTTTCGCAAGGCTTTTGACACAATATCGAATGCTACCTCGGCATCATCAATCAGTTCGATAACGGTATTGATCTCTTCGTCTTCCAGAATAGCGTCAGGGTCGGTATGGAAAAGCTCCTGAGGCAAACTCCGCTTCTTCTCCGGATGTTTAATTACAAATTTCTTTATTTCAAGGTTAAGTTCCTTCGTTTTAATAATATCATAGAGTCCCTGGCCTACAACTCCGAAACCGAAGATGCCCAGTTTTAATTTTTTTCCCATTTATACAGTGATAGAAGTTGAATATGTATTCGTGTAGCTGTTTTGATTTAAGAAATTTGAAATAATGCCGCTGATTGCCTTGGTCTCGATCAGAAATCCGTCGTGACCGTAAAAAGAATCAATTTCTGCATACTGACCGCCAGGGATGTTAGAAGCAATAAACTGTTGTTCTTCTACTGGAAAAAGCAAATCTGACTTAATGCCAATGGCAAGTGTTTTTGCCTGAATCTGCTTTAAGGCCGTTTCTACACCGGTTCGGTTTCTTCCCAAATGATGCGAATCCATCGCCTTGCTTAAAAACCAATAGCTATACGCATTGAAACGCCTGATCAGTTTCTCGCCCTGATAATTCTGATACGATGAAGCCTTATAAGCATCTGTCTTATGCTGATCATCTTCCAGTTGGGTGCAGCCATACGTTTGGTAGGTGCGGTAAGAAAGCAATGCGATGGATCGCGCAGTTTTCAAACCCTTTAAGCCGCCCGTCGGACTGTTAGCATAGAAACTGCGATCAGTAGTGATGGCCAGTCGCTGGCTTTCGTTGAACGCAATACCCCATGGCGAATGCTG
>DAIRDA010000101.1:1665-7740 GCA_036796375.1 Albibacterium sp.
ATGATATTGGCACAGATAATAAAATAGTCGTGCGGATTAAAATAGTCTTTTTCGCCGAACAATCCCGGCCACCATTCCATCACGTTTGCATTGGCGGTCAAAGCATGACAAACCCAAACCACGTTCGATTTGTCATGATTTAACCGGCCGAAGGTGCTGTAAGCAATGTCGAGCTGCGCTATTGCCCCACCATTTTCGAATTCAAAGGTTTCTTTATATGAAAATGTTCCCTGCTTCATATTTTCTCGAAAGCATTGTTGAAATCATCCTTTATATCGTCGATATGCTCAATACCTACCGAAACGCGTAGCAGAGAAGGACTGATCCCGGCAGAAAGTTGCTCCTGGTCGCTAAGCTGCTGATGCGTTGTAGCGGCAGGCTGAATAATCAAAGTCTTCGTGTCGCCCACGTTCGCCAGGTGGCTGGTAAGTTTCAGGTTGTCGATAAAAGCGGTCGCTTTTTCCTTGCCGCCTTTCACCTCGAAACTCAACACTGCACCGAAACCATTCTTGAGGTATTTTTTTGCGTTTGCATAATATGGATTATCGGTTAATCCCGGGTAGTTCACTTTTTCAACTTTCGGATGTTCCTGCAACCACTTGGCCAGTGCCAGTGCATTGTCTACATGGCGTTGAACCCGTAACGACAAAGTTTCCAGTCCCTGAATAAACAGGAATGAATTGAAGGGCGATAGGGCAGGACCCAAATCGCGCAGGCCTTCCACCCGCGCACGGATGGCAAACTGAATATTGCCCATGCTGCTGTCTACCCCAAACACATCGCTGAACACCAGGCCATGATATCCTTCAGAGGGCTCACTGAATTGCTTGAATTTACCATTACCCCAATTATAATTGCCGCCGTCCACAATCACACCGCCAATGCTATTGCCCGATCCGCCGATCCATTTGGTCGCGGCATGCACCACTACATTCGCTCCGTAATCGAACGGACGGAACAAATAGCCACCCGCACCAAAGGTGTTATCTACTACTACCGGAATGTCATGCTTCCGGGCCACACCCACAATCTGTTCAAAATCAGGGATACTGAAGCTTGGATTGCCGATGGTTTCGAGAAATATCGCTTTGGTATTTTCGTCAATTTTGTCCTCGATGCTCTCGGGGGAATCGTCGTTCGCAAAGCGCGCTTCGATGCCCAGTCGCTTAAATGTAACTTTAAACTGGTTATACGTGCCGCCATAAAGGTTCGGGCTGCTCACAAAATTGTCGCCACTTTCCAGGAAATTCGTTAGCGCAATAAACTGCGCAGCCATTCCCGATCCTACAGCCACAGCCGCCACACCGCCTTCCAGGGCCGCTATACGTTTCTCGAACACGTCGGTTGTCGGGTTCATGATCCGGGTATAAATATTGCCAAATTCTTTCAGCGCAAACAGGTTGGCGCCGTGCTCAGCACTGTTGAATACATAAGAAGTAGTCTGATAAATCGGAACAGCCCTTGCACCGGTAGTAGGGTCAGGCTCCTGGCCTGCATGAATCTGGAGGGTTTCGAATTTTAAAGATTGGGTAGACATAATATTGAGTTTAGATTTTTGAATAAGGTTTGCATGTAAATCCTACCGGGCCTATTTAGAATAAGCCGCGGCATACAGAACAGTCACGTTGCTGGACTAACAACAACAATGAGCAGAGCTTAAAAAGCTTTGCATTCGAAGGGAAGGATGATTTTTTGTTTTCATGTCTTATTATTTATATTCTCCCGTAAATTCGGGACAGGATTTGGCACCTTTTCTTTGCAGATGGTTGCCAGTGGTTCATTGAGCCAGTCTCTCGCCACTTCTTTATAAATCAAGACTCCGGAAGAGTAATGATTGAAGCATTATTGCTAATGCACTCGACAAATATACTATCTTTATTTAAAATGCCAAAAAATATTTGGTTTCGTTGAAAAATTCGGAATTAAGGGAATTGTTTAGCGAGTTTTTCCAGGCGTTCAATCATCGCATTTAAGCGCTCCTGTTCCTCTTTCTTGAAGTGCTTCATAAATACAAACTGACAGAGGAGAACCCAACCCAGGCTAATCAGAATATAAACCAACAGAAGCGATAACGGAAGAACAAAGTAAATTTCGATTGCAAACAATGCCAGTGCTATTGCAATCAAGATCACATAAACCTGATAGGTTTTGGTGTTCAGTGCGTAGCGCGACTGCCGGTAGTTTTTTAAATAGCTGATGTACTCTTCCGGTTTTTTAAATACAAATTCCCTTTTTTGAATGGAAAAATAATCCGCTACCTGCTCCTTAAAATAATAGACCAGGCTAAAAATCACGATCAGCATCGAGAGGTGTGAGGTCCAGGTGGTAAAAGTAGCCGTAATCCAGACGACGAAAATAAAAAGAAGCGCAAATGCAACTGCCACGGTTTGCATCAAAATTTTTCTTACATAGCTGCGCCGCTGTTCATTTATTCGCTTACACACGTCTTCTATCGATACAGGTTCGGCCGACTGATCCTTCCACAACCGTTTTATCTCCTCAAAGTCTTTCATATCGGTTATAAATTTCAGTTAATTTGTGCTTAATGCGGTGAATTTTAACCCGCAGGTTTCCTTCTGAAATACCAGAAACTTCCGCAATTTCGGCATAAGGCACCTCATCCAGCACGAGCGTAATAATAATACGTTCATTCTCGTCCAGTTGAGCAATACATTTATAGAGTTGACTGATTTGTTCCTGCTTGTCTGACACCGGTTCAGGAGTGTTCTCCAGAATAAAGTCGTTAATTTCGTCAGTTGCCTTCCTTTTTTCCACTCTTAGGTAAGACAAACAGGTATTGATCGCGATCCGGTATATCCAGGTTGAAATCTGCGACTGGTTCCTGAAACGGTCCAGATTCTGCCAAACCTTGATAAAGGTCTCCTGCATCAGATCGTTCGCCGAATACTCATCACCCGTATATCCCAGGCAGAGGTGATATATGGTTTTTGAGTTTTTCTCGAAGAGATCTTTAAACAGAGTATCCTTGTTGTCCATGAATATAAGCTTAGATGTCTGCTGTCTTCTTTTGTTACAGTTTGACCCTGACCAAAAGTCGTAATTATAAGCGACGATGCATCGCCACGGTCAATATGATTGGTAAGTCAACTACAGACCAGCTTCGGACCAGCTACAGACCAGCTACAGAGTAAGGGGGTTTAGACTGTACCTGGTCCGACCCAGGCACGAAGCTGGGGCGAAGAACACGAAAAGGAGTTATAGAGAGGTATATGAGAAAGGCTCATAAACTCCAATCCAAGATTTCGCAAGAATTTCTAAGAGAAAATCTTCATTGGAAACGCGAAAAACAACATCGGAGGAGTGCGCAAGGATCGGGTAAAAAAGAAAGGCTCCCAAACGGGGAGAATGGGAACCTTTACTAACCAATTATAAACCTACCAGGCATTTATCAATAACAATGCCTGATTGTGCCGGTTGTGCTTAAAATTTGCAATATTTCAACTTTGTTACTATCAAGGCGCGATCCGATAAATTTCCCATGCCAAATTATCCATTTTATAGACGATCCGGTCGTGCAAACGATTGGCGCGTCCCTGCCAAAACTCCATTTGCGACGGCATGACACGATAACCGCCCCAGTGATCCGGGCGCGGAACCGCCTGTTCGTTAAATTTCAGTCGAATCTGTTCTATATTCTGTTCAATAGTTTCGCGACTGTCTATTCGGCTGCTTTGCGGCGAAGCCCAGGCGCCTAATTGACTGCCAAATGGGCGGGATTGAAAATAGGTGTCGGAATCCATGTCAGCTACGCGCTCAACCGTGCCTAAAACACGTACCTGGCGCTCCAGTTCCGGCCAAAAGAAGAGGAGAGACACCTGTTTATTAGCCTCGAGTTCCTTCCCCTTCTGACTTTGATAATTGGTGAAAAACACAAAGCCCTGATCATCCAAACCCTTTAACAGGACAATACGTGAATTGGGCTGTCCCATTTCGGAGACAGTCGACAAGGTCATGGCATTGGGTTCCATCACTTCCGCTTTCAGCGCTTCCTCAAACCAGCTTGCAAACTGGGAAAGCGCATCCGGGTGCACGTCGTTTTCATGCAATTCGGCTTTGCGGTAATCGGTTCGGATACTGTGAATAGCTGTGTTTTTCTTTTCCATGGAGCAGGCATTAACAATCAAAGTTACTAAAGATTGTGTATGCAAATACAGAAAGGACCTGTAAATTAATTAAGCTGGCTCAACTCCAGAACGGAAAGTTCGTCTTCAAACTTCTTTTCGATGTAATTGGAGTTCATAAGACGTAAAAGACCCATATAATCCATGCGAAACTCGATGATGTCGCCAACCTTGTAGCGTTTCGGGTTTGTGCCCAGATCCATTACTATCATATCTGAACTTGCACCGGCAATGTCCATGCTCTGGTCGACCGGCACCAGGTGATTTACTTCAATATCCAGCAGTCCCACGTCGATAATCGCCCGGTACGAGCTCAGACCCACGTTGCGCTGATCAAACTCCGGCTTTTCGCCCGTCATATTCTGGCCAAACTCTCCATTGGGTACCATGGGCTTTTCATTCAGCTCAATAACTTCAGCACATAATTTGAACACATCGTTATGCATCGATTCGAAGGGCTTATTATGATAGGCATCGGTTCCCAGATAAAAGGTTTCGCCAATCCGGAAATGGTTAATTCCGGCGGGTAAGATGTCCTTTTGAATCAGCGGAATGGTTACAGATGTACCCCCTGAAACATAGGGAATTTTCCGGTTGAACTTTGCCTCCACCAACTCTTTATATAAACAGAGTTGAATCAGTTTGTCTTCATTCGGAAGCACGCCATACATGCAGGTCAGGTTAGCCCCGATGCCAACCACTTCAATATTGGGTAGCTTGAATATCCGGGAATAAAAGTCCACAAACTGGTCGCGCATTACTCCCTCGCGTAGTTCTCCCAATTCGATCATCACCATAATCTTGTGAAGCTTGCCTTGTTCGCCTGCTGCCTGTGAAAGTAATTTAATCGTCTCGAATTCGGTATTGAAACTAATGTCTGCAAATTCCACAATCCGGTCGATGTTTGCCTTGGCAGGCGGCTTGATATAAATCGTTTCAATGGTTGGGTCGATGGATTTTATCATCTCAAGATTACTCAGGCGGGAATCGCAAATCTGCCGTACGCCCATATTGATGATTTCCTGAAGGTATTTCTCGTTACCGCAAAGCATCTTTGCGACAACCGACCATGAAATGTTTCGCTTTTTGAAGAAAAGATCAAGTTCCTCGTAATTGTCTTTAAGCTTCTTCTTGTTTAACGTTAAGTATGCCATTATTTGCCTTCTTTCGTTAATCTCATTTCCAGGTACTTATTGGTAAAGCCCAGACGCTCATAGAGCGCTTTGGCAGGATTATCGGGTTCCACATGCAGGGCCACGTCGCCTTCCACACGTTCGATGGCCAACTCCATCAACTTTCTCCCAATGCCCTGGCCTCTGAGTTCAGAACGGGTAGCAATATACACCAGGATATTCGCAGGGATATAGTCGTTCATACCCGTTTTATTGATAACCACAGCACCCGTGATTTCGTTTTCGGATTTCGAAACAAAAACGTGTCCACCAAGCGAGCCGTTCCGCCCCAGAGCGTAGTCAATTGCCTTTTCGATCGCCGGTTGAGGATCGCCATAAGCACCTAACTGGCTATGAAGGAAAGAGGCTATTTCAAGCTTTTGCCGATGGTCTAAAGGATTTTGGGGGCTAAATTCGAATGTTTGTATCATATGCTGGTTTTTTCCTTGAGGGAAATTATTAAACAATCAGAGACGTCCGATAAGTGAAAGCAATATTGCTAAGAGGAGAAAGATATTCGGCAGAAAAATGCCCGTCTTTGATAGAAAGAGATGCAAATTTACGGAAAAAATGTAAAAAAATCAATTTAATATCGATATTGGTCGCCGGCGGCGCTCATTCCAAACCTAATTTATTCCTAGCTTATGGATCCTATCAATATAAAACAGTTAGCCGAAAAGTTGAATTTGTCGACTTCCACGGTATCCAGAGCCTTTCGGGGAAATAGCGATATTAATCCGAAAACAAAGGAAAAAATACTG
>DAIRDA010000102.1:0-7674 GCA_036796375.1 Albibacterium sp.
ACGGCGAACTCCACATCCTGCAAGGTGGCCGCTCCATCGCTTCCCTTAAAAACCTTCAGCTTCCGGCAGGTTCCGATACCACCTTTCAGATAGACCTCCCGGAAAAAGAACTAAAAGAAATTAAGGCCGTATTGCGCGTCGGCGAACAGGAATACAAGCACTATCAGTCGCTCATACGCTACCCACACCTTCCCACGCTTAGCTACTACAATCCGGCTGAAGCCCGAATTCTGGGTGCCGGCATCCAAAATTCGGCCAGGAAGGTGGGTTATGTACAAGGTGCGGGCGATTTTATACCAGCGTTTTTAAAAGTAGCTGGCGTAGAAGTGGTTGTTCTTCAGGAAAGCGATCTGGTGTCTGCTGGCAGGCTCGCCGAATACGATGCCATTATCACGGGAATACGAGTTATTAATGCCGAGAAACGGATGCGGCAATGGATGCCGGTTTTAAAGCAGTATGTCCGCAATGGCGGAACGCTGCTGATGCAGTTCAACACCTTGCAGGATATGGCAACCGCCGATATAGGCCCCTACCCTTTTACCATCGGTCGCGATCGGGTCACCGAGGAAGATGCTAAGGTTCGCTTCTTAGATCCGCAGCATTCTTTGCTCCATTACCCAAATAAAATTCAACCGTCCGACTTTAATGGATGGGTGCAGGAAAAAGGGCTTTATTTTGTGAGCGACTGGGACGAACGTTACACCCCCCTGTTTGAAATGAATGATACCGGTGAGCAAGCCCTGCAGGGATCCACCCTATACGCTGCTTACGGAAAAGGGCATTTTATCTATACTTCCCTGTCGTTCTTCCGGCAGCTGCCCGCAGGGCACGAGGGCGCCGCCCGCCTGTTCTTTAACATGCTCTCTGCGGGCAGTTCCCCGCAGGAGAAAAGCGCGACACCATGAAAAAGGATTCTTTTAACATCTGGTATATCCTGCTTCTGTTGGCCCTGGTTGTACAAATAATCGGTTATTATTTTTTTACAAAATATTGGGAATGAGCCTGACTGACTGGACCGTACTTTTTATCACCCTGATTGCCATTTTAGTTTACGGCATGTATAAAGGCCGCGGACAAAAAGATGCGCGTTCCTATCTGCTGGCCAATCAGGAGCTGCCCTGGTATATCGTTTTGCTCGGCATCATGGCCACCCAGGCGAGCGCCATTACCTTTCTGTCTGCGCCCGGACAGGCCTATACCGATGGTATGCGTTTCGTGCAGTATTATTTTGGCCTTCCACTGGCCATGATTGTGATCGCGGTCACCTTCATTCCGATATTCCAACGGCTGAAGGTTTATACCGCCTATGAATACCTCGAAAACAGGTTCGACAAAAAAACCAGGGTGCTCACCTCCTTTCTCTTTCTGCTTTCCAGGGGCCTATCTACCGGCATCAGCATTTATGCACCCAGCATCATTCTTTCCACCATCCTGGGCTGGAATATTTATATGACCAATATCCTGACGGGCGGTCTGCTGTTGCTTTATACCTATTCCGGAGGCGCAAAAGCCATCGCCCATACCCAGAAGCTGCAATTTCTAATTATTTTGGGCACCATGGGCTTTGCTGGCTACCTGCTTATCCAAAACCTGCCCAATCAGGCTACCTTCAGCGACGCCCTGTTTATAGCAGGAAAGTCGGGTAAACTCAATGTGATCACGACGGATTTCGACT
The DNA here is from genome assembly GCA_036796375.1 of Albibacterium sp. Lineage (GTDB taxonomy): Bacteria > Bacteroidota > Bacteroidia > Sphingobacteriales > Sphingobacteriaceae > Albibacterium. The sequence continues at coordinate 1,676 of DAIRDA010000102.1, forward strand.
GGAATGATAAGTATAATATCTGGAGCGGCATCATCGGTGGCTTCTTCCTGGCACTTTCATACTTCGGAACCGATCAGAGCCAGGTGGGACGATACATTTCTGCGCGCAACACCCGCACCGGCAGGATCGGCTTGCTATTGAACGGACTTGTCAAGATTCCCATGCAGTTTGCTATTTTACTAATCGGCGCGCTGCTGTTCGCTTTCTTTGCCCTGAAGCCGGCCCCGGTCTATTTCAACGAACGGTCGTACCAGTTGCTGGAGCAAAAACATCCCGAGTTAGCATCGGATTTCAATGAAAAACATGCCCTGCTTCAGGACGCGCAGATCAGCATTTCTAAAAAGATACTCGATCAGCGCGATGCGAACTCGCCTGAGCTCGATCAGACCGTAACCGAATACAAGGCAGTCCAGAAGCAGATTCAAGACCTGCATACGGAGGTGGAAACCACCATCAATGAAACAGGCATCAGCATCGAAAAAACAGACACCAATTATATTTTCCTGTACTTTGTGCAAAACATCCTCCCGCCAGGGATGATCGGAATGCTTTTCGCCGTGATTTTTCTGGCCTCCTGGGGATCCATCTCGGCTGCGCTGAACTCTCTTGCCTCCTCTTCCTACAAAGACATCCAGCTAAGTTTTTACAAAGGTGAACATGACGATAAAAAGCAGCTCGTATACAGCCGGCTCCACACGCTGGTATGGGCCATTTTTTCCATCGGCGTAGCCATGTTCGCTACTCAGATGGGCTCACTTATCGAAGCGGTGAATGTGCTGGGATCGCTATTTTATGGCCCTATTCTCGGAATATTCCTGGTGGCCTTTTATATGAAAAAAGCCCGGGGAACCAACGTTTTTGTGTCCGGGGTTCTGGCCGAGCTTACGGTTATCCTGATCTATAAACTGGATGTAATCGCTTTTTTGTGGCTCAATGTTATCGGAGCCGCCGCAGTGGTTATTTACTGCCTGATCGGGATGTTATGGAACCGGTTTTATTTACCGCGTCCCCACACCTCATAAATCTTATCGCCTTTAGAGCTTAACCCGCTGTGGTGCCATCCACCGTCCTTCAATTCTCCGTCGAAGGATAGGCTTGCACCGACCCGACTGTCGTCGCGCGAAAAGAATTCGATATTCTCGGTATATTTTCCATCCTTAAACGAGTAGGTTCCGCCGCCTGTGCCTGCAAACAGCTTCGTTGCCGGATCGATAGCAAACCACTGGAAGCGCGTTCCGGTCAGCATTTTTAACGTTTTTCGGGTACCACTACGCTGGATAGGAACCAGCTTTCCGTCTTCCATGCGGTCGGTAATCTGCCATACGCCTGCCAAAGGAGCCTTCCCCTGGTCGATCCGCTGCAGCTTCATTTCCCGGTCGCCCATACCCTCCATGGTTACCGTAAGCTGATTGCCATCAACTTTAAACTGCATGCTCTGCTGCGTCCCTACCAAATCTTTGTTGTTGGAACTGAACTCAACATTGACCGTGGCGCGGTTGCCGCTAAGGGTGAAAGGACCGCCTGAGGTTGATTTGAAAGCACCCGCCGTGTAGTGCGATGCCGTTGCATAGCCATCCTGGAAGAGCATCACAAAGCGTCCGTCGCCCGATTTTCCTTCCCAGGCACCGTTGAGCGCACCCGAGTCTTGTGCTTTGAGAGAAAAATTCGTCAGCACTAAGCAAACGAGCAGGAAGGCGCTGATGGTAAGACTTATTCTTTTCATAATGATGGGATTAGAGTAAAAAAGGTTCATGTTCCCTAATATACAAAAAAACGGGAATTAGGTTTGACGGGGTGTGGATACCGGATGCTTGCAGCTTCATCATTAACTTACATTATAATTCATTAACTCTCGTTTAGGTTGAACCGCACTTGAACCCTACTAGAACCCTACTACGACGGCAAGTACCCCTTGCCGTCGTGCGGTAAATACAGGGTTCAATTAACGTCTATCTCTTAAGCAAGTAAAACGAAATAAAATGAGGACTGAACTGAAGGGATACGGAATATCAGGAGATGGATGGTAAAAGTAATTTTAAAGAATCCGAAATCAGGGGAGTCAAAAACGAAGAGGGTATAAACGAAAAAAGCCCCGGATTTTCCGAGGCTTTTACTTTGGTGGGAGATACTGGATTCGAACCAGTGACCCTCTGCTTGTAAGGCAGATGCTCTGAACCAACTGAGCTAATCTCCCGTTTGGGAATGCAAATATAGATTAGAAATCTAGATTACAAAAATAATCATGCATCTTTTTTTCATAAATATTATAACGACTTAAATTACAGCAAATTATTTTTTTCTGTTTGATTTCTATCGTTCACAAAAAAGCCCTCGCCTGGAGCGAGGGCTTTTCTATTTCTGAAAAGTAATTCTTAATTTTTGCTGAAGTGGAATAGCAGGTACCCGGTTTCACCTCCCAGGTCAACCGGCATGCTCATCACCAAACCATTGTCGTTAGCGCTGATTAAATCAAGGCTATAGCCAACGGTTACGTCTTTAGGTCGGTCTCCCGGCATAATTTTCTTAAACATAAACTGAGTGCTGGTTGATCCTTTGTCTTGATTTACCGACCAGAAAATATCGCGTACGGCGCCTGGGTTGCATGAGCTTCCACTTTGACTAAAAGTAATGGATCCTTTTCCGCTTCCGGTAAGATTCCAACCACTGCCAATAAAGCAATCGATCGCTGCTTCGTCAAATATCGTTTTTACAGTAGCGCCTGATGGGAAGCTTTGTTTCTCGACCGAATTCAGCGTCCACTGGCCTTTAACGCCGTTACGCCACGATGCAGCCGAAGGGGTTGATGCACCTTGCTGCGCTACGCATCCGCCGAGGAAAAGGGCGATGATGCCCATCATACAAAAAAGTTGAAGTGTTCGTTTCATGATATCCTGTTTTATTATTTATACAAGTTTACGACATTTAACCAAAAACCATACCATCAGTCGCGGGCTTTCAGTGGGCGCTGTCGCATATATTATCACCTTTCTGTATCTTTGACCCTTGATCTATAGCCATTCTTCATGACCAAGCAGCGAATATGGGGGCTTACCAAGCTCTTTTTGAAAATCGGCATCACACTTCTTTCGCTTTATCTGGTATTCAGCAAGGTTTCCCTAAACGACTTAAAAGAAGCCATTACACAGTCGGATCCCGGCTATTTCATACTGGCTTTCCTAGCTTTCGTTATTTCACAGGGAATCACTTCCACCCGGCTGAACGGTCTTTTCAAAGGCATTGGTCTGCACATATCAGAGCGCTACAATTTAAAACTGTATCTGTTGGGCATGTTTTACAATCTTTTCCTGCCCGGGGGAATCGGGGGCGACGGCTATAAGATTTTCTTCCTGCGCCGAAAGTTCGGTATCAAAGGGCGGCGCTTATTGATGGCGATTTTTTTTGACCGCCTGAGCGGGCTCTGGGCGCTTTGCCTGATTACAGCATTGCTGGTGGTATTTATCCCACAACTGGGAATTCCGAACTGGATCCCGCTCACTGCGATCCCCGTGTTTACGCTGCTTTATTTTCTGGTGATGAAAAAGTTCTTTGCCGACTACAGCCAGCGCTTTTTCGGCACACACTTCAAAGCCCTTTGCGTGCAATCGCTTCAATTGATCAGTGCCATATGCATTCTGTATGCACTGCATTTTGACGGAAAGTTTTCGCCCTATCTTCTGATGTTCCTTGCTTCTTCGCTGGTTGCAATCTTTCCTTTTTCAGTTGGAGGTCTTGGCGCTCGGGAAGTAGTATTCCTCTACGGCGCAGAAATTTTCAATCTCGACCCTCATCTGGCCGTATTAATCAGTCTGCTCTACTACCTGATTGCGGCATTGATGTCTGTATTTGGGAGTTATTTTATTTTCAATCCCCAGGCGCTTGGTGAAAAGGAACTGCCGAAAGAGAAAGAACTGGAAAACCAGGATGACGGGCAATCGTTTACAAATTTGTAACTTTAAAAATCATTTAAAATCGACAAATATGAATATTGTAGTAACCGGAGCAAGTAGCGGAGTGGGTTTCGAAGCGGTTCTGGAACTGATATTAAACTCGAACAACCATGTGGTCGCTTTGGCTCGATCACCGGAGAAATTGAAGACGCTTTATGACATTGCCAAGGGTCTGAACCCTGATTGCACCCTTTACTCCGCACAATTTGATATCGTTCACGACGATTACCCAAACGGATTGGTTCCCTTTATTAAGGAACGCTTTAAAAAAGTGGACATTTTGATTAATAATGCGGGTGCCTTGATCAATAAGCCTTTCATGGAACTGAGTCAGATAGACTTTGCCGAAATGCTGCAAAGCAATTTGCTGGGCCATGTGAAAATGATTCAGCACCTGACTCCTCTGATGAACGAAAATTCGCATATCGTGAATATCGGCAGCATGGGTGGATTTCAGGGAAGTGCAAAATTTCCGGGATTAAGTGCCTATTCAGCCAGCAAGGCGGCATTACACGTGCTTACGGAATGTCTGGCACCGGAATTGGTTGATAAGAAGATCAGTATCAACTGCCTGGCGCTGGGTTCGGCTCAAACGGAAATGCTTGAGAAAGCGTTCCCGAACTTTCAATCGCCCGTGGCAGCCTTTGAAATGGGTAAGTACATCGCCGATTTCGCACTGACCGGACATAAATTTTTCAATGGCCGGATTATTCCGGTTGCTCAAAACAACCCTTAAACAACGCATTATGCTGAATTCAATATACATCTATTTAGGCCTGGCCCTGTTGCTGTTTACGGCTGCCTGTACCAGCGAACCGACAACAAGTCAGGACGAAGCCGATACTGCGGCTGTGGCCAGTGCACCGAGGATGGATGATTCAGCTGCCATGACACCTGTGGAACCAGGCATTCAGCCCCTTCCCTATATTGTACATTATGACGATAACACCGGAAAGTTTCATATTGAAAAGAATCCTGCTTCTGAAACCGTTGCGTATACAGCGGAGGCACTGGAGGGTGCGTTGAACCATAAGTATGCGGAAATCCAGCTGCGTGCAGGAGAACGTCGGAAAGACACGATCTACCTCCATATTGATGACCCCTTCTACCTGACGCAAAGCATCGGATCTGCCGGAGCTAACAGCTATCTGGCTGAAGCAACCTTCGCTTTCACAGCGCTTGATTCAGTCAACGTGGTGAACTTTCGGTTTGAGCCCGGCGATCATGCGATGCCAGGCCCGTATACCCGACGCTTCTTTGACGATTTCCACTAGCATTTTGCATACTAAACGGCTGCTACCAGCTTGCTGACCGGCTGGTTCAGGCGAGGATAGGCGGCAAGGCGGTTAACGACGACTTCGGTTACGTAACGTATAATGCCGTTCTTGTCTTCGTAACTCCGGTTAACAAGTTTGCCTTCAATGGATATTTCCTGACCTTTCATTAACTGCCGTTCTGCAATTTCTGCCTGCTTGCCCCACATCACGAGCTGGTGCCACTGCGTTTCGGTAATCCAATCACCGCTTTTATTTTTGTAATAATCGCTGGTTGCCAGTGATACGCGCGCCAGCGATTTGTTATCACCAAATTTTACGATTTCCGGATCGTTCCCCAGGAAGCCGGTTAGTCGAACACTGTTTTGCATAGAAGTTTTCATAACAATTTATTTTAAGTGAATACAAAGGGCCTTATGGACCCGACATCACAAAGGTGGGAACACGGGCCGCACAGATTCGGAACTTATCCGGTTATTTCCGGTTTTATCCGGATCAGACCGGCTTAGGCTAAGATTTTTAGATTGATGACCCACTTTTGAAGACGGCTGCTTATCTTTCTGAGGTATTTTTTTTAAGCTTATATGGAACGCAAATGCCTGGATTGTGGGAGCACCCTGGTAGGGCGCATCGATAAGAAATTCTGCGACGATGCCTGCCGGAGTAATTATAATAAGAGCAGGGAATCGGACCGGCTCCGTTATGTTCGGACGGTCAATAGCATTTTAAAGAAAAATAGAAAGATACTGGAAGAGCTGAACCCGGAGGGCAAGACCAA
>DAIRDA010000103.1:0-7660 GCA_036796375.1 Albibacterium sp.
CCATACCGATTCGGTCTTTTGGCTATCCGGGTATAGCGCCTCCATATATTGGGCCGCCTCTGCAAAACGACCACTTTGGTACATATCCAACAGCCGGCTGTTGTCTAGCGAATCTTGGGCGTGCAGACTGGCGGAGTACATACACAGCAAGAGAAAAAGGAGTTTAGCGTTCATAATATCAGGTTGTTATGATAAATGTAAGCCAAATCTACGTGCCGGACAAATTAAAACTAAAAAAATAGTTATACACGCCAGAAGAAAATATCACAGTCAAACTTTCTATCTTGTCGGAAAACCTGAAACCTGTGAAGAATATAAAAGCCTGTATTTTCGACCTTGATGGTGTGCTGGTAGACACGGCCGTATTTCATTACCAAGCATGGAAGCGGCTGGCCAATTCGCTGGGTGCCGATTTTAGCGAAGAGGATAATGAAAAACTGAAGGGAATTAGCCGGATCGAGTCGCTCCGCCTGATCCTGTCGTGGATTGGGCAACCAAAGAATCCGGAGGAGATGCAAAAACTGGCTACCCGTAAGAACGAATGGTACCTCGAACTGGTCGGACGGATGGGGCCGGACGACCTTCTTCCGGGGTCCAAAGAGATTCTTTCAGCCCTCCGGAAGTCAGCAGTCAAAGTGGCTTTAGGATCAGCCAGTAAAAATGCGCGTACCATATTGGAGAAAACGAACCTGATCGGATTTTTCGATGAAATTGTTGACGGAAACATCGTCAGCCTGTCGAAGCCACATCCCGCCGTATTTCAGAAAGGCGCAGAACTCCTGGGCGTGCAGCCATCCGAATGCCTGGTATTTGAAGATGCCGTAGCGGGTGTTCAGGCAGCCCGAAATGCCGGTATGAAGGTTATCGGAATAGGCGATTCTGCGATACTTGCCGAAGCCGACCGCGTATTTCCTTCCCTTGCACACATTCAGCTAAGCGATCTCGGTTTATAAATCGAACATTTTTCCGGCTTTCTCAATCACCTTTTCCAGATCGATTCCTTTGCCCAGCACACCCCGGAATAAATCGCCCTTTTCTTTCAGCCGGTCGATCGTATTATAGATGGTAAAATCTTTCATCTGCAGACCCGGTTTCACTTCCTCCCATTCCAGGGGCATCGATACCGTCGCACCTGGTTTCGGACGGAGGGAATACGGCCCGGCAATGGTAGCACCCGGCCGGTTCTGAAGGAAATCCAGATACATCTTACCCTTTCTGTTTTTAATCATGCGTTCAAGGCTTGTAAAGTCCGGTAACCGTTCATGCACGATGCTCACGACGAGTTTGGCAAACAACTGCGATTGGTCATAACTGTATTTAGCGCCAAGCGGTATATAGATATGCATCCCGGTCGATCCGGAAGTTTTACAATAACAGGGAACGCCCAATTCATCCAGCACCTTTTTTGTCTCCAGGGCTGCCTCAATCACCTGGTCGAACGTGTTCTTATCCGGATCGAGGTCGATGATACAATAATCCGGATTGTCGGGCGAGTCCACCTGGCTAAACCATGGATTCATTTCGATACAGCCCAGCGAAGCCATCCACATCAGGGTAGCTTCATCATCGCCTACCAGATACTCTTTGTCGCCGCCATCACTGGTGGTATAGGGGAAGGTCTTAACCCAGTCGGGCGCCTTGCCTTTCACATCTTTTTGGTAGAAGCTCTTTCCATGAATGCCGTTTGGAAAACGGTTGAGGGATTGTGGCCGGTTTTTTAGGTAGGGGAGGATAAACTTCGAGACTGCGTAATAATAATTGAACATATCGCGCTTGCTAACGCCGTCTTCCGGCCAGTATACCTTGCTTAAATTCGTGAATTTAAGATCGTGTCCGTTGATTTTCTTCACCTGCGTTTCTTCCTTCGGGTTCAGCAGTGTCTTCGGAAAATGTGGTTTGGGTGCTTTTACCAGCGCCGGTGGGGTGCTTTTCTTCGCTGCAGCATTTGGTGTCTTCTTCGCTGAAACCGCTGGTGTCTTTTTAGTTGAAACCACTTTTTTCTTTTCGGTTTCCGGAGTTTCCGCACTGCCCACAATGTCTTCGGTATGAGCCGGTTTCTCGCGCAAAACTTCACGCGCATCCTTATCCGTACGCATTCCTTTAAACGAAGGATGCCTGAATACCCCGTCGCCCGTAATCTCGGTGAAACTCACCTCACAAACCAATTCAGGTTTCAGCCAGGTCGCTCTTGCCTTGGGCGGATTAGGGCGAAAGCGCGAAGGCTGGTTTACATCCGGCTCGGTATTAAAGGGCATTTCTTCGGTAGTCAGGGGTTTGAACTGGGCCATCATTTCTTTCTGAGCCTTATCGGAAAATCCGGTTCCCACCTTACCCACGTACTGGAACGCGCCGTTATCGTACACGCCCAGCAGCAAGGCGCTGAACTGTTTGCTGGTGCCTTCATTTCTGGTAAATCCACCGATAACCACCTCCTGGCGTTTTTGAACTTTAATTTTAAGCCAGTCGCGCGTGCGGTTATTCGACTGATAAGGGCTCGAAGCTTTCTTCGCCATGATCCCTTCCAGGCCAATTTTTGTGGCTGCTTCCAGAAAATCGATGCCGCTGGTCGCGAAAACCTCGCTCAGGCGAATGCGGTCGTCGTCGGTAGGAAGCACCTCCTTCAATATCGCATGGCGCTCCACAAAAGGCAAGTCCATCAGGCTCTTTCCTTCATACCACAGCAGGTCGAATACCACCAGTGCCAGGTCGCCGTCCACCTCGCTACGCCAGTTCTGCATGGCACTGAAATCTGAAATTCCCTTCTCGTTGAGTACTACCAATTCGGCGTCGAGTACCGCGTTGAAGCTGAACGTGCTCAGCAGCTTGGTCATCGGGTAATACTTTTCGTTGAACGACTTATTATTTCTCGACATAATGTCTACCTGGCCGTTCTGTATGTAGCATAATGCCCGGTATCCATCCCATTTCACCTCATAGAGCCAATCGGGGTCGTCAAAAGGCTCATCCACCAGCGTTGCCAGCATAGGCTTCATACCCTTCGGAATCCGGCTTTTCTTCCCCTTCTTCAGTAATGCCTTGATATCCTCCATAGCGACAGCCGCTCTGTCGGGATCTTCGCTCTCTTCCGTTTCCTCTTTCAGCTTTTCATCCACTTCCTCCTTTTTATCCGCTGAAGTCGATTCTCCATACACCCGTTTGCTGCTCTTCTTGACTTCTTCCAAGGTCTTGCCCGACTGAACAGACGTTTCATTTTCCGTAATATCATCTTTCGAAGCAAATTCATCTTTATGTTTAATCAACAGCCAGGAATTCTCCGCCATGCCCTGTGTTTTTACCAATGCAAACTCGCCTTGTAGTTTCTGACCTTTCAGATGAATCTTCAGCGACCCCTCTTTCAACTGTTTTAACAGATGTTTTTCCTGTTCCTTTTTCGTTTTAAACGTTTCTAAAGGCTCATAAACCCCTTCGTCCCATACGATCACCGTACCGCCGCCGTATTGGCCTTTCGGAATAATCCCTTCAAATGTCCGGTAGTCGTACGGATGGTCCTCCACCATCATGGCCAGCCGTTTCACCGAAGGATCGGTCGACGGACCTTTCGGTACCGCCCAGCTTTTCAGCACTCCTTCCATCTCCAGGCGGAAATCGTAGTGCAGGTGCGACGCGGCGTGCTTCTGAATAACGAAAATCAACTTTTGATTGTCTTTGGTCTTTCCGGATGTTGGCTCAGAAGTTTTGCTGAAGTCCCTCTTCTCGTTGTATTTTTTTAAACTCATCGTTAACAGCATGTTGGTCGACTAGATGAACACGTTAGGAATCAAATGGTTTGAGCGGCCAGCTTTGTCTTTTTTGTATTACAAATGGGTAAAAGAATACTACTTTTCAGCTAATCGATTTCTTAGATTTGGGTAACTAATTGACCTAAATTCCCATTTATGCAAAGACTTTTACGAGTAGTCATCCTACTATGTCTCATTTTTTGTGCCGGCCAGACGTTGCGGGCGCAGGAAAAAGTAGTAACCGGTACGGTAACCGACGAACAGGGAGATGTTCTGCCCGGAGCCGGCATATCGGTCATTGGAACAGGAATCGGTACCAGCACCGATGGCAAAGGCCAATATTCCATACGGGTTCCCGCAGGGAGTAATGTCCTGTCCGTTTCTTTCATCGGATATGTGCGACAGGAAATCGCCATCGGCGATCGCAGCCGTATCGACGTCCAGTTAGTCATGGAAGCATCTTACCTGGAAGATGCCGTTGTGGTGGGCTACGGAGTCAGCAAGCGTGCCAACCTGACAACCGCCCAAACGTCCATAACGGCAGAAGACTTAAACAAGACCGTTAATACCACCATCGAACAGGCCATACAGGGGAGGTCGGCCGGCGTCTACATCACGCAGAACTCCGGACAACCCGGCGGAGGAATCTCCGTCAATATTCGCGGTGTCAATTCCATCAACGGATCCAACGAGCCGCTTTATGTGGTCGATGGGGTGCAAATTCAACCGTCCGGTATCGGTTTTGGAGCTCAAAGCTCCTCGAACCCGCTGGCAGGGCTTAACCCTGCCGATATCGAAGATATCCAGGTGCTTCAGGGTCCGTCGGCTACGTCCATTTACGGGTCGCGTGCTACCAACGGGGTGCTTCTGATAACCACCAAACGAGGTAAGGCCGGTGATGTCAAGATCGCTTATGGCTATCAGTACAGCTTGCAGCGTCCGCCCGGATCGCTCGAGGTGATGGACCTCCGGCAGTATGCGCAGATGGTTGGCGAATATCACAGCATCGCAGGAGGAGATACTCCGCTCGAGTTTCTTGATCCCAGCTTACTGGGGAGGGGAACCGACTGGCAAAAAGAGCTCTTCAACAATGCGCCCATGAACAAGCATCAGCTTAGTCTGAGCGGAGGAAGTGAAAATACGACTTACTATTTGTCGGGCGACTATCTTGATCAAAAAGGTGTGGCCGAAGGCTCGGGTTTCAAACGCTCCTCCTTCCGCCTCAACCTCGACAATAAACCTCGTGAGTGGATCAACCTTGGAGCAAACCTGAGTTTCAGTCAGACCAAGGAAAACCTGACCTCCAGCCAGGAAAACATTATTTCAAACGCACTTCAGCTCACCCCGCAGGTTCCGGTCCGGAACATCGACGGCTCCTGGGGTGGTGGCGACGAATACAACGGTGCGAACGAGTTCGCCCCCGTTAATCCGATTGCCATCGCCAGCATGACCACCAATTCGCTGACCCGGCGTCAGTTTCTCGGTGGAATGAATCTGGGCATCCAGGTGATGGAAGGTCTGCAGTTCAGAACCTCTTTCAATACTGATATTGGCTATTCCGGATCCGATTACTACATCCCTACCTACAAAATAGGATGGGCGGAGAATGTCTCCGCTTCATTTACCAACGGTTCCACCAACAATGTCTACTGGAACTGGAACCAGCAGCTCGAATACCGCAGGCAATTTGGCGATCATAACCTTAACCTGATGGCGACTCACGAGGCGCAGGAATCCAGCTGGAAGAACCTTTCGGGCGGTAGAACCGGCTTTCTCACCAATGATATTCTGGACCTGGCTGCCGGCGATGCTCTTACGGCCAGCAACAACGGTGGTTCAAATACCTGGGGCATGGAATCATACCTGGGAAGATTGAATTATAATTACAAGGAGCGCTACATTTTCTCAGGAACGTTTCGCGCCGATGGATCGGCCAACTTTGGAGCTGATAATAAATGGGGCTATTTCCCATCCGCTTCCGTCGCCTGGCGGGTTTCGCAGGAAGACTTTTTCAACTCAGCAGTTATCAGTGAACTGAAGGTGAGGTTTGAAAGCGGCCTGACGGGCAACCAGGGCGGCGGAGGATATATCTACGCCCCGATGGCTTCCAGTCCCACGCCCACGGGTACCGGTTTTCTACCCAGTCGCTACAGCAATCCAGGACTGCAATGGGAGGAGACGATGACCAACAATATCGGTGTCAATATTGCCTTCCTAAACAACCGGATACAGCTCGAGGCTGATTATTATATCAAGAATACCGACAACCTCCTTCTCGAAAATCCACTGCCCTGGTACATGGGTTCGAACGGAACAGGTGCTGTTTCGGCCCCGATGGTGAATATCGGTTCGCTTGAAAACCGGGGATGGGGTATCACCCTGAACACCACCAACATCAGCACCGAGAACTTCAGCTGGAACTCCAATCTCAACCTTTCGGGCTTCCGCACGAAAATCAAGGAGTTTTATTCCGAATCTGCTTTTATTGAGCGGACCTCCTGGTGGATGAATAACTGGACCCAACGATCCTCGGTAGGACAGGCCCCCTGGTTGTTCCGTGGCTATATCGAAGAAGGAATATTCCAATCGGTTGAAGAAATCAATGCCAGTGCCGTACCGGCCAATAATGTGGGCGAGCGACTTCCGACCGATGCCACCAATGGCGTATGGGTGGGCGACGTAAAATACCGTGATATCAGTGGCCCGGATGGAAAGCCCGATGGAATCATCGATGTAAACGATCAAACCAATATCGGGAACCCCTGGCCGAAGCTATTTGGAGGATTTACCAACAGTTTTTCCTACAAGGGCTTCGATTTAAGCATGCTCATTACCGCCACTTTCGGCAACGATGTGTACAACTACATGGCCCGGGCAAACTCGAACCCCAACAACATCAACCTCAGCCGAAATTTGATGGTTCATGCCATGGACTATGCAAAACTCGTTGAGAATGCAGCCGGAGACGTTTACCTGTCAAACCCGCAAACCGATGTGGCCCGCATAACCACCAACGCCAACAATGGAAACTTCGATCGTTTTACCGATAAATGGGTGGAAGATGGATCGTTTGTTCGGCTTAAGAACGTAACCCTGGGCTACAACATCCCTCAGTCGCTGGTTGGCCGTCAGAACCTGGTGCGCAATCTGCGGGTCTCGGTGAGTGCACAAAACCTGCTCACCATCACCGGCTACAAAGGCTTCGATCCCGAAGTGGGTGCCTATGTCGGCCGCGACGCCAGCATGGGTAACCAGGCCATCGGCCTCGACTATGGCCGCTACCCGCTAACCCCGGTTTATACGTTTAGTATAGGTTTGGATTTCTAAAAAAATGATCATGAAACAGACAACACATATCATCAACTGGATCGTATTCCTCAGTTCAGTGCTCATACTATCATCCTGTAAAAAGGAATTCCTTGAGCGGACGCCGACCGACAGTATCGTCGACGCCAGTTTCTATCAGACCGACGAGCAGGTGCTCGCCTCAACCGCCCTGTTGTATAGCCGCGTGTGGTTCGATTATAACGACAAGGCCTCTTACAACCTGGGCGATTTCAGGGCCGGAACCGCTTTTTCGGCTTATAACGACCGCGGCAACGTGCTGTTCAATACCACGGGCGATAATCCCGAAAATGCAGCCTCCTGGCGTGCCTTCTTTATCGTAGTGGGGCAGTCCAACCTGGCCATCCGCAATATCAACACGTATGCCGGAGCGGCTGTATCACCGGCCGTGAAAAGCCACGCCATAGCCGAAGCGCGATTTATGCGATCGTTGGCCTACCGTTTTCTCGTAATGAACTGGGGCGAAGTTCCAATAATTGAAAATAATATCACCCTCCTGTCCGATACCACCGTGCGTAAGAATACGGTTGAAAGTGTCTGGAAATTCATCATCAATGATATGCGTGCCGCTGCAG
>DAIRDA010000104.1:0-5314 GCA_036796375.1 Albibacterium sp.
CCACTGGGTTATGGTGCTCTTGCCGACTACTGGAATCCGCAGTCGGCATACTGGTTGGTCGTTCCATGCTACCTGTTTATCCTGTATTATGCAGTAGCAGGTCATAACGTGGGCAGGAAAGTAAAAGAAATTAAGTTTTAACTGTCTATTTTGTACCTTTGTAACTCATAAAAAATGAGCATGTATGTTTGAGAATTTACAGGATAAACTAGACAGAGCGTTTAAAGTTCTAAAGGGGCAGGGGAGCATTTCAGAGATTAACGTAGCGGAAACCATCAAAGAGATCCGAAAAGCGTTACTCGATGCCGATGTAAATTACAAAACTGCAAAGTCATTCACCGACGAAGTAAAAGAAAAAGCGTTAGGACAGAATGTACTGACCAGCGTTTCTCCCGGACAGTTGCTTACCAAGATCATGAACGATGAGCTTGCAGCACTGATGGGAGGGACGGTTACCGAACTCGAGCTCAAAGGGAATCCAACCGTCATTTTGATTGCCGGTCTTAACGGTGCCGGTAAAACCACTTTTTCCGGGAAATTAGCGAAATACCTAAAAGACAAGAAGAATAAAAAGCCTCTCCTGGTTGCTGGCGACGTATATCGTCCTGCCGCAATCAATCAGCTTCAGATACTTGGTGAGCAGGTAGGCGTCCCGGTTTATGCCAACCTGGAATCGAAAGACCCGGTAGCCATCGCGCTCGAGGGAATAGCCGAAGCAAAACGCAATGGCAATAGCATTGTGATTGTTGATACTGCCGGACGTCTGGCGATCGATGAAGCCCTCATGACCGAAATACACGCGGTCAAAGAGGCTACCCAACCGCATGAAATTCTATTCGTAGTGGATTCCATGACAGGGCAGGATGCTGTCAACACAGCCAAAGCCTTTAACGATCGTCTCGACTACACGGGCGTGGTGTTAACCAAACTCGACGGCGATACCCGAGGTGGTGCTGCCTTATCCATTAAGTCGGTTGTCAATAAGCCCATCAAATTTATTGGTACGGGCGAAAAAATGGAAGCTCTTGATGTATTCCACCCCGATCGGATGGCATCCCGTATTCTTGGTATGGGTGATGTCATCTCCCTGGTAGAAAGAGCGCAACAGCAGTTCGACGAAAAAGAGGCTGCCGAACTGCAGAAGAAAATTCGCAAAAACAAATTCGATTTCAACGACTTTATCGGTCAAATACAGCAGATCAAAAAAATGGGGAACATGAAAGACCTCATGGGCATGATCCCGGGTGTAGGTAAAGCCCTGAAAGATGTTGAAATAGAAGACGACGCCTTCAAACCTATTGAGGCGATCATTCAATCCATGACCCCTTTTGAGCGCGAAAACCCGGATGTTATTAATCAGGCCCGCCGTGTTCGGATTGCCAAAGGTTCTGGAACCGATCTTCAGGAGGTTAACAAACTGATGAAGCAGTTTAACGATATGAAAAAGGTGATGAAGCAGTTCTCCAATCCTGCTGCTGCCGCAAAGCTTATGAAGAATATGCCCAAAATGCCTTTCGGCAAATAGGGCATATTCTCTGCTCAGGCATTACTTCTCTGAATTTTCTGAACTGTATTTGTGCTCATAACGCTCAAACAATTGTTTGTGCAGATTATCGGTATCAATTTCGCGTCCGGCGATAAAAGCCTGTTCAACGTTATTTCCCCGCATATCCAGCGCGTCGCCGGTAGAAACAAACAGGTTGGCATCTTTACCAACCTCTAAACTTCCCGTCTTCTCATCGATCCCCATAATTTTAGCGGCGTTTAGGGTGATGGTACTCAAAGCCTCTTCTTTGCTTAGCCCGTAACCCGCTGCTGTACCCGCCATAAAAGGCAAATTGCGTTGTTGCCAATATCCATCCACGCTGTAGGCAACCAAAACGCCCTGATCCGACAACATTTTGGCCTGCTTGTAGGGAAGATATACATCATCGCCCTCTTGCGAAGGCAGTCGGTGACTTTGCTGAATGATCACGGGTACTCCATTTTCTTTCAAAAAGCCTGGTAGCAGATGTGCTTCCCCGCCGCCTACCAGGATAGGAGTTAAACCCTGTTTTTTCAAGCTCTTTACACCCGAAACGATGGCTTCCGCTGAATTCGCATGGAGGTACACTTTCGTCGACTGGTCGAATACGCCTCCGAATCCTTTAAGGCGGGCATTCGTGATCTGATCCTTGTCGTCTCCTGAATAAGCGCGTGCCTGAGAAATGAAGCTTTCAATCAGCGCTACCTGGTTCGCGATACGTTCCTGTTCGTTATCGCCGCTTCTGACGAATCGGCTTGGTCTTGCTTCGGGCCAGCGAATATGCATACCGTCGTCGGCCTTATAAGCGGCATCCTCCCAGTTCCATGCGTCCAGCTGTACAACCGACGATTGTCCGGAGATAAGTCCGCCCTGAGGCGTTACCTGAGCAAGCAGCACACCGTTGGATCGTACAGTGTTAATTACTTTTGAATCGGTATTGTAGGCAATTAATGCTCTTACATGAGCATTCAGGTCGCCCACTTCTGCATAGTCGAGCGTAGCGCGCACAGCCTCAATTTCGGCTAGGCCAAGGTTGGTAATGGGCGCGATAAAGCCTGGATACACGTGTTTTCCTTTGGCATCAATCACCTTTCCGGTCGGTGAGGCGGTTTGCTGACCCACGTAAGTAATTCGCCCTTTGTCGAAGGAAATGCTTCCGTTCTCAATCACCTGGCCGTTGCCGATGTGGAGGGTGGCTCCCTGAATGGTGATGCTTTCCTGTTGTTCCGGTGCCGGGTAGATGGTCGCTTGCCCGTATGTACTCTTTGTGGCGCCAATGGCCAGCAAAAGAAAAAGGTATGTTTTTAATTTCTGAGTCATCATGTTCATTTAATCAAGAATGGTAAAATCTTCCATCGTCTCACAATGGTAAAGCATCGACGGCTTACTCTCGGCGCGCTGTGTTGCGCTACCGCTTTTCTTTGAATCCAGCGATTTCTGAATCAGTCGTGCGCGCTCCTGTGCAAGGTCTTTTTGGCGTGCTTCGTCTTCTTCTATGTCCCAATATTTTACGCCGTCAACGTAAGTTTTCTCAGCGCGGGCATAAATCGATAAGGGGTTATCGCTCCACAATACAATGTCAGCGTCTTTACCTGCTTTGATACTTCCCACCCGATCGTCAATATGCATCATCTTAGCCGGGTTCAATGTTACCATTTTGAATGCTTCCTCTTCACTTATGCCCCCATATTTTACAATTTTTGCAGCTTCCTGGTTAAGTCTCCGGGCCATTTCCGCATCGTCTGAATTAATCCCCGTCAGCACGCCCTGGCTGTGCATCAGGTAAGCGTTATACGGAATCGCATCCGACACTTCCACTTTATATGCCCACCAGTCGGCAAAGGTCGATCCGGCTATATTTCGTTCGCTCATTTTATCTGCTACTTTATAGCCCTCAAGAATATGCGTGAAGGTATTAATCTTAAAGCCCATACGATCGGCAACATCCATCAGCATATTAATCTCTGACTGAACGTAAGAGTGGCAGGTGATAAAACGTTCATCGTTTAAGATCTCCACCAATGCATCAAGCTCCAGGTCGCGTCTAACCAGGCTGCCTTTTTTGCCCAGTGCTTCCTGGTATTCCTTAGCACGGGTAAACGCATCGATAAACACCTGCTCAACACCCATCCGGGTTTGTGGAAAGCGCACACCCGCTATTCCCCAGTTACTTTGTTTCACATTCTCGCCAAGCGCAAATTTGATAAATCCTGCGCTACCCTGAAATTTCAGTTCTTCAGGCGAGCGGCCCCAGCGAAGCTTAATTAACTGCGATTGTCCACCGATTGGATTGGCAGACCCATGCAGCAAGTGCGAGGTAGTCACACCCCCGGCAAGTTGCCGGTAGATATTGATGTCTTCCGAATTGATGACATCGCCGATACGCACTTCAGAGGTTACCGCCTGCGTACCCTCGTTCACACCTCTGCTGATAGCAATATGCGAGTGTTCATCGATAATTCCCGGTGTAAGGTGCTTTCCCGTACCGTCGATTACCAAAGCATTGCCGGCCGACAGATTTTGGCCGATGGCTTTGATTTTTCCACCCTCGATCAGAACGTCGGTCGCCTTCATAATTCCCTGCTCCTCATTAGACCATACGGTTGCGTTTTTGAAAAGAACCGTTTGAGCCCGCGGAAGCTCTTCATTCCCGTAGGACAGGAAGGGATAGGTTACCCTGCCTTCTATCAACTGTTTCTTGTTTTCATTGGACTTCTTATTCTCAGCAGTCACGCTCTTCGAATAACGAGCTTCCCAGGGACTGCTTGTTCCGTCAGGAAGGGTCACTTCGCCCTTCAGGCTTTTAGGATTGTCTTCTGTGGCGTATGCGCTCATGCGGGTCGCACCACCGGTTCCTTTCAGGTTAAAACTCAACGTATACAAGGCTCCGTTTGCACTGATCCGGCCCTTTGTTTTCGTCGAATCCCCAGCTTTGGCAATAGATGCTTCCAGCTGCCCAGGTTTGCCCGATATGCTCAACGTTGCCGCGCCGATGCCGGGAATGGTCGTCGCGTATTCTCCGTGAATGCCTTCTGAAGCGCTGCTGCGGCCGATAAAACGCTCGCCCTGAACCCAGGTCTCATATATGGTGTTATCTTCCTCAAACAGGTTTCCTGAAGAAATAATCAGGTTTGCAAGTTTTCCTTTCTCAATTGTTCCCATCAGGTCGCTTACCTGAAGCAAAGAAGCAGGCACTTCGGTTAACGATTTCAAGGCCTGTTTCTCACTAAGTCCGTGCTCAATAGCTTTCCGGATATTCGGCCAGAAATCACTGGTTTTTTCCAGTCCGTCGAGCGTTATCGCAAAAACGATCCCAGCTCTTTCCAGTGCAGCTGCGTTTGCGGGCGCCAGTTCCCAGTGCTTTAATTGCGACAAGGATACCCTCGCTGCACTCAGCGGATCTTCCACGTCATAGGCCTTGGGATAATTCAACGGTACGATCAGCGCAGCACCCGTTGCTTTAATTTCTTCAATCCGTTGATATTCATTACCACCGGTTTTCATAATATAACTTTTCCCAAATTCACGGGCAACCTGATTCGCGCGTAAAACGTCCAGCGCGTCGGAAGCTTCGAATACCTGAGGAAGCGATTGCAATCTGTTAAACTCCTGAAGGGAGACATTGTACTCGCGTGTTTGACGGCCATACCAGTCGGCGTCATAATATGTCTGTCTCAGCAATGCGATGCTACCCATCAGCGACGAAGGATAGTCGGTGCTAGCCGTGCCCTTGCTAAAGGAGTAGTGAGCTGCCACCTCCGGCCGCAATACCACCTCATTTTCACTAAG
>DAIRDA010000104.1:5414-7601 GCA_036796375.1 Albibacterium sp.
TTTACAGGGAACGTCTCTTGTGCCGAAACAAGCTGTACTATAAAAAGAAAAAAACAAAATAGTAGGGATTTTCTCATAGAATTAGTTTTTCCCCTAAACTACATATTTTAACCAAATTCTTATTTATATTGCGCGCAAAAACCAGTTATGCTTGTCAAAACATATGCGAGTTCGGTATATGGTATTGAGTCAACGATCGTTACTGTAGAAGTTAAAGTTGCTACCGGTACCAAATATTACATTGTTGGTTTACCCGACAGCGCAATCAAAGAAAGTTTACAGCGCATTGAAAGCGCCATTCAATCGGCTTCGTTCAAAATGCCGAGGCAAAAAATTGTCGTCAACCTTGCACCGGCCGATATCCGGAAAGAAGGATCGTCGTACGATCTGGCAATTGCTATTGCCATTCTTGGTGCTTCCGGCCAGCTACAGATCGATAAATTCTCCGACTACCTCATTCTTGGCGAACTCTCGCTCGACGGTGGCGTTCAGGCTATCCGCGGCGCTCTTCCCATCGCCATCCAGGCTCAGAAAGAGGGTTATAAAGGAATCATTCTACCGAAAGGCAATGCACGTGAAGCCGCCATCGTAAGCGGACTCGAGGTTTATGGTGTTGATAACCTGTCTGAAGTGATCTCATTTCTCGATGGGCGTATTCAGCTGGAGCCTACCTTTGTCGACACCCGTACCGAGTTTCAAAAGAATATCAATAATTACGCAAGCGACTTCTCTGACGTAAGCGGACAATCAAATATAAAGAGAGCCCTCGAAATTGCCGCTGCGGGTGGCCATAACGTCATCCTGATCGGGCCGCCCGGTTCCGGGAAAACCATGCTTGCCAAGCGGTTGCCCACCATTCTGCCTGCCCTGAGCATGGGAGAGTCGCTCCAGACTACTAAAATCCACTCCGTTGCCGGACAACTTTCGGCTACCGAGTCGCTCATGACCGTCAGGCCTTTCCGCTCTCCTCACCACACCATCAGCGATGCCGCCATGGTCGGCGGTGGAGCCAATCCGCAACCGGGAGAAATCTCCCTTGCGCATCACGGCGTACTTTTTCTGGACGAATTGCCTGAGTTTAAGCGCTCCGTGCTTGAGGTTATGCGGCAGCCCCTGGAAGAAAGAAAGATTACCATATCCCGTGCAAAGCTCACGGTCGATTACCCGGCCAGCTTTATGCTGATCGCTTCGATGAACCCCTGTCCCTGCGGATACTACAATCACCCCGAGAAAGAATGCATTTGTTCGCCTGCACTTGTTCACAAATACCTGAGTCGTGTATCCGGACCGCTCCTCGACAGGATCGACCTGCATATTGAAGTCACGCCCGTCAATTTCAATGAATTATCAAACCATGTCCGTTCCGAAAGCAGTGCGGAGGTCAGACAGCGAGTAGTTGCGGCGCGCGACAGGCAGCTGAAGCGCTTTGAGGGCAGTGATGAGGTGCACTGTAATGCGCAGATGGCCGACAAAGCCGTTCGGGATGTTTGCAGCATATCCCCACAGGGACAAGCTCTCCTGAAAAACGCGATGGATCGCCTTGGTCTGTCCGCCCGGGCCTATAATCGCATCCTGAAAGTCGCCCGAACCATTGCGGATCTTGACCAATCCGATTCGATCGGAACCGAGCACCTTGCCGAAGCCATCCAATATCGCTCGCTCGATAGGGAAAATTGGGCCGGATAGCATTTTTTTTGTATTTTTGTTCGGTTATATCATTATTTATTGTAAAGTTTACAAAAAAACTAAGAGAAAAATTAAAAATGAAAATTGCAGTAGTTGGTGCCACAGGTCTGGTCGGAACCATGATCTTAAAAGTTCTTGAAGAACGGAACTTTCCCGTTAGCGAATTGATCCCCGTTGCTTCAGAAAAGAGCAAGGGAAAAGAAATCAGCTTTAAGGGGAAGTCGTATAAGGTGGTAACTGTCGATGAAGCAATTTCCATGAAGCCTTCCATCGCCCTTTTTTCAGCCGGAGGTTCTACTTCAACCGAGTACGCACCGAAATTTGCAGCAGCAGGCACTACCGTCGTCGACAACTCATCTGCCTGGCGTATGGATCCTTCCAAAAAGCTGGTCGTGCCTGAAGTCAACGCAAACGTCCTCACCCCGGAAGATAAAATTATTGCTAACCCGAATTGCTCTACGATCCAGATGGTTGTTGTCTTGAAGCCCCTGCACGACAAGT
>DAIRDA010000105.1:0-7421 GCA_036796375.1 Albibacterium sp.
CGAACGAAGAACCAACGCAGGAAGCGCCTGCAGCGAACCCGATTGCGGAAGAGCAACCCCTTAAGCAAGAACCAGCTAAACAGACTTCTCCGATTGAAGAAACTCCCCGGAAAGAGGAGCCCATGAATGAAGACGCTCCGGTAGTAGATCAGTCGCCTGCTCAAACGCCCGAGGTGCCTTCAGAAAATAAGGCTTCCTATCAGGAAGCGGAGAAACCCGCGGAACGGGAGCAGTCGGCCCCGGCGCAAAATTCCTATAGCGCCCCGGCTGCAGCAAATCCGACTTCTCAGGAGCGTACCGAACCGCGAAAAACCATTCAGGAAACCTTGCGGTCTGGTGGCGAGGCTGTCAACCAGGTGGTCAATCAGGTGACCATAGAAGAAAAGCAGGTAAGCATTACGGAGCGGCCGATGAGCCTGAACGACCGTTTGTCTGAACAACGTAAGACGGCATCGGCAGTACCTCCGCAAGTACCGGCTTACAATACTTCTTTCCAGGCAGGTCCGCGGACGGATGCTCCTCAGCGCATTCGTGATATTAAGTCGGGTATCAGCCTGAACGATAAATTAATGTTTATCAAAGATTTGTTCAATGGATATAGCCTGGCTTATAGCGAGGCCGTTGAACTACTCAATCGCTTTGAGACCTTTGCCGATGCCGACCGGTTTCTTCAGGAAAATTATGCTCAGAAGAACGGATGGGAGACGAAAAGGCCCAGTGTTGAAAAGTTTTATGCCATCCTCAGAAAGCGTTATACGCAGTAGGAATACGCACTAAGCCGATCTGCTACCTGCCGATTAGAAATTGCATCAACAATGGATGGAGCCCCGGACGGAAACGCCGGGGTTTTTACATTTTAGATTGAATGGATATTAAACAAGCCCTTCCGGTTGGCGTCTAACTTCAGCAGGATAAACAGCAAGATGGTAAAGCTCCAGAGTGACGAGCCGCCGTAACTGATAAAGGGAAGCGGGATGCCGATGACGGGAACGATGCCCAGCGTCATACCGATATTGATAAAGAAGTGGAAGAACAGGATGCACACCACCCCGTATCCATAGATGCGCGCGAAAGTGGATCGCTGCCGTTCGGCGATATGGATAAGCCGTAAGAGCAGGCCAACGTATAGCAAAACCAGGATGGAGGAGCCAACAAAACCCCATTCTTCGCCGATGGTACAGAAAATAAAGTCGGTACTTTGCTCGGGTACAAAATTATACTTGGTTTGCGTTCCTTCCAAATATCCCTTACCAAGCAGCTGTCCGGACCCGATGGCGATGAGCGACTGGTTTACATTATATCCCTCGCCCCGCGGATCGTCTATTTTTCCCAGCAGTACTTCAATACGGTTTCGTTGGTGGCTTTGAAGGACCTCGTTGTAGGCAAAGTCGACGCCGAATACAAAGATCGCCCCGGCAACTAATCCGACCCCGATGGCCATAAAGTTCTTTTGCGTTTTTTTTGAAAAATAAACCGCTGCAATGGCCAGCACGGCCAGTCCGCCGATAACAGCCCATTCTGAGAAAAGGAGCGTAAAGATAAACAGTGCGATGGACGCGGCGCCGAGCAATAGGAAATTTCCTGACACAAAGCCTTCACGATAGAATACAAAAATCAGCGCAAAGAAGGTAAGGGCCGATCCGGTATCGGGCTGCAGCATGATGAGGGCCACGGGGACAATCAAGATCAGAACAGCAAAAAACAGCGTTTGCATATTCGGTGTTTTCGTGCTGTTGGCATTCAGGTATTTGGCCAGCATCAGACAGGAGGCCAGTTTGGCAAACTCTGAGGGTTGGAGCCGGAACGAGCCGATGGCTATCCAGGCCTGATTACCTCCGACATTGCGACCTATAACCAATACCAGTATAAGAAGCAGCAGGGTGATTCCATAAAAAACGGGTGCAATGGAACTGTAAAAGCGGCTGTCGATAATGAGAATGACGATGGCAAGAACGATGGCTGAAACAATGAAAATAAACTGCTTGCCATAGTTGGTATTCATGCTCATGATGCTGGGGTTTTCCGGATCGAAAACCGCCGCATGAATATTAAACCAGCCGATGATGCAAAGGCTGAGCCATAGAAAGATGCTTATCCAATCGATTCCGGCACCAAAAAATTTACGATTTAGATTCGTCATTCCTTACTAGTATTGCGTCGCGGTTTAAGGCTTGTTTCTGTGTTTCGATCGGCTTTTTGCTGGTGTCGCTTTTTTCTGCGCTGTCGGCTTTCTTTGCTGCGGCACGGGCTACGGGTTTCTTGGTGGCCGGCAAAAGGCTGGAATTTTGGATTCGGTCCTGAATATGTTTGGGCATGGTGATGGTATCGGTCAGGTACTTTTCTACCATCATGCTGGCAATCGGGGCCGCCCAAACGCCTCCGTATCCGGCGTTCTCGACGAAAACGGCAATGGCGATTTTAGGATTCACCCGGGGTGCGAACGCAAAAAACACGGCATGGTTCTCGCCATGCGGGTTTTGCACGGTTCCGGTTTTGCCGGCCATTTCAATGTCTTTAATGCGAACCGAGTAGGCAGTTCCGCCTGGCTGGTTGACAGCGCGGCTCATCCCTTCAATCACCGGTTCGAAATATTTTTCATCGACGTCGACCGAAATCTTCTCGGAAAATTCCGGTTTCACAATTTTCTTTTCGCCGATCGACTTGATCAGGTGTGGACGGTAGTAATGACCCCGATTGGCTACGATAGCCATAATGTTGGCCATTTGAAGCGGGGTTATTCCCATTTCACCCTGGCCGATGGAAAGTGAAATATTAAACCCGGAAGTCCATTTATCGTTTCCGAACGATTTGGTATAGAATTCCGAGAGGGGAAGGTTTCCGGCGTTTTCTCCCGGAAGGTCGATGCCGAGCTCTATTCCGATTCCGAACTTCTGAATCGCCGCATGCCAATCTTTGTATGCCTCGGCAGGTTTCTTGCCGCGCCCGTCGATCATGCGGGCATAGGCATAGCCGTAATAGGTATTGCAGGAGGTTTGGATGGATGGAATTAAGGTGGTGGAACCATGTACGTGGGTACATCGCATCAGTCCCCTTCGTCCGTAGCGGTAGCCCCCAGGGCAATGAAACACCGTCTCCTGGTTAAGTACGCCGGCTTGCTGCGCCACCAGGGCGCTTACAACCTTGAAGACGGACCCGGGAGGGTATTGCGCCTGGATGGGCCGGATAAACATGGGTTTATACGGATCGTACAGAAGTTTCATGTAGTTGTTGCCGCGCTGGCGTCCGACCATCATATTGGGGTTGTAGCTCGGGCTGCTTACGAAGCTGAGGATTTCGCCGGTAGCGGGTTCGATGGCTACAACCGTACCGATTTTATTCTTGAGCAGTTGCTCTCCAAGAATTTGCAGGTCTTTATCGAGCGACGACATGAGGTCTTCTCCGGCCACGGCAATGGTGTCGTATTTACCATCCGCGAAATGTCCCTTCGGGCGATTGAAAGCGTCGACCATGAGGTTCTGAACGCCCCGCTGGCCGCGAAGCAGTTCTTCATAGGCGCGCTCTACGCCGCTGACTCCGATGTAGTCGCCCGGTTTGTAGAAGCCTTTACTGCGTTCAATGTCTTTGTCGGTTACTTCGTTAATATAGCCCAGAAACTGAGCGGCGATGCTATCGGGATAATTCCTGACCGTTCGGTTCTGCACGTAAAATCCGCGAAACTTATACAGGTGCTCCTGCAGGGCGGCATATACCTGGGCAGAGAGTTGTTTTTCGAAGATAGAGGCCTTGTAAGGAGAGTAGCTCTTTGCTTTATTGAAACGCTTGATAAAGCCTTCCTTATCGATATCAACCAGCTCGCAAAACAGTGCGGTGTCGATTTCTTTTACTTCGCGGGGCGTGACAAGTAAATCGTATACGGGTTCGTTTTGTACCAGCACCTTCGAATTACGGTCGAGAATTACACCCCGGGCTGGGTAAATAATGACTTTCCGCAAAACGTTGTTTTCCGCGGAGAGGTAATAGGAATCGTCGATTACCTGAATATAAAAAAGTCGTAACAGGATAACCACTGCAGATGCGATGATAATTCCCTGAACAATGTACTTCCTCGCAAAATAACTATTCACCGTTTCTTCCTTCTATAAAGTATCAACTCAAAGAGTAAAATCAGAATGGTTGTAAAGATACAACTAAAAAGAATGCTCGATAGGGTGAGATGAATGTTGTCGAACGAAAATACCTCGAGCATCAGGAGCACTGTGTGGTGAAACAAGCTGAGCAGGAAGGTGTAGATGAAGAACCATCGGAAAGACATCTGGCCGATGCCGGGGGTCGATAAGGCGTCGTGATCGTCGTCCTGTATGGTCAGGCGCATAAATCCTACCCGTGCCCAGGCAAGCGCAACACTGGCAGCCGAATGGACGCCAAGCGTGTCGTAAAACATATCGACGGTGAGTCCGGTAAGAAAGGCAAGTACATATAAAAGCACCTTCGACGTTTTTACCGGCAGAAGCAGCACAAACATAATATAGGGAAAGGGTGCTGCGATATTGTAATAACCCATGTTCTTGAACAGGAATACCTGAGCCAGTAGAAGGATGATAAAACGAAGGAGGTTTTCCAGGAATAGTTTAGTCATTTTCTGTGCTTTTCATTTCAAGAGCGGCCTTTTCCTCGGCAAACTGATCGATGATGATATATACGTAACGAAGGGTGCTGAAATCGTTGTTAAGCTTTACGCTGATATCCAGGAAGCTGCTTCCGCCGGTAATTCCTGTCTCCAGGACGGTGCCGATAACGATTCCGGGCGGGAAGAGCGAATAGCCGGAAGTGATAACCTGCTCGTCTTTAGCTACTTTAACATGGTTGGGAATATCGCGTAAGAGTGCCTTCTTTGGGTCGTGTGCCTGCGGCCCCCAAACCAGCGAGCCAAAAGCCTGGCTGTTCGCTAAACTCGCACTTATGCGGGTATCGGAATGCAGAAGCGATTGGATGGTAGAGAAATTAGGCGAAACATTGAGTACGATGCCGACAATTCCCTTGGGGGAAATGACACCCATGCCTTTTTTTACCCCGTGCCGCGATCCGCGGTTGACGGTTAGGTAATTATTTTTTTGATTGACGCTGTTGCTGATAACCCGTGCCTGGATGTAGGCGTATTGTGCCTGTTGAGAAGTATCGCGCGCAATATCGCTTACCAGATGATCGTCGTAATTGGAGCTTTTCAGCAATGCCCGGAGCGTCGCATTTTCGTGGGCCAGGATTTCGTTGGTTTCCTTCAGATCAAGGTATCCGGTCAGGTAATCAACCTGCTGGTAGGCTTTGCCGATGACTTCGTTGGAAGAATTGAGCGCGCTGGCACGTTGGAATGAATTGTTTTGTACGACCAGTATTATCGACACCCCAAAGAAAAGGATAAACAAAAAGAAATTGCTATATCTACTTATGAATATCCAGAGATTGCGCATATCTTACATTTGAAACACTATAAGCTGCCGCTTATCATGGGTCGTAAAGGCACCGGAGTCGGGAATACCGACCCCGGTGTACTGAATTTGAATAAAATATGAGATTTGTAATCTAAACGACGATTACGGATATCATATTTTATTTATTGCATTAAAAATTTGAACTTTCCGATGTTTTTCAGCGAGATACCTGTTCCTCTGACAACTGCCCGAAGGGGATCTTCGGCGATGTGAACCGGTAACTTGGTTTTAGCATGCACCCGCTTGTCGAGGCCGCGGAGCAAAGCTCCTCCGCCAGTAAGATAGATACCAGTCTGATAAATATCTGCCGACAGTTCAGGAGGGGTAATTTCAAGGGCTTTCAGAATTCCTTCTTCAATTTTTGAGATGGATTTATCGAGGCAGTGTGCAATTTCCGTATAGGATACGGTAATTTGTTTGGGAACACCGGTCATCAGATCACGTCCCTGTACGGCGAAATCGCCCGGAGGGTCCTGAAGTTCGGGAAGTGCTGATCCGACTTCGATTTTGATTTTCTCTGCGGTACGCTCACCAATCATGATATTATGCTGGCGACGAATATAATTGATGATGTCGGAATCGAAATTGTCTCCTGCTACACGAATAGACTGGTCGCAAACGATACCGCTTAATGCGATGACCGCAATTTCAGTGGTTCCGCCACCGATATCGATAATCATATTTCCCATGGGTTCATCCACATCGATTCCAATACCTACCGCTGCCGCCATGGGCTCGTGGATCAGGTATACTTCTTTGGCACCTGCTATTTCGGCGGAATCGCGCACAGCTCGTTTTTCTACTTCGGTAATTCCGGATGGAATACAGATAACCATGCGTAAGGAAGGGAAGAACCAGCCTTTACCATTATTGATTTTTTTGATCATTCCGCGGATCATGTGCTCCGCAGCGTTAAAATCCGCAATCACACCGTCTTTCAGCGGGCGTACGGTTCGTATGTTGGCGTGGGTTTTTCCCTCCATCTGCATGGCCTGGCGGCCAATGGCAATCACTTTATTGGTGGTTCGATCAAATGCGACGATGGAAGGTTCATCAACCACAACTTTATCGTTATAGATAATCAGTGTATTGGCGGTACCTAAGTCAATGGCAACTTCTTGAGTAAACCAGTTAAATAATCCCATTCGGATATTTTTTAAATATTATTAGAAATTGTTTGCAAAGTTAATCCCTTTTTACAAAAATGCTTTTTTTTTCGCATATAATTCAATAATAAAAAAGCGTGTGTTGGGAAGCTAGTTTGCAGCTTAATAAGCCTGATTTAGTGTTTAAAATGGCGTACACCGGTAAGCACCATTGAGATATTTTTCTCATTGGCCATATCGATCGATTCCTTGTCTTTAATGGATCCGCCTGGTTGTAAAACGGCAACGACTCCGGCGCCGGCGGCGATTTCAACACAATCAGGGAAGGGGAAGAAGGCATCGGATGCCATCACTGAGCCGCGAAGATCGAACTTAAAGGTTTTGGCCTTTTCGATGGCCTGCAACAGGGCATCAACCCGCGAGGTTTGACCGACTCCGCTTGCCAGCAGTTGGCCGTCCTTTACCAAAACGATGGTATTCGATTTGGTATGCTTCACGATTTTGGTCGCGAATTCCAGATCAGACAGTTCGCTTTCGCTCGGTTGACGCTTGGTAACGCACTCCATTTGTGAGGCGTTTTCCATGGCGCTGTCCTTGTCTTGCTGAATGATGCCGTTCAGCAGGGTTTTGAAATGCTTTTCCGGAAGGGCTACTTCCTTTCTTTTCAAAATGATGCGGTTCTTTTTGGCGGTAAGCACACGAAGGGCTTCATCACTGTATTCCGGTGCGATTAACACCTCGAAAAAGAGTTTATTGATTTCGGCAGCGGTGTCTTCTTCGATTTTTCCATTGCAGATGAGCACACCTCCAAAGGCCGATACAGGATCGCAGGCAAGGGCTATTTGCCAGGCCCGGAAGAGCGATTCGT
>DAIRDA010000106.1:0-7400 GCA_036796375.1 Albibacterium sp.
CGGATAGGCCGCATTGCCAAGAAGAATACAGCGCTGCTGGCGGAAGGAAGAGGCCAGGCTGACACCCAGAGAACCCAGCTGCACAAGCCCAGGCATACGGACCGGCAGGGAAAATCCGAGTACCTCATCGAGCCTCGATTTTAACTCGTCGAACCCCGGGTGGCCATTGCCGGCCGCCCCCTGGGAACATAAAAAGCGGTAGTTTCCGGTACTATCCACCGGTGTAGAAAAAAGGATTCCCTTTCTGTTTAGCGAAACATGCTGATTCCGATTATGCAACTCATCAGTCTGCACAGCCATGCGGAAAAAAGGAAGGTCTTTTACCGCCAGGCTATACGGCAGCTGCAGGTTGGCCGCCACGTTGAATTGTTCACCATCGGCCAGCAGCAACCATGCGAAGCGATGCGAACCGCTTAGTCGCCCGCCCTTCAGTTCCACACGCACCTGCTGATCGTTTTGCTGAAAGCTGCTGATGGAAGTATCCCAGTAAACCGGACAGACGCGCGTGGCCAGAAATTGAATTAGCTGCTCCTCCACCACATTGCGGTCGATACTTAAATGAAAAGGATAAAAGGCTGCTGCATCGGCCAAAGAGGAGACTGCCAGCACCTTCCCGTCCATCTGGACGGTCATTCCCCCGCAAGCCAGGCCTTTATCCACCAGACCGTCGAGCAGTCCCAGCTGCTCAAAAAATTCCAGCGATTCCGGATTTAGCGTGACCTGCTCACCGGAAGTACTCCGCGACCTCCGCTGATCAATAATAACGGGTTGAATAGCATAGCGAAGCAGCTCGGCAGCCAGCATCAGTCCGGCTAAATTGGCGCCCACCAGCAACACGCTATCCTGCTCCGCCGGGCTTGTCATCAGAACAGAAGAAAGATAGCCGGCATTTTATGGAAATCCACGGTTTTGGTTTTCCAGTTTTGGATGGTATCGCTGATAATGAGTTCATCCTTTCCTGTCAGATTCACCGCCACACAAAGCATGCGCCGGTCGCTCACCGTTTTTAAGATCGTTTCGAGCATGCGGTTATTTCGGAAAGGCGTTTCGATAAAAATCTGTGTTTGCTTATTGCGCACCGCCTCTTGCTCCAGCTGTGCCAGGCGCTTGGCCCGGGGCTCCTTATCGATCGGCAGGTAACCATGAAACGCAAAGCTTTGGCCGTTAAAGCCCGATGCCATCAGTCCCAATATAATGGAACTCGGCCCCACCAGCGGCGACACCTTAATGCCCAGGCTATGGGCATGTGCAATTACATCGGATCCCGGATCGGCCACACCCGGACAACCCGCTTCGCTCATTAAACCCGCATCGCGGCCCTCCAGCAAGCCCCTGAAGAAAGGCTTCATCGACGTGCGTTCGCGCTTATGCTTGCTATAGTCGTGTAAGATTAAAGCGCTCTGCGGCGTTTTCAATCCGGCTTCCTTCAAAAATCGGCGAGCCGTCTTTTCGTTCTCAACAATGTACTCGTTTATCTGGTTGATGGTTTCAGAAAGGTAAGGGGTAAAAGACGCTTCCGGAACTTCGGGTGCCAGAGGTACAGGGATCAAAAATAGAGTGCCGGTTTTCTTCATAAAACAAAGATGGGTTTTTCCTGCTTTAATATACAAAATATGCCATAGAAAAAGGGAGACGCATGTCCTCCCTTTCCCTAAAAATCAACAATTAAAAATTTTTTTTGGCCTCTTAAAGCTAAACTAGTACAGAGCAGAAAAAAATTAAGTTTATAATTGGCTCTAAGATTTTTTCCTTAACAATATAAAACTAACAATATTTCAGCATGCAAACCAAAAAACTTCTCCACAAAAAAGGGGTTATCAACATTTTAATGTTAACAACCCCATACTAAATTATAAAAAAAGACTATTTATCGATCGATCCCATCACACGCTTCATAAAAGCGTTTAGGGCATCTTTCTTACTTAAACCTTCGTCCTTAACCAGTTTTTCAACTTCCAGCGCCCCGTACATATTGGAAAGCAACTCTCCGATTACATCAAGCTCCTCATCCTTCAATCCCGGCGCCTCGGTTAATGCCTCGAGGGTTTCAATGGCTTCAATAACGAAGTCCTCATCGTTTTCCTCAATGAACTGAGTCAGGTGTTTAATTACTGGTAACTTCATTGATCAATTGTGCTAAAGGCTCCAACTTATTGGTCTGGATCTGGTTCAACAACTTGCCTCCTTTAAAGGCTGCAAACGTCGGCAGATTATTTACATTGGCCAACTTCCGCGACTCCGGGAAGTGCTCGGCATCAGCAATGATGAATTTAAAATTCTCATTCTCTGCTGCCAGCTTTTTAAATTTTGGCTTCATAATCTTGCAGTTACCGCACCACGATGCTGCGTATTGTACCAATACGACATCATTGCTTTCTACGATCTCTGCCAGATTATCTCTATCTAGTTCTTCAATCATTTTTTCTTAGTTATTAGATAAATACGTTGCTACGCCATCACGGTTAGCGTTCATGGCTTCTTTTCCTTCTTCCCAGTTTGCCGGACAAACTTCTCCGAAGTTCTGAACGTGAGCATAAGCATCAATCAGACGAAGGTATTCTTTCACGTTTCTTCCCAAAGGCATATCATTTACGCTTTCGTGGAAAATCTTACCATCTTCGTCAACCAGGTAGGTTGCACGGTAAGTAACGTTCGAACCCTCGATGATCATGGTGTCAAGCTCTTCATTGTATTCAGCCTGCTGAACATCCAGAATACCCAGAATGTTAGAAAGGTTACGGGCAGTATCGGCTAAGATCGGGTAGGTTACGCCTTCAATTCCACCATTGTCTTTTGAAGTATTTAACCATGCAAAATGAACCTCGTTAGTATCGCATGACGCACCGATAACGATGGTATTACGTTTTTCAAACTCAGGAAGCGCTTCCTGGAAAGCATGCAATTCTGTCGGGCAAACAAAAGTAAAATCTTTTGGATACCAGAATAACAATACTTTTTTGCCATTTTTTGTGGCTTCTTCAAAAATGTTGATTTTCAAATCGTCACCCATGTGATCCATGGCATCTACAGAAATGTTCGGGAATTTTTTACCTACTAAACTCATATTTATTTCGCTTTAAATTGTTGCCGCAAAGATAGGAAATTAAGGCATCGCTAAGTATCGTTTCTTTCGATAGCCATATAGATGAAATCTATAATGATTGGATCATATCATAAGCATTAAATATAATACGAAACCTCCCTCGGTGCAGAAATAATTTAGCGAAATACCG
The DNA here is from genome assembly GCA_036796375.1 of Albibacterium sp. Lineage (GTDB taxonomy): Bacteria > Bacteroidota > Bacteroidia > Sphingobacteriales > Sphingobacteriaceae > Albibacterium. Next base: position 3,234 of record DAIRDA010000106.1, read on the forward strand.
CTTGAAATTGTATTTTTGTCAATCAATGATTGGTCCCGTAGTTCAACGGATAGAATAGAAGTTTCCTAAACTTTAGATATGAGTTCGATTCTCGTCGGGACCACAAAAGGTATAGCGTCTGATTCAGGCGCTGTACCTTTTTTAAGCTACTTAATTCAAGTCTGTAACTACCCTCATTTCAACTATAATAAAATGAGGATTTTGTAAGTTCCCCATCATTTTTCCCCCTTAATACCGTTTTCTGTTTTTAGTAACCCGCTTTGAGTCACCCTTCCGAGATTATAAGTCAGGTTCTTTCGGTAAGGAAAAAAATAATAATGCGAGTTCTCTACTTTTTCTCGAACACCATCTTGTCGTCCGACAACATCTTCTTCTCGCCGATCTCTTTAAAGGCAAGTGCCCTTATTTCTTTATGCGAACTGTCGCGGTAGAAACTCAAGGAAACATCGGCATTATAAGAGAAAGTGCCTGAGTCGTGTTCCGGGCCAAGCCCCCAGGTTCCTGACAATGTCTGCAATCCGTTGGCATCCTTGACTTCAATTTCAGCGGTGAAATCGTCTTTCAGGTCAAAAGCTATTATTTGTGCTTCTTCTGGACTTATGCTCTTTTCAGTTTGTGTCCACCTGCCGGTAATATCAGACTTTTCAATCGTTACCGATTCGCTGATTGCACCGCTTTCAACCTGAAGCGTGCAGGAAGTGAGCGCCACAAACAGCAATAGAAGCGAGAAGGGCTTTAGGTTTTTCATAATAGCTTGGCGTTTTAGGTTTATTTGGTCGCTCCGTATTAGACACCGTAGCCCTTCCCTTGTTACGAACTCAGCGCTCGATTTAACCAAGCGTTATCGAGCCCAGATAGCGGCTATCCGACTGGCTGTTACGGTTTTCGGCGATAAAGGCTACCCACACATGGTATTCGCCTTTATCTTCTGGTTCAAGGGCGCAGGTTTGCTCGCCAGTTTCACGGAGGGCTCCGTGAACTTTTCCGGAAACGAGGCGTTCCTCCGGATTGTAAATCAGCAGCATCAGCTGATCGTCGCCTGATGATAGTTCCCGTCCGGGTGCATTGGCAGGCACTTTCGGGTCCCAGGTAACTTTCACTTCCGCTTTTTCGGCATCGAAGTGGAGCTGAAGATTGTCCGCCAGCGGTAGCCGACCGGCGCTGATGGTGATGCGGGATGGGTCGATGCGGCTGTTAAAACCGTCCTCAATCAGTGCGTCGCGGTAGAGGAGCGAGGTTGCAATATTCCGGGCGGTCAGTGTAGATTCAAAGCCTTCCACATTCGATAATCCCGCTTTTAAGAATGGAGCGATCGGTGTCAGCCATTTTTGTGTATAACCAAAAGTGCTGTTGGTGATCTTTTCATTTTCGGTAATCTCGGCCTTCCGCTCCGGCCGGCTTTTAACCACATTCTTTCCTTTCCAGGTGGTGAACACTAAATTCCCTACCCGACCCTTCACGGGTCCCATAATTCCAGATAAAAGTTTTCCCATAGACTATAAAATTTAAGGTTAAACAAAAATCCAAATTTAAAAGACGTTTTAGAATTTGTCAAGATGGACATCAAAAAAAACCTCAGAAGTCCCCGGTTGCAGCCCACGCCGGTGGGGCGTTTCCGCGGTTCTGGTGCGGTACTAGTGCGGTTCAACTGCGGTACAATAAAAAGAAATGTCAAACCGAATAGCAACCATTCAGAAAGGGTGGAAATAAAAAAAGGAGCCAGCGGCTCCTTCATGCAATGGGTTTAAATTTTCTTTTGGGTTAAAGAACCGTCACCTTCTTGGTGCCGTCAATTTCTTCCAGGTATTCCAGCAGCTGGTTGGATGTAAGGTTTCGCCCGAGGATCTTTCCTTCGGCATCTACCAGTACGTTTGCAGGCAGGGCAGTGAGGAAGAAGTTTTTCACGTTGGCCGATTCGTTTTGCGATTTGTTCTCATTGATGTTGGTCCACGGGGTGGGGCTGCCGTCTAGGGCGGCTTTCCAGGTCTGGAAATCGTCGACCGATACGCTGATGATATCGAAGCCCTTGCCGCTGTATCGCTTATGAAAATCGCGATACTTCACGCGAAGTTTGCGGCTTTCGTAGCTATCCGACTCCCAAAAATCTATCAGCGTCAGCTTGTTTTTGGAATAGTCATATTCGAATTCCTGATTATCGAGCGTGCGGCCCGCCAATTCAGGAACCTGTGCGCCTCGTCCGAGGGCTTTGTTCTGAGCAATCTTTTGAGTAACCTGTTGAGCAAAGGCGCTTTCCTTTACTTCCGGATTCAATCCGTTCATCAACTCCTCGTAGCGGTCGACGGAATCGGCCAGGTCGGGCGCATTGGCTATAACCGCCGCGGATACCAGCTTGTCGGGGTTTTCGGATATAAAACGTTTGTTGTATCCTGCGATACTGGCTTTGGTTGAATCTTCCAGGGTGGAAAGGGCGTGATAGAACTTTTGGAACAGGGCATTGAAGGTGGTAGTGTCCATGGCATGTTCATAAAACGCTTTCCGGTCGGTACCCTGCTGCTTCACCGCTTTAAGACCTTTATCGTATTCCTCCAGGGCTGTCTGGTTCTCAGAACTACTGTTTACCTGGAAAGTGTAGCTTTCGCCCTGGCCTTGGTCGCTCACCTGGTAGGTGGCACCCGGTTCGACAAAAAGGGCATATTCATAGCTTTCGCCTGATTCGCTCTGCAGAGCGCTGACATGGTAAATGCCGGCCTGGCTGACCTGAGCCGTAAGGGTGTATTTTCCGCCGGCAGCCGTCGCCCGGGCAAGGCTGTTACCTCCGGAAGTGAGTTCAAATACGGAACTGTCTGGAAACTGGGTTTCACCCTGAACAGTAACTTCAAATTTTTCCTGGGTGCTCGTTTCATTATTGCAGGCAGGAAAAATCAATACGGCGACCAGGCAAAGCAGTGCCGAAAAAGATAAGGAAAGATTTTTTTGCATTGGTTTAGGTTTATAGAAATGGATTATTCGTTTTTATTTGCTGACACTGAACTTGTAGATACTTTCGGAACGGAATTCCTCGCCGGCTTCCAGCAGGCAGGTCGGGAAATTGTCGTGATTCGGTGCATCGGGGAAGCCCTGTGTCTCGAGGCAAAAGGCCCCATATTGCTCGTAGGGCTGGCCCGACTTGCCCCTGTCTTTTCCATTGAGCACGTTACCGGTATAGAGCTGAATGCTGGGCTGGTCGGAAAATACCTGAAGACGGATGCTGGTGGCAGGCGACCGGATATCAGCCACGGGCTGACTCATTTTTTCCGTTGCATGGCGTATTACATAGGCATGGTCGAAGCCTTCGGCTGCTGAGAGTTGCTCATCGCCGATTTTGAACTGCTCACCGATGTTTCGGCTGCTGGTGAAATCGAACGCGCCACCGCTCACCGCACGAATTTCGCCCGTCGGGATTTGTTCTTCGTCGACCGGCAGAAAATGGTCGGCTTCTAAATGCAGCCAATGGTTGAGAATACTTTCAGAACCTTCGCCGTTCAGGTTAAAGAAGGCGTGGTTGGTGAGGTTGACAATCGTTTTCTGATCGGTATGAGCCCTGTAGCTGACCTTAAGCTCATTTTCTTCGCTAAGCTGATATTGCACCGATACGGTGAGGGTACCGGGAAAGCCGCTATCGCCGTCGGGGGAAACCAGGTAGAACTCGGCGCTTCGACGATCGTGTATGCGGCGCGACCATACTTTGCTATGGAAACCATCTTTTCCTCCGTGCAGGGCATTCTTTCCGTTATTGGGTTCTACCTGATACGACTTGCCGTCGATGCTGAAGCGCCCCCCGGCCAGGCGGTTGGCGAAGCGACCAACGGTTACGCCATGAAAAATTTCGTTGGCATTTACGTATTTATCAATATGGTCGAAACCCAGCACCACGTCTGTCGGTCGTCCATCGCCCGATGGCACAATGATGCTGACAATGCGCGCGCCGTAGTCGCTCAGGGCGACTTGCATGCCCCGCTCGTTATCCAGCACGATAAGATGTGATTTCGATTGACCGAACATGCGCTCGAAGTCGGATTTTAAAGGAAGGCGGTATTTTTTCATTTGCTTTTAAAGTTAACATTTATGTCATGAAAAAATAAATAAAAATTATTAAATTGATTATCAGTATGTTATAAAATATATGGCCTAACATACAACTATGTATTGCACACTACCGGCTTAAAC
>DAIRDA010000107.1:0-902 GCA_036796375.1 Albibacterium sp.
TGTCTCCTATACCGATTCCTAAAGCCCCTCCCGAGGCGCCCTCACCAATAATGAAGCAGATAATAGGAACTTTTAAAACAGACATTTCAAGAAGATTCCGTGCAATAGCCTCACCCTGCCCCCTCTCCTCTGCTTCCAGCCCCGGGTAAGCTCCCATAGTATCTATAAAGCTAACAACAGGTTTATTAAATTTTTCGGCCAGCTTCATCAAGCGCAGTGCTTTACGGTATCCTTCAGGATTAGCCATTCCGAAATTCCGAAATTGCCGCTCCTTCGTGTTCTTACCTTTCTGGTGACCAATAACCATGACTGAAACCCCACCGATCGTTGCAAATCCGCCAATAATTGCCTTATCGTCTTTCACCGTCCGGTCGCCGTGTAATTCAATAAAGTCTTCGCAGATAAGCGAGATATAATCTAGTGTTTGCGGGCGATCGGGATGCCGCGACATCTGGACATTTTGCCACCCGTTTAGATTTTCATAAACCTCATTTCGAGTAATTTCTAATTCTTGCTCAAGTTCCCTTATGGTTGCTGACATATCAACCTTGGTTTTTTCAGCAACTTGCTTAACCTTCTCTAGCTGAACTTGAAGATCTTCAATAGGTTTTTCGAAATCGAACGTTGTTTTCATCGTTTTTGAATTATCCTCATTAGAAGTGCGATACTCCGTTAAGGGGCGGCTAAATTAGTCATTTTGAAGGCTATTTTAAAATTAGCAGCTAACAAAAAGAAAATCCAGATAAACTTAATCAACGGAACGGAAAAAATATTAAAAAATATTGCAAGCAATTTTTGCTAATCCGAAAGTTATTTCCGAATATTGCAGTCCCAAAAACAGGGTAATATAGCGTGAAATCGTTATAAATAACAAAAACACTCCTGAATAGCTCAGTTGGTTA
>DAIRDA010000107.1:1002-3508 GCA_036796375.1 Albibacterium sp.
GAGCATCTGACTGTTAATCAGAGGGTCGCTGGTTCGAGCCCAGCTTCAGGAGCAACAGTAACCAACGTCAACGGACGTAGGAAATTAAAATTACATTTATCACCAAATTCCTGAATAGCTCAGTTGGTTAGAGCATCTGACTGTTAATCAGAGGGTCGCTGGTTCGAGCCCAGCTTCAGGAGCAAAAAAAACCGGTCTACGCCGGTTTTTTTGTTTTATAGGTTTTTGTTATCGAATTTATATGAGCTTAGTAATAATTGGTACAGTGGCTTTCGATGCGATCGAAACTCCTTTTGGAAAGACAGAGAAAATTGTGGGAGGAGCGGCCACGTACGCATCGCTCGCTGCTTCTTACCTGGTCAGCAACATCAAGGTCGTTGGTGTAATAGGAGACGATTTTGGCAAAGAAAACCTGGAGAAGCTCAGTTCTAAAGGCATCAATATTGATGGCCTTCAAATTAAAGAAGGCGAAAAATCATTCTTTTGGTCAGGCAAGTACCATAACGACATGAATAGTCGCGACACACTTGTAACGGAGCTGAACGTCCTCGAAAACTTCGACCCTGTTATACCCGAATCTTATCAAGATTGTGAATACTTACTTTTAGGAAACCTCACACCTCAGGTACAGCTAACCACATTGCAACGCTTCCATAAAAAGCCGAAACTCGTTGTCTTAGACACGATGAACTTCTGGATGGATGTGGCACTGTCCGATCTGTTAGTGGTATTAAAAAGCGTTGACGTTTTAACAATCAACGATGAGGAAGCGCGTCAGCTTTCTGGAGAATATGCGCTTGTCAAAGCGGCTGAAAAAATTCTTACTATGGGTCCGAAGTATTTAATTATTAAAAAAGGCGAGCATGGCGCGCTTCTTTTTGGCGAAGGTCAGATTTTCTCTGCGCCAGCGTTACCTTTAGCCGAAGTTTTCGACCCAACCGGAGCAGGTGATACGTTTGCTGGGGGATTTCTTGGCTATCTGGCTCAGGTAGGCTCAATAACCTTCAACAACATGAAGAATGCCGTCATATTTGGTTCAACACTAGCTTCTTTTTGTGTTGAAAAATTCGGGACGGAAAAAATCGAGAATATTTCGCAGGATGAAATTTCCGAGCGCATTCAAAGCTTTACCGCCTTGAGCCATTTTACACTGAAAGGATAACTAGACCAATACTCCGACCACTTCGAATCGATCAAAGACACGTTCGCTGTGGGGCGCATCCGGAAGTTCATCCGTCAAATCCTGCCCTGCCCAGTGCTCATAATGCATACCGTTCCGCCAGAGCCTGCTTTCCGTTACATCGTAAATAAGACCTTTGTAGGCTACCCAGACCTGCGGGCGGTCTTGCCCGTTTCTGATCGCAAGCTGCGCTCGTGTAAAGTTCGTCATACCTGTTGAAGTAAGGAATATAATAAAAAAACGGATAAGCTGTTGCCTATCCGTTCTTTTGTTCGTTAAACCCGCCAGACCCTTTCTGCCAAACGAGTTTATGGTCATCCAATCATGCTAGTTCATTGTAGCAAATGTTGATGTTTGAAAGCCATAAGCGTATGTTTTGAGGGATTTCTTTAGCGTTTTTCGCGCGACATGAATTCGTGTTTTAACGGTACCGATCGGAATAGCAAGATGTTCAGCTATCTCGTGATATTTGTAGCCCTCAAAATACATCGTAAAGGGGACGTAATAATCTTCTGAAAGCTGATTCATTGCTTCTTTAATATCATCCATCACGAATTGGTTTTCCCCGCGATTGCGTGTAGAACTGTATACCAGATTGGAAGATGAAATTTCATCTGACTTGGTTACCATCCCACTAATTTTAACCAAACGACGATAATTATTGATAAAGGTATTTTTCATGATCGTGTATAACCAACCTTTCAGATTTGTTCCTTCCTTGAACTTGTCGTGGTAAGTCATCGCTTTCAACACGGTGTCTTGTACCAAATCGTTAGCATCTTCATCGTCATGGGTAAAATGTAATGCATACATTTTCAGCGACTCGGCATGGCTCGAAACCAAAGATTTAAATTCGGACTTAGTCATTTCAATAGGGTTTAGGCGCTTCGGGGAACTCCCTTTGGCAAGGTTATCAAATAATCATTACTAATGTATTTATGACTACTTTGCAACAACCGTGCTAAACTTTTTTATACTATCAATCTGCGCTAAGGGTAAAGATTGATCATTCTAAAAAACGTTCACTTCACGTTCCAGCTGAACCCCAAATTTTCCATATACAGTTTCTATAATCCGTTCCGAAAGATCGAAAATTTCAACGCCAGAGGCTTTTCCGTAGTTGACAAGCACCAGGGCCTGATTTTTCCAAGTGCCTGTGTCTCCGATCCTTTTTCCTTTCCATCCGCATTTTTCAATCAACCAGCCGGCAGCTAACTTGATCTTTTCAAGTTGTATAGGGTAATATACGATGTCTGGAAAAGAAGACTGTAGTTTCTCAAATTGCTGTATACTGATGATTGGATTCTTGAAAAAGCTGCCCGAATT
>DAIRDA010000107.1:3608-7395 GCA_036796375.1 Albibacterium sp.
TCCACACAAAAGGAGACCAAGTCGTTCCAAACAACGCCTCCGCCGGCAGTAACGAAGCAGTCATCATTAGAGAACTGCATATCAATTCCGCCGATACGGTTTAGAAGTACAACCCCGTCAAAATTTTTAGTAAAAAGTATGTTGCTACCGCCTCCTAAAACCAACACCTTCGTGTCCTTCATTTCGTTCTGATTAAAAATGAAATCTAGATGACGTTCATCAGCAAATTCGATAAAAAAATTTGCTGTAACTTCGACGCCGAAAGTGTTGAAAGGCTTGAGGGATTGATCTTTGATAAATCTTGGAAACATAGATATAGTATTACTAGCGATCAAATATACATGATTCTCGTTGATTTCACACTTCATTACCTCAATGCGATAGCGTACCTTTGCAGACTGATTTTCGGGAAACTAACAACCAACTTAAAACCGTGAAAATTGTAACAACTAAAGCCTAATACGCTCTAACCACCTGATTCTTCGTAAACGAAAATGAACCATCATGACAATAAGCAATAAATTAATTCTTTTTATTTTTCTTATCCTGAGCTCGGCAAGCGCTTCGGCGCAAAACCTGACATTGCAGGAGGCGTTATCTTACGCACTGAAAAACGGAGAGGCTGTCAGGAAAGCCAACCTTGATATTATACTGGGCGACCTGCAAGTGAAGGAAGTACGGGCCGGCGCGCTACCACAGATCGATGGTACTGTGAACTTAAATTACAATGTACTTGCCCAGCAATTCATATTACCTGCCGAATTTATGGGAGGCGAACCCGGACAGTTTGTAGCGGTCCAGGCAGGGACCACCTGGAACTCATTGGCGCAAGTGCAGCTAAACCAGCAGATTTTCAACCAGCAGGTGTTCACCGGCCTGAAAGCAGCGAAAGCCACAAAAGATTATTACCGGTTAGCAGCCCAACTCGCAGAAGAAAACCTTTTACAGCAGGTAGCAACGAATTACTATCAGGTAATCATCACCCGCGAGCAGTTAGCAGTCATCGATGCTAACATTGACCGCGTAAGTCAGCTTGAAAAAACAGTAGGCAGCCAGTACGAATTAGGCCTTGCAAGGAAGATTGATCTTGATCGGGTGAGAGTGAACAGAAGCAATCTTCAGGCACAGCGGGAGGAGTTGCTTAGTGCGATCTCCCAGCAGCAGAACCTTTTAAAATATTATATGGGAATGCCGGTTACAGAACCTATCTCGATTCCGGAAACGAGTCTCGACGAGTTAGAAGCAACAGTTCAGGCGCAGGTCCTTGAAACTGAGGTCAACGTAAGCAGGCTAAGCCCCTATCTCGTATTAAAGAAACAAGAAGAGCTACTGGATTTTCAACGCCGGGCCAATATTGCCGAATACTATCCCAATCTATCATTTGGAGCAAACTACATTTATAATACGCAAAGTAATTCCTTCAATCTTTACACAAACAATGCGCTTAACTACGATATGTCGGCTATTAACCTGACTCTGCGTATACCCATTTTCGACGGCGGGGCTCGCAAGTCGAGGGTCAGCCAGTCAGGCATTGATGTTGAGAAAGTACGAATAGATCTTGAAAATACTTCTAATGCACTGCAGATGGCTTTTCAGAATGCGCGGATGCAGATGAAGAACAGCTTAACAACCATTGCTACTCAGAATGAGAATAAATTACTGGCAGAGGAAGTTTACATGAGCACACAGAACAACTATCGCAACGGTTTGGCCACGTTGACCGACTTACTGAATGCTGAAATCGAACTGGTTAGCGCTCAGAACAGTTACAACCAGGCATTGCTAAATTATAAAGTGGCCGAAATTGAATTAATAAAATCACAGGGAAACATAAAATCATTAATAAACGAATAATGAAAAGAGGATTAGTAGTTACCATTATAGTATTGGTCGTCGTAGGAATAATAGCTTGGGTACTTATTTCGAATAAAAAGGCCAACGAAGAAAAGACAGCAATTGTTTCCCAAAGTTCCGGCGCTATCATCGTTAAAACGGAAAAAGCAAAGAAACAGAGCATCGAGCTTGATTTTACCGCAAACGGGAATTTTACAGCAAATAAAGAACTCAATCTGCTGGCAGAGACTGGCGGAAGGGTTACTCAGATAATGGTTGATGAGGGATCGCGCGTGAATAAAGGCCAAATGCTGGTCAAAATCGATCCCGAATATGCGTCACTGGAACTTCAGAATGCCGAGTCCGCCTATCAGAAGCTCAAGACTGATCTGGCACGCTATCGCAGTTCTTACGAAACCGGGGGAGTTACCAAAGCACAGCTTGACGAGATTGAGTTCAGTCTACGGACGGCTGAAACGCAATTAAGACAGGCGCGCCGACGCGTTCAGGATGCTTTTATCACATCTCCTATGTCGGGTATTATTAACCGCAAAAATATTGAACAAGGAGCTTTTGTTTCGCCTGGAGTGTCGCTCTTTGAAATAGTTGACGTTTCGAGTTTGAAACTTCAGGTCACCGCTAACGAGTCGCAGGTAGTGAATATACGAAAAGGTGACAAGGTCAGCATAACGACCTCCGTCTTCCCTGACCAGACCTTCACAGGAACCGTCTCGTTTATCGCATCGAAAGCTGATAATACACTTAACTATCCTATAGAAATTGAGGTGGCCAATCCTGGAGAAAATTCAATTCGCGCAGGTATGTATGCCACAGCGCGCTTTACCTTCCCTAAACAGGAAGAACGAATCGTTATTCCCCGCGCTTCGTTCGTGGGCGGCGTCAATAGTAACCAGGTTTATGTAATGGGCAGCGATAGTACCGCCCGATTGAAAGAAATTGTTGCCGGACGAATTATTGGCGAACAGGTTGAAATCAGAAGCGGGTTAAATGAAGGCGAAATTATAATCACCAGTGGTCAAATCAATCTGGTTGACGGAACGAAGGTTTCTCCTCAATCCAACTAATTTGAACTAAAAAATATTTTAATGAAAATATCCGATATTTCGATAAAAAGGCCTTCACTGGTCATTGTAGTATTTACCGCGCTCAGCTTGCTGGGGCTTCTGAGCTATTTCTCGCTAAACTACGAGTTACTTCCAAAGTTCACACCCGAGGTTGTTTCGATTTCGACAGTCTATCCGGGCGCATCTCCAAATGAGGTCGAAAACACCGTGACGAAAGAAATTGAGGATGCGGTATCCTCCATGGAGAACGTAAAAAAGATCGATGGGACATCCTATGAAAGTCTTTCTTTGGTTGTTATAACCCTCAATGCGGGAACAGACGTCGATCTGGCCATGAACGACGCCCAACGGAAGGTTAACGCCATCCTCTCGGACTTGCCCGACGATGTGAATACTCCCTCGCTCGCCAAATTTTCTTTTGATGATTTACCGATCGTAACCCTTTCGGCGACATCGAATATGCCTGATGCGGAGTTCTTCGACTTGATAGATAAGCAAATACAACCTGTATTGTCGCAGGTAGCAGGTGTTGCACAGGTAAACCTGATTGGAGGTCAGGAGCGCGAAATCCAGGTCAATATGGATGCTTCGCGACTTGAAGCTTATGCTTTATCACCTCTGGACGTTCAGCAAGCCGTGCTGAGTTCCAACCTCGACTTCCCTACAGGAAGTATCAAGACTCAGGAGAAAGATATTTTGGTCAGACTTGCAGGAAAGTATCAATCGGTCGAACAGCTTCGGAATCTAGTAGTTAAAACAGCCGATGATGGGGCTCAAATTCGTTTGAAAGATATCGCAGACGTTCAGGATACGCAGAAAGACGTCGATAAACTAGCCCGGGTCGATCGCAAAAGTGCGATAGCCGT
>DAIRDA010000108.1:0-7270 GCA_036796375.1 Albibacterium sp.
AGTCGACCTTCCTGTCGGCGGGTTGGTCGCACACGGCGCCAGGTAATGTGAGCCTGAGCGCCAATGTGCAATGGGCAAAACGGCGCTGGCTTCCAAATGCGACTGACTTCACCTTTTCGGATAAGAACAAGGAAAGATTGACCTCCAACAACCCTTTTACGCCTGATGAAGATATTCCGCTCTTTGAGGACAATTCGGCCGCGAAGATAACCCTTGCAGCCAGCTACAACTTCTCCAATCGTTATGCCACCTACCCATCGGGTAAGCAATACCTGGAGTCGCCTTATCCAACCCTGAGTGTGCGTTATACTAAAGGACTGAAGGGGGTGCTGGGCTCGGATGTCGACTACGATTTTGTCAGCGCGGGAATATATAAGAGTGGTATTGGCCTGGGCATGTGGGGGAATATCTCGGTCGCTGCCAATGCCGGCACTTTCCTGAATAATAAGAAGCTGTACTATACCGACTATCAGCACTTCAGCGGCAACGAGATTTTGCTGGTGGATCAGAAACTGACTTCCTTTCTGAATCTCGACTACTATCAATGGAGTACGCGTACACGCTTTTTGGAAGCACATACGGAATACAATATGGGAGGCATTATAACCAGTAAAATTCCGCTGTTAAGGAAGCTGAAATTTGAAGAAATCGTGGGTTTGCACTACTTAACCACGCCCGAAATCGGCCAATACGGGGAGCTGCATCTGGGTTTGCAATGGAAGATGCTCCGCGTGATGTACAGCCGATCGTTAAGCAGTCAATCTTCCCTGGACGGAAGAAGCGAGGTGCGGATTGGTTTGAAGATATTTTAAGGACGTTCAGATGTGAACATCGATTGTTCGTTTTCGAACATTATGCTCATTAGAGCAAGTAATTAACTTACTGAAAATTAAATACTTATAGAGTTGGAGTTGTTTGTGCCAATACTTTTTTATTAATACATATATTATGAAACCTGTTTTTAAATTCCTCGCATTTTTGCTAATACTTGGCCTGGTAGGCCAGCTGGCAAAATATCAGTCGGCTAACCATGAGCCGGATGATTTTTTGGTATCGGATATCCGTACAATTACGGAGACGTGTACAGATGAGTTGGTTATTCGCCTACCGCTCGACGAGTGCCGCGTTCTAGCCTTTATCGAGCTTCCACGCTTAAACTCCTTTAAGAGTGAAATCAATCTGGCCCTTAGAATTGTACTGGGCTAGTTGATCGGCGGAGCGAAATATCTTTACAGTTTACCGATAATTTCTGTCGGTTTACCGACTGAATACAGGGGTTAGACGAATCGCCCTGTGCCGGGATATTTATGTCCCCTATATTTGAATCATCGAATCAATCAAAACGTTAGAAAACAATTATTCAATAAAAGTATAAACCATGAGAACCTCTACCAAACTTTTCCTTATGTTGGCAATCGGCCTGACCGTCAACAGTTCATGCGCTATCGGGTCCATTTCCGACATGGTAACCCATGTTACTGAGGAGCAGAATAGCGATGCCATATTACTGACAAGCAAGACGTACCCGGTGGCTTCCATCAAAGCCCTGAAGGTGGCAACCTCGGGCGGTTCCATCCAGGTGAGTGGCGATGCTAGCCGCGAGGCGGTCGTGCAGATGTATGTTCGCCCCAACAATAACAAAAGGCTTTCCCAGGATGAAATTGAAGAAATCATCGAACGCGACTATGAAATCTCTATTGAGGAACACAACGGTACGCTGGCGGCGGTCGCAAAACGGAAAAACAATGTGAACTGGAAAAATTCCCTTAACATTTCCTTTAAAATTCAGACGGGGAACAAGGTATCGACCGACCTGAACACCAGCGGAGGAAGTATACAGCTTTATGCGCTCAACGGCGTTCAGCAATTTAAAACCAGCGGCGGTAGTTTGTCTATTGATCACCTGGAAGGGCAGATCCACGGGAGGACAAGCGGGGGCAGCATCAAGGCATCAAATGCCATGGGCAGCATCGACCTGAGCACCTCTGGTGGCTCCATCAAGCTGGAGGAGCTGAGTGGCGATATTAAGGTGTCGACAAGCGGCGGCAGCATTAAAGGATCGTCGATCAAGGGGTCACTTTATGCAAGTACCTCTGGCGGAAGTGTAAACTTGGACGACCTGAACTGTTCCGTGAGGGCATCGACTTCCGGTGGTAGCGTGACTGCGCAGTTAAACGATATGCCTGGTGATGTAGCCCTGTCTACTTCGGCAGGAAGTGTGAATCTTCAGATACCGGCCAATGCACAAGCCAACCTGGATTTGAAAGGATTCAAAGTAAATGCGGACCAATTATCGAACTTCAATGGAAGCAACAGCAAAGGTAAATTGGTTGGAAGTATCAACGGTGGCGGCGTGCAGGTTAGTGCATCGACCAGCGCCGGTAGTGTGAACTTAAGTTTTAATTAGTTAGTTTTTATGTGTGTTAATGATTAGTAAGTAGGAAGGGGGCCTCATTAGAGGTCCCTTTTTTTGTAGCGAATAATTTGCTTTGCTTTTGCCTTTTATTACCGTAGTTTTGTAAAGCATGAAAAAGTTACTTCTTTTCATAATGATTTTCCTCTACTTCGGTACTTCTACCGGGTTCACCATGCATTTGCATTATTGCATGGATACCCTGGTTGGCACCAAGTTGTTGGAACAGGAAAAGGAATCTTGCAGCGATACTTGTGAAATGTCGGAAAAGTCTGGCCCGATGGACGATTGTTGCGATGATCTTGAGAAGGAAGTTAAGCTTGATCAGGTTCATAAGGCCGCTGAGAACGCGTTTATGGGCGTCAAGAATCTGGCGATTTCACTGCCTCCTTCCTTATTCAATTTCTCATTCGATGTAAAGTTGCCCGGAACTTCCGAAACACAAGCTTCAGGCAATTCTCCCCCCGCCTGGCAGCAAGTACCGTTCTACCTCCGCCACTGCGTCTTCTTGATATAATATCCACCTTTCTTTAGCCTTTGCATATTCCTGTAAAGCGCCGGGGGCTTATCCTTGCCTCCTTTATTCTTATTTCTATCTTTCTTTTTATCGATTCAAATAAATGGTACACCATCTTATTGAATGGTCGCTCCGCAATCGCTTTCTTGTCCTGGCGATCAGCACCGCGATCTTTATATGGGGAATCTTCGCTGTAAAGAACAACCCTGTCGATGCTATTCCTGATTTGTCAGAAAATCAGGTCATTGTTTTTACCGAGTGGATGGGGCGCGCTCCACAGTTGATTGAAGATCAGGTAACCTACCCCCTGGTAACCAATCTGCAGGGGCTGCCACGTATCAAATACGTTCGAGGTTCGTCGATGTTTGGAATGAGCTTCATCTACGTCATATTCGAAGACGACGTCGATATTTACTGGGCGCGTGAACGGGTATTGGAGCGTCTTAGCACCGTATCCAATAGTTTGCCGGAAGGAATTTCGCCACAGTTGGGTCCTGACGGGACAGGCGTAGGACATATTCTCTGGTATACGCTTGATGCGCCCGGATTGGATCTGGGTGAGCAGCGGGCGATACAAGACTGGTACGTGAAGTTTGCGCTTCAGAATGTTCCGGGTGTTAGTGAGATTGCTTCATTCGGTGGATTTCAGAAGCAGTATCAGGTAACTGTAGACCCTAACCGGTTGCTTTATTATAAGCTATCCATACCGGATGTTATTAAGGCCGTGCGAAGCAATAATAACGAGAGCGGTGGGCGCAAATACGAGGTGAGCGACATCGGCTACATTATCAAAACAAGCGGCTACCTGGAATCGATGGAAGATATCCAGCAAATACCGGTGGCGACACGCAACGGGATTCCCATCCGTGTATCGGATATTGGTACGGTACAAATGGCAGGGGAAGCCCGGTTAGGCATCTTCGATCAGGATGGCGAGGGTGAGCGGGTTGGCGGCATCGTGGTCATGCGATACGGTGAGAATGCAGCTCAAGTAATTGATGAGGTAAAAGCCAAAATGGTTGAAGTAAGCAAGGGCTTGCCTGAAAATGTGAAATTTGACATCATTTACGACCGCGGCGAATTGATCAATGAATCGATCGCCTCGATCCGGAATACGCTGATCGAGGAAATGATTATTGTGTCGCTGATTGTTATTATTTTCCTTTTCCACTGGCGAAGTGCGATCAGTATTATCATTCAGATTCCGATTACCGTAGCTGCCAGTTTTATTCTGCTAAACGCATTCGGAATTTCCTCCAATATCATGTCGCTTACGGGGATTGCACTGGCCATCGGGGTCATTGTCGACAATGGAATCATTATGAGCGAAAATTCCTATAAACATCTTTCCGAGCGATACCTCCAATGGGAAGCTTCTCAGAAATCTAAACCCTTATCGTAATGAACTGGCTTAAAAAGATATTTAAGAAAACACCGCAGTGGATATCTGAAGAGGAAAGGCTTCAGATAATTGAAAAAAGCAGCAAGCAGGTGAGCCGTGGTGTTTTCTTCGCTACAGTAATCATCATCACCTCATTTCTTCCTGTGTTTTTGCTGACCGGTCAGGAAGGCAAGATGTTTCACCCGGTGGCCTATACCAAAACGTTTATTCTCATTGTGGATGCTATATTGGTATTGACGCTGGGGCCCGTGCTCATTTCATTCTTTATGAAAGGCAAGTTTAAGCCCGATAGCGCCAATCCGGTCAACCGCTTTCTCGAACGGATGTATGAGCCTATTATTCGTTGGGTGCTCGAATGGCGTAAAACAACATTGGCCGTCAATATCTTTGCTTTACTCATAACCATCCCTTTGTTGAAGAACCTGGGTACAGAATTTATGCCGCCGCTGGATGAGCAAAGCATTCTGTTTATGCCTGTTACGCTGCCGGATGTAAGTAATAGTGAAATCAAACGAATTCTGCAGGTTCAGGACAAGATTATTAAGGAAGTTCCGGAAGTGGATAAGGTGCTTGGGAAAGCAGGCAGGGCGAGCACGTCGACCGATAACTCGCCGCTGAGCATGATCGAAACAATGATTATGCTTAAGCCCAAAAGTGAATGGCGGGCAGGTATGACCAAGGCGAAAATTATTCAGGAGTTGGATACGAAGCTGCAGATCCCGGGTGTGGTAAATGGCTGGACGCAGCCAATTATTAACCGAATCAATATGCTATCGACCGGAATACGGACCGACGTGGGGGTGAAGGTGTTCGGGCAGAACCTGGACACCATTGCGATGGTATCGGAAAAAGTGCGCGAAGCGCTGGAGGGTACGCCGGGCGTTCGCGATTTATTTGTGGAACCGATCACCGGAGGGAAGTATCTGAATGTTGATATCAACCGCGATGCGCTGGCCCGGTACGGCCTGACAGTGGACGATGTAAACCAAACAGTAGAGTCGGCCATTGGCGGTGCTACCGTGGGGCAAACGATCGAGGGTAGACAGCGTTTCGGCATCAATGTACGGCTGGCCCAGAATTACAGGAACAGCATGGATCAGCTAAACCGAATTCCGGTGATGAGTCCTGAATTCGGCGAAGTGCCCCTGAGTTCGGTAGCCAACATTGGTTTCGACGATGGTCCGCCCATGATCACCTCAGAGAATGCCATATTGCGGGGTGCAGTAATGTTCAATGTGCGCGATCGCGATTTGGGTAGTACCGTAGAAGAGGCCATGGAAAATCTGAATGCGGCAGACGGAATTTTGCCGGATGGCTACTTTCTGGAGTGGAGCGGACAGTACGAAAACCTGATCCGGGGGCAGCAGACCTTGCTATGGATTGCGCCGATCGTGATACTCATCATATTTTTTGCCCTTTATTTTGCCTTCCACTCAGTCCGCGAGGCTTTCCTGAGTCTGATCACTTTGCCCTTCGCCCTGATCGGCGGCGCGTACATGGTTTGGTTCTGGGGAGCCAACCTGTCGATCGGGGTTGCGGTAGGATTTATTGCCCTGTTTGGCATTGCGGTGGAAACCGGCATTGTGATGGTCATTTATCTGAACGATGCGATGGATCAGTTGGTGCGGCTGAAGGGCAACAGCAGCGCCACCATTACGCGCGACGACTTAAAGCATTACGTTATTCAAGGAGCTGCAAAGCGCTTGAGACCAAAGATCATGACGGTTTGCGTGTCGCTGTTCGGTCTTGTGCCTATCCTATGGGCAACCGGGGTGGGAACGGATGTGATGAAGCCGATTGTGCTGCCCATGATCGGAGGCGTTTTCACCTCATCGATCCATATCCTGTTAGTAACGCCACTCATCTTTCTGATGACGAAAGAGTATGAATTAAGAAAATTTGGAAAACTGGAGATTCATGAAACACATCATTAAATATATGCTTACCGGGTTGCTGTTGTTGCCCTTGGCTGCTGCTGCACAGGATACGCTTTTGATACGACTGGACGAAGTCTTGGTGAAAATTGATCAGCAGAATGTGCTCCTGGATGCCTACGAACTGAAAGCCAAAAGCTATGCCTACCGGGCGGAAGCTGCCGGTGGCTGGATGGCTCCTATGGTGGGTGCCGGAACGTTTATGGCCCCTTATCCGGGTCAAAGTCCCATGGAGGATGACAAAGGTTCTTTGATGTTTCAGGTGGAACAGCAACTGCCCAATTTTAGCAAGCAGAAGGCGATGAAAACGGCCATTCGATCGCGCGCAGCCGGGGAAGAGGCTAATCGGGTCGTAGCGCTGAACGAATTAAAGGCGCAGGCAAAGTTGATTTACTTCAACTGGCTGATAGCCCTGGAACGGATGGAGCTGTTGTCAGAAAACAAAGGGCTGGTAAGCACCATGAAGGAAATGGAAGAGATCCGCTACAAGTATAATATGTCGCAATTGGGCAATATATTTAATGCGGAGGCAAAGATTGAGGAAATAGCCAATAACATTTTGATACAGAAGGGGATTATTGAACAATCGCGCGCCTGGTTAACAGCCTTAATGAACGAGACGCCCGGCGCGGAGTGGACGATTGATACCGCATGGGATCCCGATTTTGAACCGGAAGTTTCGCTCGATACAGCCCGTCTTGCTCAGAAAAGAGGCGATATCGGTCGGCTGGAAAGCGAGATTCAAAGTATGACGTACGACCGGGAGGCGGTGCGGCAAGACCGGAGGCCGGGAATCAGCTTACGACTCGATCATATGTCGCCTTTAGGCAACGGAATGATGCCTAATTCATACAGCTTGATGGGGATGATTTCTATCCCCATTGCGCCTTGGAGCAGCAAGACTTACCAAAATGAAGTGAAAGCAATGGATCTGGAAATAAGTGCAATGCAGAAAGAACGTGAAGGGATGCTTCTGGAAACCCAGGGGCGCTTATACGGCATGC
>DAIRDA010000109.1:0-7258 GCA_036796375.1 Albibacterium sp.
ATGCAGAAAGCAGTACTTACCATTATCACAATCGCTCAGATCTGGGAAGAAAAGGCATCTTGATTAAACAATTTATTTGGCATTATCAAATTCTTATCGTTTATTTGTACTATTAAAATTACAACACCATGAAGCGGTCATTCTACAGCATATCACCTTACCTCCTTTTATTGGTTCCGATCTTTGTGGCACTTACCATTCTTCTGGTATTTGCTGATCCTACCGTTTTGGAGGAGGAAAATAACGTGAGGGCCTCCTTTATTCATATTCCTGATTTCAACATATTTAATGTCCTTTGCAGCCTGTTGTAGTATACAATAGATCGCTAGAATAAAATAAGATTCAGCATAAATAGAAAAGCTCCGTTGATCAACGGAGCTTTTCTATTTATGCTGAATCTTTACAGATCTTAATGCACCTCTTCCTGTTTTACAATTTTAGCACCAAGATATTCCCGGTTCAGGCGAGCGATATTTGTCAATTTAATACCCACCGGGCATTCAGCTTCGCATGCACCTGTATTGGTACATGAACCAAAACCTTCTTTATCCATCTGGTCAACCATCGCCTGAGCACGCTCAGCACGTTCTGCCTGTCCTTGTGGTAACAAGGCATACTGTGAAACTTTAGCGCCGACAAATAGCATCGCAGAGGAATTTTTACAGGCCGCAACGCATGCACCACAGCTGATACAGGTAGCAGAGTTGAAAGCTTCGTCCGACTGTACCTTAGGAACCGGAATAGCATTCGCATCCGGAACTCCTCCGGTATTTACCGATACATATCCTCCTGCCTGCTGGATACGGTCGAAGGCGGTCCGATCAACTGCCAAATCCTTAAGTACCGGAAACGCTGCTGCGCGCCACGGTTCTATCACAATGGTTTGACCATCATGGAAACTACGCATGTGAAGTTGGCAAGTGGTTATTTGCTGCTTAGGACCATGAGGGCGGCCGTTGATATGAAGCGAACACATTCCGCAAATACCTTCGCGACAATCGTGGTCGAAATAGATCGGATCCTCGCCTTTACGGGTTAAGTCATCGTTAACCACATCAAGCATTTCCAGGAAAGACATATCCTGGGATATATTTTTAGCTTCATAAGTATGGAACTTACCACGAGTATTTTCGTTTTTCTGACGCCAAACTTTAAGCGTTAAATTCATATTTCCACTCATTTTCTTATAGATTGAATCTATTTATAACTACGTTGTGTCAACACAACATTTTCAAATTTCAACTCCTCTTTATGCAACTCTGAAGGAGCACTTTCGTGATACTGCCATGCAGAAACATACGCGAATTCTTCATCATTACGTTTGGCTTCTCCCTCGGGAGTCTGGCTTTCCAACCGGAAGTGGCCGCCGCATGATTCTTTGCGATTATAGGCGTCGTCAACCATCAATTCGGCAAGTTCCAAGAAATCAGCAACACGACCTGCCTTCTCAAGTGACATATTCATTTCTTCGTTCTCACCTAACACGGTAACATCCTGCCAAAACTCTTTGCGCAATTCCTGAATAAGGCCTTTTGCTTTGGTTAACCCTTCTGCTGAACGTGCCATTCCGCAGTACTCCCACATGATATGACCAAGTTTCTTATGAATATCGTCAACTGTCTGGCTTCCTTTCAAGCTTAGAAACTTGTTCACGCGCGCCTCTACTTCTTTGCGAGTAAGTTCAAAACTAGGATGATTTGCATCGACCGGATCAAACCCTAATCCAGCCAGGTAGTGTCCAACAGTATAAGGAATCACGAAGTAACCATCTGCCAGACCCTGCATTAAAGCGGAAGCCCCCAAACGGTTTGCTCCGTGATCGGAGAAGTTACACTCACCCAAGGCGTATAAACCAGGGACTGTGGTCATTAAATTGTAGTCTACCCAAAGGCCGCCCATTGTATAGTGAACTGCCGGATAAATCCGCATCGGTTGTTTGTATGGATTTTCGTCGGTAATCTGCATATACATATCGAAGAGGTTACCATACTTAGCACGAACAGCATCTTCACCAAGCCGCTGAATGGCGTCTTTGAAATCCAGATAAACAGCGAAACCGGTTGTTCCCACTCCCCTGCCTTCATCTACCATTTCTTTGGCATTTCTGGAAGCAACATCGCGTGGAACCAGGTTACCAAAAGAAGGATATTTGCGTTCAAGATAGTAGTCACGGTCTTCTTCTTTAATATCGTTAACCGTAATCTCACCCTTTCGGAGACGCTGAGCAATCTCAACTGTTTTCGGAACCCACACACGACCGTCGTTTCTCAACGACTCGGACATTAGCGTAAGTTTCGACTGGTGGTCGCCGCTAACCGGAATACAGGTCGGGTGGATTTGTGTGTAGCACGGGTTCGCGAAGAAAGCGCCTTTTTTATGAGCTCTCCAGGCTGCAGTTACGTTACTACCCATGGCATTGGTTGAAAGAAAGAATACGTTTCCGTAACCACCCGTACACAACAATACAGCATGACCCGCGTGCGATTCAATAGCTCCGGTCACCATGTCGCGAGTAATGATTCCCCTGGCATGACCATCGATCGTTACCAGATCAAGCATCTCATGGCGGGTGTAGCTTGTAACAGTCCCTTTTTTGATTTGGCGATTAAGCGCAGAATAAGCTCCTAACAACAATTGCTGTCCTGTCTGCCCTCTGGCATAAAAGGTCCGTGACACCTGCGCTCCACCGAAGGAACGATTGTCCAGCAAACCTCCATATTCCCGGGCAAACGGTACACCCTGAGCCACGCATTGGTCGATAATGTTTTCAGAAACCTCCGCTAAGCGATAAATGTTCGCTTCGCGCGCACGGTAATCGCCTCCTTTGATCGTATCGTAAAAAAGGCGATACACGCTATCACCATCGTTTGTATAGTTTTTAGATGCGTTAATCCCACCCTGTGCAGCAATGGAGTGCGCTCTGCGCGGACTGTCCTGATAACAGAATGTCTTGACGTTGTATCCGAGCTCGGCCAGGGAAGCTGCGGCTGAAGATCCAGCCAAGCCGGTGCCCACAACCAGAATGGTATACTTTCTCTTATTCGCAGGATTTACCAGTTTAAGGTTAAATTTATGATTGGTCCATTTTTCTGCTAATGGACCTTCGGGTATCTTAGAATCTAGAATCATTTTGACGTTTTTAATTCAGCATCAGATGCTAATTGTTGACAACAAAGTAAGAGTATAAAGGCATCGCGGCGAATCCCAGCGGTATCAGGATTCCAAAAATCCAGAACCCTATCACCCGAATCAATCCTATATATCGGTTGTGGTCGAAGCCCATCGTCTGAAAGGCGGTTCTAAAGCCGTGTGCAAGGTGAAAACCCAGTGCGACCATCGCGATCACGTAAAAGGCTACCAGATACCAGCTTTCAAAAGAAAAGTTAACCTGCTTGTATAAATCCTTCGCTCGAACGATTTCATGACCATCTTCAACATAACTCGCATGCGTATAAAAGTCAGATTCAGGAATTTCCCTGAACGTCGTTTCTCCGCTCTGCAGGTTCGTTGAATACTCTACATAAGGAGTACCTCCCCAGTGATACTTGTACCAGAAGTTACTCATATGGGTAACCAGGAATACGAGAAGAACTGTTCCCAAAATACCCATGTTTCGTGAATTCCAGTTACTGTTCGCTGCACCATTGAATACAGCATAACCTACCGGACGTGCTTTTCGGTTGCGATAGGTAATGATCAGGGCGTAAACCGCATGAAGAACAATGGAAGCATAAAGCAGATAGGACACAATTTTGATCGGACCAAAACTTGTCATGAAATTTGCGTAGAGATTAAAAGACAGACCTCCGTCGTCCTTAAATAGCTGCAAATTGCCAATCAAATGAATAACGAGAAACACGCAAAGGAAAATCCCGGTTAAACTCATGACTAACTTCTTTCCCAACGTGGAAGAAAATAAATGATTAAAACGACTCATTTTATGGTTTGTTTTTAATTACGGTAAGCAAAATTATCCATTTGATTCCAATAAGCTATGAAATCGAAGAAAATAAATCAATTTAGAAAGGTTCTAAAACTTTAAACAAAGAAAGCCGCGCTTTGTTGGGCGCGGCTTTCTGCAATGTTTTAATGAATTATTTTGCCGGAAAGGCAAGTTCAACACGGGCTCCATCTGGTGAGAATCCACGCATATAAATCATCGAAGTGGACTTGTTTAGTGCCTTTTCAATGTCCTCTACACTGTTAACAGCAATATCATTAACGGTTGTTACTATCATCCCGCGAGGCACTCCGTAACGTTCAAATAGTCCACCTTTGCGAACCTCACTAATAACAAGTCCCGCATTTATCCCCATTTCCTTTTTCTGAGCAGGTGTAAGGCTCTTGAACCCGGCGCCAAGATCATTCAATAACTGCGTAGAGCTTTTTGAAGCAGTATCTGCAGATGACTCATCGGATTTAGCTTCCTGAAGAGTAACCGATGTTTTGCGTTCTTTCCCGTCTCTCAGGTAAGTCAACTCAACCTTATCTCCGGGACGTAAACGGCCTACGCCTTCCTGCAGAACAGATGAAGAAGTGATTAATCGGCCGTTGATGTGAGTAACAATGTCGCCTTCTTTGATTCCGGCCTTATCAGCACCGCCCGCTCCAACGACGCTCTGAACATACAAACCATTATATTCAGCTACCTTTAATTCTTTGGCAACCTCCGGATTTAACTCCGTAAAAGTAATTCCCACAAAACCGCGTTTCACTTCACCGAACTGTTTGAAATCGTCAGCAATCTTTTTAACCAAGTTCACCGGGATGGCAAAACCATAACCCGCATAATATCCGCTCGGAGAAGCGATAGCGGAGTTTATCCCGATGAGTTCCCCATTGGAATTCACCAGCGCACCACCACTATTTCCACGGTTAATCACAGCATCCGTCTGTATAAACGACTCAATCGCTGAGTTTACAGGGACCTGATCCGGATTCTCGCTATACTGTCTCTCCAGTTCGGCCTGCCCCAGCAGATTTAATGAACGACCCTTCGCACTTACGATGCCCGCAGTTACGGTAGATTCCAATCCCAGAGGATAACCAACCGCTAATACCCACTCACCTATATTCACCTCATCCGAATCGCCTAATTTAACAATAGGGAGAGACTTGGATGCGCTTACCTTCAACAGGGCGAGGTCAGTATTCGGATCACGTCCTATTAATTTAGCTTCCAGCACTCGCTTATCAGTCAGTTTTACTTCAATTTTGCTCGCATTTTCCACCACATGGTTATTGGTTACGATATAACCGTCGGTAGAAATAATAACTCCCGAACCAGAAGCGCGGCTGGGCTGTCGCGGAGTCCTGCTCCTGGGGTTTCCAAAAAACTCTTCAAACATATCGAACGGACTCGACGGACCTCTTCTTCCGCTGTTTCCCGAAGCTTCATAGGTAGTAACAATATGCACTACTGCCGGAGATACCGCTGCTGCTGCTTCCGTAAAGTCCGGATTTCCAGCAGATGAACCGATTTTAAGAGGATTGCTTGCAAAGTAAGCTTTCTGACCTTCCTCAAAAGTCATATTCTGAATTTGCTTGTTCTCTAAGATTTTATAACCCCCAATGGCCACCAGACCGCCAAGCAAAGCGATAAGTAATGTGAATCCGATTTTTCTAATTTTCATATCTATTTTTATTATTAAAGTCTTAAAATGTACAAACGTTTCAATAACTACAAATTTACCACGAAAGGGTTCCATTTACAAACCCGAAACCTTTCGTTTGTGTTAAAAATTGTTAAAACAACGCCACAAGGCCGTTTCTTGGGTTATCGGAATTCCATCAATTCTCTTAACTTTGAAATGTATGGGAAAGATAAAGTTCTTAAAATATCAAGGATGCGGCAACGACTTCATCGTCATTGATAACCGCCACAGATCAGCAAATGGACTTCGTCAGGAGCAGGTGCGCAACCTGTGCGACAGGAAGTTTGGCATTGGCGCAGACGGGTTAATGCTGCTGCAGAAACATCCGGAGCTTGACTTCGAAATGATCTACTATAATTCCGACGGCCGCTTAGGAAGCATGTGCGGAAACGGAGGCCGGTGCATGGTGGCCTTTGCTAAACATATCGAACTCATAACCGACTCAACCACCTTTATGGGGTCCGACGGTGTCCATGAAGCTTCCATTCAGGGAAATTGGGTCTCCCTCAAAATGAACGACGTTAGCACGATCGAACAAGTGGGCAACGATTTCCGCCTGAACACCGGTTCTCCTCATTATGTAAAGCAGGTCGTCGATCTGGCAAACCTCGACGTACCGACGGAAGGTTCCGCAATCAGGAACAACGCCGAACACCGGGTCGAGGGAATTAACGTCAATTTCGTAAGTCCGGAGGAGGAAGAGGGATACTTTGTCCGAACCTTCGAAAGAGGCGTCGAAGACGAAACACTTGCATGTGGAACAGGGGTTACAGCAGTGGCCCTGGCAATGGCAAGCAAAAACGGCCAAGCGGGTGTATTTAACACTCCCATCCGCGTCCCTGGCGGGAAACTAAACGTTCGATTTCATTACGATGGAAACATCTTCACTCAGATTTACCTCGAGGGCCCTGCAACACTGGTATTTGAGGGGGCTATTGAAATTAGCTAAAGCAGGTTGGATCTTGCTTCATAAATGTTTTTTTTTCAATTTAGAGCATGAAGTTGTCTTATGTTCTATCGCAAGTATTGTTTGCGATCATTTTAGTTTCCTGCAGTAAAGAACGGCCTCTCGCGCCCCACGCGATGGATGAAGGCGATTTCGCGGGCGACCTTCTCATCAGCGAAGTCCTGGTCGATCCGAAAAAGGACGGTGCCGAGTTTCTCGAATTGTACAACTCCTCTGATAAAGTCGTCGACCTGGCCGCATACACGATTGCAAGTACAAACTCGAAAGGAGTCACGGGCACGCCGCGAACAATCAGCGCATCGTCTCAATACATCTATCCTGGCACATACAAACTAATAAGCAAAAGCCCGGATGCAGTCCTCGCGCACTATCCTTCGAATGCCCAGATCGAAAGCGTCGTCGTAGAAAACTTTCCACAGCTTACTAATACCGAAGGAGCGGTGTTGCTTCTGAAGGGCGAAGAGACGATCGACAGCCTCCACTATTCAGCAAAAATGCATGATCCATTGATTCGAAATTCAAAAGGAGTTTCTTTTGAGCGAGTTAGTTTCAAAAAAGCGACAAACAACGCTGAAAATTTCATTTCTGCATCAGCCACGACAGGCTATGCCTCTCCGGGCTATCAGAATAGTCAGCG
>DAIRDA010000110.1:0-7235 GCA_036796375.1 Albibacterium sp.
GTGCCTCAAAGAGCATTGCTACATTGATAGTCGTGAGGGAGAAAGCCTCGATGACTCGTGGTGCATCATAATTGAATATTTTGTCAAACTGCTCACGGGTAAATAGCGAATCGGCCTTGTATCCTGGCGACACTACGATTTTAACGTCGTCCAAAACGACAGACTTCGGTTGTAATTGCAGGGTTAACGACGTCAACTTGTCGGACGGACGTATTTCAAAGCTTAGAGGATCATGCGTAAGAGAACTTATCCGTAAGGTGTCCTCCTGGTGAGGGATTGTCCACAATACAAAATCACCTTTGTAATCGGTATTCACCCGGATAGGGCCAAGCGATACGGATGCGTCAATAACCGGTCGGCGAGTTACTTTATCAATCACCATTCCTGCAATAGCCGGGCGCTGTGCGTACCCGCAGGTCCACATACTAAGTATGGTCAATATAAGAAAGACAAGTCGGCCAAGGCTGTTCATACGTTAGGTTTCAGTAGCTAATGTATTTCAATAATCCGTCGATTGAAAGGCATTTAACGAATTTTAACGTCTGATTGAAACTATCGCAAACAATCGCTTTCTTAAATCCTTTTTAACATCTACCAGAGCTCGTACCCACGTGCGTGCCTGTCCATTATCCAAAATTTCGAACACAAATGATTCAAGTATATCAAGGAGACATAACCACCATACCCGTCGATGCCATTGTAAACGCCGCTAACACCTCTCTACTGGGAGGAGCCGGCGTAGATGGAGCCATACACCGCGCCGGCGGATCAACCATTCTTGCGGAGTGTCAGCGTATACGCGAACGTCAGGGAGGTTGCGAGGTCGGAGAAGCAGTGATTACTACGGCCGGAAAACTTCCGGCCAAACATGTAATTCATACTGTCGGACCTATCTGGAGAAACGGGAAGAATAACGAGGAGCGACTATTAGCTTCTGCCTATTCCAACTCGCTTCAGCTGGCCATCGATCATCAGCTTCGGTCCATTGCATTTCCGAACATCAGCACAGGCGTTTACGGCTTCCCGAAAGACCGGGCTGCACAAATTGCCATCAAAACCGTCTGCGACTTCCTTGACTCGAACAAGCAACTCGAAAGGGTCATTTTCGTTTGTTACGATGCTGAAAATTATAACCTTTATAAGCAAATCTTGAATATCGAAGCATGGAAAAGAGACTCTTAGCCTATATTCTTAAGGAGTTTCAGGAACTCCATGAGGGTGAAAACTGGCTCGACGAAACATTCGAGAAGAAACTAAAAAACCTTACCGAGGAGCAGGCATTTACCAAACCCTATCCTCGCGTTCATAGCGTTGCCGAAGTTGTATCACACCTTGTTGAGTGGAGAAAGGAAATCTTGCGGCGCTTACAAACAGCTACACCAAATCAACTGCCTGATGAAAGGGACTGGATCGACAACGAAACGCTCCGTAACCGGAGCTGGCAAAAACTTCTCGAAGGATTGAATTCCACCCGGCACGAGATCACTGATTTCCTAAGCGAAAAGGAAGACGACTTTATTCAGCTCCCCTGGACGGAGAATTACACAAATCGCTACCTGCTGACCGGCTTAGTCGAGCACGATGCCTATCACCTGGGTCAGATAGGATTGATCATCGCGATGTTAAGGAATGAATGATGGGACTGGAAAGTATGGCGGAATTTACCACTGATCCAATTCTGCCTGCGTAAAGGCTTCCTGACGGTTCTTAAACCTATTGCGAACCTTAATAATGTCGACCCGGTCAAGTTCAGAGGCATCATTACTCCAGTTCTTCCGGATAAAGGATATCAGTTGGGCGATATCTTCGTCGACCAGGTCTTTGTTCTGGCTGATACCCGGCATTTCGCCGACGATCTCGTCGTACGACTTGCCATTTACTTCGATCGGACCGCGTAAGCCGTACAGCACCACCGCCACCAGTTTATCCTGATTGCCCGTCACCCAGTCCGATCCATTCAAAGGCGGAGCAAGCAATTTGGTACCGTTCCCATCTTCGCCGTGGCAAGGCTGACAGGTATTCTTATAAAGTGCCGCACCTCTGGGGTATTTGTTTATCAAAGGATTGACATCACGGTTATTTTTGTTCTTCTCGATATCGGCAACCACTTGGCTCAAGCGCTTATTGATCTCCATATTTTTGCCAGAATTGCTTGCTAAGATGCGTTCATGAAATTCAGCCTCCTGACCCTGCAAATTGCTGATCACCGCATCGGCTACATATACGTTGTCATCAAAGGCATTGGCTATCTGATTTAGGATGTCGCTGGAAAGCTCCTGATCATAATTCGCAAGGCTTTTAAGGGTATAGGCCAGCGCAATCGACGAGCGTACCTCCTTACGTGCTGCAACCGTTTTCAGATGCGGTGTGAAATCTTTTATATTGGAGGCATTCCATACGGCAGGTGCGAGCATCAGCGCATGTTCCAGAACCTGGCCGCTAGCTTTTGGCAGCAAAGCAAGTACGTCGTTCGCCTTCAGCTGCCCCAAACCTTCCAACGTCCACAGCGAGTGAAGAATCGTCGTTGCCTGGTTGGCCTCCTGAAGATTCTTTCTTAGAAGGGATGCAGCCTTGCCCATCTTCCGGTCCACGAGGGTTTGTTGAGCCCTATCCCGTATCCAGCCATTTTCATGTTCCAGGAGCGCGACTAAGCCATTTTCGTTTTTCGGGAAAATAAAAGGTGTATATGCTGATCCTTTGGGAACAACTTTGTAAATACGACCATAATCCGTTGGCCGCACCAAGGAACGTTTGTTAATCTGTTCCTTTAAATATTCGGTTATAAAGATCTTATGCTGAATGATTCCCCGATACATATCCACGATATACAATGCGCCGTCAGGTCCGTTATACAAACTAACCGGGCGGAAGCGTTCGTCAAAACTAGCCAGGAACTCTCTTCCCTTATAGGCCGCTTCACCCGAAGGCTTTTCGCCTTCAAGGTCGAGAATATTGCGCTTAATCAAATTACCCGCAGGTTCCGCCACAAAGGCATTCTGATTGTATTCGGCACCAAACAACTGACCGCGATAAATGACCGGTCCGCCTGCCGCTGTGAAATTTCGCAAACGCAATCGCTCATCCAGCACTCCATCCTGATATCCGCGGTTCACACCCGGTGTTGGTCGAATCGGATAAACCCGGTTATCGTTCACAATAATTTCGTTGAAACCGGCAACCCGCTGCTGATTGCTGTTCGTCGACCCGAGTCCCGGTCCATAGAAATCGCCCAGCAGATTTTGTGAATTGTTATTATAATAAAGCCGTCCGTAATCGTCGCCTGCGATGCCCCACTGCCCGCGGAAATGGGTTTTCTCAGTTACCCATTCATCGCCCACTTTACGGTAGCGCTTATCGGATTTCGCATTGTAAATCCAATTGTCCATCGCCCGATATAAGCCGTTCGGCTGATGTTCCACATCGCGTACATTCGCGTAGGCGGAATCGACCAGTACGCGCTTGCCCGGCTTATCATTTTTGATTTCGTAATAATACAGGCTTGGGGGCGAAGCAACCAGCACGCCTCCATCAAACAGGGCGATGGCGCGGGGAAGCACCAAAGAATCCAGGAAAACTTTCCGTTCATCCGCCGTCCCGTCGCCATCACGATCTTCCAAAATCACCACCTTCCCTGTGCGCACATCCTCGCCCTCACCTTCTACATTGGGCATGAAGGCCTGCATTTCAAGCGCCCAAATGCGGCCGCTATTGTCGAAATCGATTGCTACCGGCGAATTCAATAAAGGTTCCGAAGCAATCAATTTCACTTCAAAGCCTTCTTCCACCTCCATGGCACGAATTGCTTCACGCGGATCAAGCACCGGCGAGTTTAATATCACCCGCTTTCTGAAAAGGGAGTCGGGCTCGAGCTCTAACGGATCGGTTCCGGCAATAAAAAGAATGCTAACAAGCCAGAAAGCAATAAAAACGATAAAAACAAGATACTTCATTTCAGGAGGATACGGTGATTTCTAAAATTGGTTGATCAAAGTTAATCGATTTAACGAAAAAGCGATGGCTTTTTTGCAGAAACCCCGAACCCGCCTCATGACCTGGATCTTTACACCCTATATTGTTTCCTTAACCGACCCACAGGTTAGCATTTCGTCTCCATAATACGGATTTCGTATTTCCTTGGTGCTCGAAAGCCAGTCCGCGCCTGTGTTATCAAAGGCCATCGGACAATGAGCGATAAACACTTCGCCGCTTTGCAGTCCACTGCTTTTTACCTGAGCGATCATTTCGGCAGTTAACGTTTGAAACAGTTCCCGTTGGCGGACAATGTCGGACGCTTCCACTATTTCGGAAGCCGTGGTAAGCATTTCACTCGAACTATTAAGCTGTCGGCTGCCTTCTTCAATGGCGAAAGCGGCTTTCTTAGCAGCAGAGAAATCCTCCACCACCAAAGCTTCCTGAAGCTCGAGGTACCAGGGATAAATAGCATTTAATTTATCGTCGTTGAATTTAACGTTACCAGCCGACAGAGCCTGGCTTGTCGAGGAAGCTCTACTTGCTTTCTCGTCCGCCACTTCTTTGTTCTGGCTTTCTGAAGAATTGGAACATGCCGCCAGTGAAAATAAAAAAGCCAGGGCAGCGGTTTTTAAAATAATTGATTTACTGTTCATTATAATATAGATTTGATGTGTTTGTTTAATTTTTGTTTTATTGTTTAGCCAGTGGATGCGCACCCTTTTTTAAAATAAATTCGCTGTAAAGTAAGTAGGCTCCGGTTACGACTACCCGCTCACCTTCCTTTAGCCCTTCTAAAACTGCCACACGGTTGGCCGACTCATCTCCGGTTACCACCGATCGCGGCTCGAACACTCCCTCCTTTACTTCTATCCATACGTGCTGGCTATTGCCCTCCCGAATAACAGCATCAACCGGCAAGCTCAACTGCTCGCTTCCTGCCTTAGCAGGGAGTGAAACCCTGACAGGCATGCCCGGACGCAAATTTCCCGGATTCTGAATGCTTCCACGAATCTGCAGCGTTTGCGAGCCGCCACCCAAGGCCGGTGAAATAAAATCGACTTTCATGGGGATCATATCTTGCCCCGATTCGGCCAAGAACACGTGGAGCATCGTACCAGCCTGGATACCCGCTGCTTCCTGCGCATAAACATCGGCCTCCACCCATAATCGATCAAAACCTTCGAGCCGCATTAGCAGCGTACCTTCGTCGACATACTGACCTTCAGTCACCATCAGCTCGGCCACCGTGCCTGCTCCCGGCGATACAAAAGTAACATAGGGAGCTGTCTTCCCGCTTCGCTTCAATTGATCTACCTGCGCGGGCGTCTGTCCCAATAGCAATAGTTTCTGACGGGCCGCTGCCGCCAGTTCTTCAAAACGCTTTCCATCCCGTAGCTTCCGCGCCTGCTCTTCCATCAAGAGGTATTCCTGCTGAAGAGTCAGCAAATCCTCGGAATACAATTGATAAAGAGCTTGTCCCTTTCGTACATCGACCCCGGTTTCCTTCACATTCAATACTTCAAGCCGACCAGCAAGGCGACTGCTAATCAAGTGCGTATGCGCCGGATCCAGCGCCAACCGGGCATTCAAATAGATTTGATTGCCAATGGCACCACTTCCCACCGCTATGGTCGTTACGTTGGCCAGCTGTTGCTGGTTCTCGCTAAGCTGCAGCGACTGATCCTTTCCACCTTTTTTGAATGGCACCAGATCCATTCCGCAAACCGGACAAGTACCCATCTCATCCTGAACCACCTGCGGATGCATAGGGCAAGTATAGGTGACGCCTTCGTGGCTATGCTCGTGACGCTCTTCCGCCCCACAAGCGGCCAGCAAAAACAGTATACAGAGCGTTAATAATTTTGTCAATAATCTATTCCTTTCCATTCGCTTATTTTCGAAGATTAATAAAACTTTCGCTATCCACCAGATACGCTGCATCACGTGCAACCGGTCGCCCTTTCAAATCGCTCAACACTTGTACATAACCTTCCATGGTCCGGCCTACTTCCACGTATTCGGGTGAATAAAGATTGCCGTTACGGACAAAGACGGCCGATTCTCCGCCGAGGTCGATAATAGCCGACTCGGGCAACCACCAGCCTTGATCTACAACCACCGGAACACTCGCTTCTACCAGTTCACCAACAGTGAATTCGCCAGCCGGCAGATAAACACGGGCTACACTAAAACTTTCTCCAGCGCGTATAACCGGCTCTATCAGCGATATCTCCCCGCGAATCACTCTTCTATTCCTGCCAGGCGTATCAAACAAAACCGATTGTCCAGCCTGAATACCTGCAGCCTGTTTAGCGTTGAGTGAAAACTCGGCGACAACAGACTCGTTTTTATAAATAGACAAAACCGCATCGCCTGCAGAAACATACTGACCCTCCCGAAGTGCCAGGGCTTGCGAATTCGATCCAGGAGTGTTCTGCATCGTCTGCTCCGCAATAAAGCCGCTGACGGGGCTATAAACGCCTACACGATAAAGCGGCTCACCGCTTGACATCACCCGATTAATCTGTTCCCGGGTCATGCCCAGGTAAAGCAGCTTCTGGACAGCGGACCGCTGAAGTTCGTGCTGGCCCTCCCTGGCGAGAAACAATAGCTCGCGCTGGGCTGCCAACAGATCGGGAGAGTACACCTCCATAATAAGCTGGCCCTTCTTAACCGGCTCGTAATTATATCGAACGTGCATACGCTCGATACGACCGGCCACACGACTGCTCAAGCGGGTTTGTTGCCGGGTATCGAAGCTTATCTGCCCCTGCCATTTGGTTTGGAAAATTCGGGTTCCAGAATCGGCATACACAAGGGGCGATGATGCTACAATCTTTTCATCTACCGATGCGGTAAGCCCCTTAACCGCTCCGCTTAATGCTTCTTCCTGATGCCCCCCTGAATCAGCGTCTGAATGTGCTTCCCGACCATTGCAAGCAAAAGTGCTCCACATTGCCAGCAGGGCAAATAGCCTAACGATATAGTTCCTTCTCATAATCGACAATTAGTTGATAGAATTCCATTTTCACATCCAGCAGGTTATTCTGCATCATATTCCAGGCCTCCCAGTTTTCGATGACGACGGGCAACTGAAGCTTGTTCTCCTGATACGCCTGAAAGTTTGCGTCCATGGCCCTTTTCAAGGATGGAATAATCTTATCTTCCATATTGCTAAGGCGCTCCTTCATTTTATTTAACTGCGCCTGCATGCCGTATAAGCGCCCCTGGGTTTCCAGAAGCATCCCTTCACGTTCTTTCTG
>DAIRDA010000111.1:0-7072 GCA_036796375.1 Albibacterium sp.
ATCGATCAAATCACGGCTTATGTCCCCACCGAAGAAGGGCAGTATCGCGAAGTCCATTTTGGCGACCAATATCCCTTCAGCGAGCGATACTTTCGCCATAAGAACTTCGAACTTCCCCTTGAGCTTAACGCCGATTCGGTGCAGACTTACTATTTCAAGGTCAAATCGTCTCAAATTGCCGATGTGATCATCGTGCTGCGGTCGGTCGACTTCTTCGTGCGTTATGCCCTTACCGAATATATTTCCTTCGGCATTTTTTACGGGATGATCTTCGTATTCGCCTTCTACAACCTCATCTTGTTCGCTACCGTCAGGCGCAATCAATACCTTTATTATGTGCTCTACCTGGCCAGCGTTGCCCTGTTTGAAATGTGTTCCGATGGCATTGCCTATCAGTACCTCTGGCCCGATGCTCCGCGCTGGAATCAAATCTCCTTTGCATTTTTCCAGCTCTCGGCCAGCATTTCCCTGTTGCTGTTCACGCGCCAGCTTTTCCGCCTGCGCGACCGTGTTCAGTGGCTCGATCAAGTCCTCATCGGCACCATCATCCTCCGTCTGCTGTTTTTCGCCTACAGCCTCTTATTTGATCGCAGTCTGCTCAACTATAAATTCATCGAATTTATTCCCCTCAGCATCGCCTTTTTTGCCGGCCTCTCTATCTATCTAAAAGGGCATAAAGAAGCCCGCTTTTTTATTATCGGCTACGGATTTATCCTGATCGGTTTCACGTTCAAAGTGCTCATCATGCTGGGCATCCCACAACTCAATTTCGGGGTCGTCAGCTATTACAGTCTCAGCCTCGCTTTCATTCTTGAGATGATATTCTTCTCACTGGCCATAGGCGATAGTCTTGGCATGGCGCGCCGGAAACAGGAAAGCATGCAGAAAGAAGTGATTCGGCAGATGACCGAGAATGCAGGACTGAAAGATATTCTAAACCGGGAGCTTAAAAGCGAAGTCAGACAGCGCAACGTCGAGCTTGAAAAGGCCAATCGATTGCTGAAAGAGCAGGCCGAGAAAATCTCGCATATGAACCAGCTGCTGCAGCAGGATAAGGAAGAGCTCGAGCACGACAAGCAGGAACTGATCACCAATGTGCGTAAAATATCGCGCGATCGTGCCCTTTCCGCTGAAGTCGATTTCGACGAATTCAGCGCCGCCTATCCCGATGCCGATAGCTGCTATGAGTTCCTGAGCGAACTCAAGTGGAAAGAAGGCTACCAATGCCGCAAGTGTGCAAACCAGCAATTCTCTGCCGGAAAGACACCCTACAGCCGCCGTTGCACCAAATGCGGTTACGACGAGTCGGTCACAGCCTTTACGCTCTATCACAACAGTCGCCTTCCCATCAATATAGCCTTCTACATGACCTTTCTGGTTTTCAGTACCAAAGGCAAAATATCCTCACACCGCCTGTCGCACCTGGTGGGCATTCGCCAAAGCACCTGCTGGAACTTTACCAACCGCATCAAGAAAGCCATGGCCGAACGCAAAAATACAGATGAAAAGCAGGGGTGGAGCCAGCTCGTACCCGATTTACCGTAAAGCGTATCGTTTAAAAAGCCACATTTCAGCATATTTTCCGTAAAGCCCTATTAATCAGTTCCGAGCCAGCTTAAATGGCTTGCGATTAAAGCGTATCACGGTGTACGTAATACACTGATTATTAAGTAATTATAATGTATTATTTTCCTCCGTTTGGTTGACGCATCGCGAAATTAAGAATACCTTTACATCACCAAAAACAATCCAAATAACAACAAATAACAACAGATGAAAAGAATACTTACCCTTATTCTGATCGTAGCATGTTTCACTACCAGCACCGTTTTTGCCCAAGGCATTAACATCAGCGGTACCGTAAGCGATGCCAACGGTCAAACCCTGCCCGGCGTGTCGGTGCAGGTGAAAAACAGCAACCAGGGAACCGCGGCCGATACCGATGGAAACTATCGCATCACCGCACCCGCAGATGCCATACTCGTTTTCTCTTTTATAGGCTTTCAGTCGCAGGAAGTAGCGGTAGGCAATCGCAGCAGCATCAACGTAACCCTGGCAGAAGACAATACCACGCTCAACGATGTCGTGGTAATCGGCTACGGTACGCAAACCAAACGCGATATCACCACTGCCGTTACCAGCATCGGGGCCGACGAAATTCAAAACCAGCCGGTCACCAATCCCCTGCAAGCCATACAAGGAAAGGCAGCCGGTGTTCAGATCACCTCGCAGTCGGGTAAACCCGGTTCAGGGGTGTCGGTAAGCATCCGTGGAAACACCTCCATCACCGCCTCAAACAGTCCCCTTTATGTGATCGACGGAATCACCTCCCGCGACGCCAGCTTCCTCAATCCAAACGATATCGAAAGCATGACCATCCTGAAGGATGCCTCGGCAGCAGCCATCTACGGATCGAGCGGTGCCAACGGCGTTATCCTGATCACCACTAAAAAGGGCCGAAGCGCCAAACCACAGATCAACTTCAATGCCTTCACCGGCCTGTCCAACCTGTGGCGCAAGCAAGACGTACTCAACCGCGATCAATACCTCAACCTGATGGAAGAAATCGGTTATACCGATCTGGAAGGCTTCGGTGCAGAGAATACCGACTGGCAGGATAAAACCTTCGGAACCGGTGTTCAGCAAAACTATCAGGCATCCGTATCGGGCACCACCAACAGCGGCGGCACCTACTACGTATCGGGTGGCTACCTGCAAGACAAAGGCGTTGTAGCGCCTGCGAAACTAGATCGCTATACCGCTAGCTTCAACGGTACCCAGCGGGCGACCGACTGGCTACGGTTTACAGCGAATGCAGCCATCACCAGAAGCAATTCGACCGATGTGAGCGATAATGCAGGTGTTGCGCGCGGAGGAACCATCCTTTCCGCCCTTACCACGCCACCCACCATCGGCGTATTCAAGGAAGACGGCATCACCTATACCTCCAATCCCTACAAAGGCGGTTGGGAAAACCCCATTGCCAATGCCTTTGCTGCCGAGAACTACAGCAAAAACACCCGCTTT
Organism: Albibacterium sp.; assembly: GCA_036796375.1. Taxonomy (GTDB): domain Bacteria; phylum Bacteroidota; class Bacteroidia; order Sphingobacteriales; family Sphingobacteriaceae; genus Albibacterium. The sequence continues at coordinate 3,028 of DAIRDA010000111.1, forward strand.
TTAGGGGGACTCTCGGCCGAGCTTGATTTTACCGAGCACCTGTCGTTCCGCTCCAGCATCAGCATCAACCAATCGAAAAACAGCTACGAATACTGGCTCGATCCGTATTCGACCGACTACGGACGGCAGCAGGAGGGAATCGCCCGCACCAATAATACCGACGATAAAGTATGGCTGAACGAGAATCTCTTAAGCTATGCCCGTATTTTTGGCGATCACGACTTCAGCGCTACTGTCGGAACCACCCTTCAGGAGTCAGACTGGAAATACCGCAACACCGAGGTGACGCGCTTCCTGGCTGACGACGGATCCCTGCTCGATGAAGGAACATCCATAGCACCCACGCTTCCATCGCAGGCCCAATGGTCCAAACGTTCCTACCTGGCCCGCGTAAGCTATAACTACCAGGGGAAATACCTGATCAGCTCCAATTTCCGGGCCGACGGATCATCCCGTTTCGCTCCCAGTAAGCGCTACGGTTATTTCCCTTCCGTGTCTGCCGGATGGCGTATCTCGGCTGAAGACTTCATGTCGGGTGCCGAACAAATCGACGATTTAAAAATCAGAGCCAGTTGGGGACAAGTCGGTAATGACGAAGGGATTGGCGACTATGCCTACCTGGCGCTCTATAACCTCACCACCCAGGGATCTTATTCCTTCGCTCAATTGGCAAACGAGGATCTCACATGGGAGAAAACCACCCAAAGCAATATCGGATTAGACCTCACCATGTTCGACGGGCGCATCTCCTTCACGGCCGATGCCTACCTGAAGAAAACAGACAACCTGCTCGTGAACGTACAACTACCGCCATCGTCCGGATTCGGATCGCAGGCGCTCAATGTAGGTTCCATGGAAAACAAAGGACTTGAATTCTTGCTGAGCACGCGCAATATCGAACGCGACAATTTCAGCTGGAGTTCCGACCTCAACTTCAGTTTGAACCGGAATAAGGTAACCAGCCTGGGAACCAGCACCCAATCGCTCGACTTCGGAGGAATCTACGAACGCGATGCCGTTATCAAAATTGAAGAAGGCCGTCCACTCGGCTCGTTCTACGGATACGTGTTTGAAGGCGTCGACCCGCAAACCGGCGATGCCATCTATCAGGATCTCGACGGTGTAGAAGGGATTACCGCGACCGACCGCACCTATATCGGTTCGGCACAGCCCAAGTTCACCTATGGTTTCAACAATCAGATCAATTACCGTAATTGGGGGCTAAGCCTCTTTTTCCAGGGCGTTCAGGGCAACGATATGTTCAACGCCTCACGCATCGACCTGGAAAGCATGAACGACTCCAAAAACCAGTCGTCGGCCGTGCTTAACCGCTGGCGCCAGGCAGGCGATATCACCAACGTGCCCCGTGCGCTTGAAAACGACATCAACAACAGTTTAACCTCCAGCCGCTTCGTGGAAGACGGGTCGTACCTTCGTCTGAAAACCGCTACCGTGTCGTACAATTTTGGCGACCTCCGTATCGGGAAAGCCAACTTCAGTAAATTTATGATCTATGCTACCGGCTATAACCTGCTCACGGTAACCGACTACACCGGCTTCGATCCGGAAGTGAACCAATACGGCGCCAACGGACCATCCATGGGTGTCGATTACGGAACCTATCCACAAAGCCGCACCTTTATGCTCGGTATCAACGTCGGATTTTAATTTTTTATCAACATGAAAAGAAACATAAAACAATATATCGGACTGGCCGCCATTGCTATGCTCAGTCTGCAGGCCTGCGAAAAAGACTTTCTCGACAAACAACCCATCACCCAGGTAACGCCCGATGTGGCCTTCTCAGATGCAGAAGCCGCTGAAAAGCTGATTCAGGGGGTATACGACGGGATGTATAGCGATTACTTTATATGGGACTTTATTACCAATGGCGATGTCGCGTCCGACAATGCCTATGCCGGTGGCGATAACCAAGCCAACATCGCCATCGATGAATACCGCGTCAACTCCACCAATGCCAACGCCGATCGCGATTGGGCCAATTTGTACACCAATATCAAAAATGCCAATCTGGTACTCGATAACGTACCCGGCATCGAAGATCCGGTGCTCGATGAAGGCAACCGCCGCAACCAGATTCTGGCCGAAGCACGTGCCATCCGCGCCTACAACTATTTCCACCTGGTGCGCCTATGGGGAGAAGTGCCCCTGGTGTTGCGGGTTCCCGCCAATATCCAGGAAATGCAGTCGCCCCGCAGTCCGGTAGAAGCCATCTATCAGCAAATGATTGAAGACCTCGAATTTGCCGCTGCCAATGCCCGCACCAGCGCGCCAAACAAAGGCATCATTACCCAGGGCACCGCACACGCCATCCTGGCACAGGTATACGCCGCCAAACCCAACCCTGAATGGGCCAAAGTAATAGAGCATGCCGACGCCGTTATGGCCGCTGGATATTCCCTGTTTTCGGATTATAACGGACTCTTCGAGCGTGCCAACGAAAACAATTCGGAAGCCATCTGGGAAATGCAATTCGACGGATGGGGCGGAGCACATGGCAACTGGATGCCAAGCCTTTTGGTAGGCGATGGCTGGAAGCGATTCAACACCCCGTCGAACGACCTTGTTGAAGCCTATGATGCAGCAGGCGATGAAATCCGCAAAAACGCAGCCATCACCTTCCGCAATGTCAGCACGGCAGAATGGGCCGACGATTTCTGGTCGAAATCCAACTTCCCCTACGTCAATAAATACCGGTCCGACGATCAAACCAATGCCTACCTTATCCGTCTGGCAGAAATCATCCTCCTGAAGGCCGAAGCCCTCAACGAACTCAGTGCCGGCGGATGGGCGCAAGCCAAGCCACTGGTCGACCAGGTTCGCGACCGCGTCGATCTGCCAGCCACCACAGCCAGCAACCAGCAAAGCATGCGCGATGCCATCGCACTCGAACGCCGTCTTGAACTCGCTTTCGAAGGATACCGCTGGTTCGATCTGCTCCGTACAGGAAAAGCCGTGGAAGTAATGAACGCCGTCACCGACGGCAGCGGAAAGAAACTATATAACATTTCCAGCGCAAACTTGTTGTGGCCTTTACCACAGAAAGAAATAGACAGAAACCCGAATTTATAGACAGAAACCCAAATTTTTAGTTTCAGCACAACCTAAATGCTATCAAGTATTATTAACGCTTAAGCAAACGAACGTTTTACTTACATGAAAAACACCACTTTTATGCTGTCGGCAGCAGTCCTCCTCGGGGGGCTGCAAGCCTGCGGCAATAAATCAGACAATACCACGCAAGACAGCTCCGCACCATCGGAAGTCAGCGTATGGGTCACCGCACCCGATCAATCCAAACTTCTCGCCAAGCAAGATGTCGTACTTAACTTCATCCCCAATTCCCAATCGGAAGGCGCTATCATCGAAATCGATGATAATCAAAAATATCAAGCAATTGATGGATTTGGTTACACGCTCACCGGAGGAAGCGCCGAACTGATTAACGCCCTCCCGAGCCCGCAGAAAGAACAGCTCATCCGCGAAATTTTTTCCAACCAGGGCGATGGTATCGGAAGCAACTACCTGCGCATCACCGTAGGCGCCTCCGATCTTTCTTCCAGCCTCTTCACCTATAATGAAGTGCCCGAAGGCGAGACCGATATGAGCCTTGCCAATTTCAGCCTCGAGCCCGAAACCAAAGACCTCATCCCGGTTCTGAAAATGATTCGCGCAGTGAACCCCGAAATAAAAATCATGGCCTCTCCGTGGACCGCACCCACCTGGATGAAAGACAACCGCTCGTATATCGGCGGGAAACTGAAGCCGGAGTACTACGAAGTATATGCCAACTACCTGGTGAAATACATTCAGGCCATGCAATCTGAAGGCATCCCCATCGACGCCCTCACACCGCAAAACGAGCCACTCCATCCGGGCAACAACCCCAGCATGCATATGGAAGCCCAGGAGCAAGCCAACTTCATCAAAAAAGCACTCGGACCCAAATTTCGTGAAGCCAGCCTCACTACCAAAATCGTTATCTACGACCATAATGCCGACCGCCCCGACTATCCCATCTCCA
>DAIRDA010000112.1:0-7023 GCA_036796375.1 Albibacterium sp.
AGGTTTTTAAGGGAAGCGATGGAGCGGCCACCTTGCAGGATGTGGAGTTCGCCGTGGCTTAGTTCCGTCCTGTTTTGAAGGCGTACGCCAACTTTAAGCGGTGAATCGCTTTTCTGAATATAGAGTTCTTGTTGAAAGCGCAGGTTCACCCGAGGGACAATCCGCAAGGCCTCTACGACGTCGCCCTTTATAGGGTCTAGCTTTTTAAAGGAAAGCGGCAGGGTAAGCGGAATGATCTGATCGGCTATTCGCACTTGCAGGTTGACGTGAAGCGGATTTGGCGCCTCTGGCAGACCAATCAGCGAGTCGGCGCTAACCGAATACTGATAAGGGCTCGGTGGAGGCTCTTTTAACCAGTAAGGTTGGGTGATGGCGGCTTCGGCAGGGATCGAAATACGGGCCGGCACGCTGCTCACCTGGTCGTTCTCCAGCTTTACCGCTCCGCTGATGGACGAACCGAAAGCGCTGATGCCGACAACCTCTATGGGGTACTGAGACCGACCAATCAGGTTGATCTGGAAGTCGATCGTTTCACCCGCGACAGCTTCTTCGCGGCTGCTAATCACTTCTCCCATAAAGCCGCTGGCACTAAGGATAATCCGGTCGATCGCCTGCAGCTTCTCCCGTTGCCGGAGCGGGTCGTTCAGGGTGCTGAGCAATTTTCGAACACGTATTAAGTCGGGGAGGCTTGCGCTTGGGTCGGTAAATTGGAAGTTTGTTAAAATTCGGTCGATCGCCTGATCAATCTCGGGTTTGCCGATGGCTGTCCAGTTCATGGGGATTCCGTCGAAGAGGCTTTCGCCGATTGGTTCACCCAGCACATGCTCGAAGTATTCTGTCGAGAGACCGGCCCGCGAGGGGGTACCGGCTCCCTGGCTCTGGTGTCGGCTTCGGCTGATTCCAGCCAGCTCGCCGTAGCCCAAGCCCCGTAAAGGATCGTATTGTCCGGATTCCACCTTGAACTGGTCGTCGCGAGTGGTGTTAACACTTCCGAACCGGAAGGTGTTCCATAATAATCTTCGCGGTGCCCACGTTTCATGGCTGACTGCCCGGAATGCCTTTTCAGCAATTACAGCCGAGGCTGCATGTTGGCCATGCCCCGCTGCTGCGGTAGGCGGAAAGCGGGTGATAATAATGTCGGGCCGGAATTCCCGGATCACTTTAACGACATCGGCCGTGATGCCGTCGGCATCCCATTGGCTGAAAGTATCGTGGGTGTTTTTAGAGAAACCGAAATCGACCGCCCGGCTGAAATATTGCTTAGCGCCGTCGAGTTTTCGCGCCTCGAGTAATTCATAGGTGCGTATGAGTCCCAGCGAAGCGCCTTGTTCACTCCCGATCAGGTTTTGACCCCCATCGCCCCGGGTTAGGGAGAGGTAGGCGGTATGGATGTGTTGCTGATTGACAAGCCAGGAAAGAAGTGCCGTATTTTCATCGTCGGGATGTGCTGCCAGGTAAAGAACTTTCGGCAGGGTTTTAAGTGCTTTGATTTGATGGTACATCTCCGGCGAGGGATCCGGGCGAAGCTGCTGGGGGAAAGCTGTTAGAAAGGAAAAAAAGAATATCGTCAGAAGAATGTACTTAACCATGCTTGTCTGTAAGGTTCAGGCAATCGATTGTGTGAAATTGAGCAATCGGTTGCGTTAAAAAATACTTTGAAAAAGGTTTGGAAGTTTCCTTGCTTAGTGTTACTTTTACACTATCAAAAAACAAGAGCTGTTTTTGGTTTATTAATGTCTTTTCATAATTAGGTTTATAATTGGTTAGATAAGAGCCCCTGCCCCACAGGGGCTTTATCTTTTGCATGTTTTTTCTGCTTAAAGTTTACTCACAATATCTAGCGAAAGGGGCTTCACGTCTGAACGGTAGCGGTTTATCAGCTTTCCATTCTCGTCGATCAGGAACTTCTCAAAGTTCCATTTGACTTCCCCGGTAAAGTTAGGATTCTCGGCTTGTGTCAGGTAGTCGAACAATGGATTGATGTCTTCGCCTTTTACGCTTACCTTCTCGGTGAGAAGGAATGTAACTCCGAAATTTTTCTCGCAGAAAGCCTTGATGTCTTCGGCTTCCCCGGGCTCCTGATTGCCGAAATTATTGGCAGGCAGTCCGATAACCACCAGCTTATTTTTGTACTTTTTGGACAGTTCTTCGAGTTCTTTGTATTGGGGAGTAAAGCCACATTTGGAAGCGGTATTGACGAGCAGGATTTTCTTCCCTTTGAAGTCGGCCAGATTGATGGGCTCACCATCAATGCTGTTAATTTTAAATTGATAGATGCTGTCGGGTGAAGCGCCCATCATCAGGCTAAAAAGAATCATAAGTGTTTTCATAATGGTTTCTTGAATTGTTTAAATAATAATATTGCGTTCCTTGCTTTCACGCTCCACTACATAGTCGTAAAGGTCCTGAATCGGCTGGCGGATAATCTTCCCAACTTTAATGCCGTTATTCTCGCAAACAGCATATAAGGGTTGACTATAAAAATAGGCGATGGACCCCACAAAATGACAAATATGTTCCTGAAAGTCAGGATAACTGAAAATATTTGTTTTGACAAATTCCTCAAAGCCGTTATAGAGCAAACTGCTAATGTAGGGATGCTCGGCGTGCTCTGACATAAAAGGGGCGAAAGATGCCAGGTATGTATTCGGATGTGCTTCCTGGTAGACGTGCCGGATGACGTTTTCGCGGGTAACGTCGTGCCGGGCGCCGAAGTCGTCACTCAGCTCCGGGGGTAGTAGCCCGTAAAGGTAGTCGGTCAGCAATTTCTTGCCGAACCACGCGCCGGAACCCAGGTCGCCCAGGATGAAGCCGGTACCGTGCTTGCTGGGCTGCACGGTCTCTCCGTCGAAGAAGGAGATATTCGATCCCGTACCCATGGTGCAGATAATTCCGGGCCTGTCGCCACAGGTTGCATAGGTGGATCCGATCAAATCGGTGTCGACCGAAACAAAGGCATTTTTAAAGACGGCGGAAACCGCATTCGACACCATTTCACGCCGGTCGGGTGATGTGCACCCGCTTCCAAAAAAATAGATTTCGGTAGCTTCTTCAATATAGGGTTTGATAGCTTTAAAGTGCTGGATGATCCGCACGATTTCTTTTTCAGGTGTAAAGAAGGGATTGATTCCGGCAGTCCGAAAGGTTAATGCCTGGCCGCCAGCCGGGGTAAACATCCAATCGGATTTATAAGATCCGCTATCTACAACTATAATCATATCTTTATCAAATCGGTTTACTCAGTCTCAAAAATACGGATTAATTTTTAAGAATAATTTTTCCCCTGATAAAAGTAATTTATCTAAGTTTGAGCTTAATTATCCTCCTTTCTACCACCAAAAGACATTGAATATGATTAAAAAGATTTGTTTCACCTTATTATTACTTAGCATAATGACGACTGTATCAGTGGCCACAGCCCAGGAAAAAGTTTCTTTCGAACTCTCATTTAAAGAGCCTCAGGCTCATTACGTAGAAGTCAAAATGGAGCTTAAGGGCTTGAAAAAGGGTTATGTGGACTTGAAAATGCCGGTTTGGTCGCCCGGATCTTATTTGATCCGCGAGTACCCAAAGAATGTGGAAGACTTTGGCGCAACATCCGGCAATAAAACGCTTGTTTCTGAAAAAGTAAGTAAGAATACCTGGCGCGTTCATACCGGAGGAGCATCCGATGTGGTTGTCAACTACCGGGTATACGGATTTGAGATTTCGGTACGGACGAGCATGATCGACGAAAACCACGCCTTCTTATCGCCTACCGGCACCTTTATGTATGTAGACGGGATGCTCGATCTTCCGGCCGAAGTAAGCGTGATTCCTCATGCCCGCTGGTCGAAAATATCTACTGGTCTGGAGCCAGTTGCCGGGAAGAAAAATACGTTTTATGCCGAAGATTTTGACATTTTATTTGATGCGCCCATTGAAGTGGGTAATCAGGAAGTTTTTGAATTTACCGCTGCGGGTGTAAAGCATGAAGTGGCGATGGTGGGCTATGCCGATTACGACCCGGAATTGCTTAAGCGCGATATGGCCAGAATAGTAGAAGAGCAGACACGCATGTTTGGGGTAAATCCGAATAAGCGCTATGTGTTTATCATTCATCATTATGCCGCAGGCGGGGGTGGACTGGAGCATTTAAACTCGACGGTTTTGGGGGTATCCCGCAACGCCTATAAGAGTTACAGCGGCTACCTGGGCTTCTTAGGGCTGGTGGCGCACGAATATTTCCACGTATGGAATGTCAAACGTCTGCGCCCGGAGGCTTTGGGACCCTTCAATTACGACGAGGAAAATTATACGACCAACCTGTGGGTCTCGGAAGGTTTCACGGCCTATTACGACAACCTCACCCTTCAGCGCACTGGTTTCACGGATGAGACCTCATATCTGAAGCTGATAGCGAACGATATTGAAACGGTTGAAAACCGACCAGGCAACCTGGTTCAACCGCTAAGCCTTTCAAGTTTCGATGCCTGGATCAAGCAATACCGTCCGGATGAAAATTCGGCCAATACAACGATTTCTTATTACAATAAGGGTGCTCTCATTGGAATGCTGGTCGATTTGAAGACCCTGCATGCCACCAAGGGGGAGAAGCGGCTCGATGATATCCTGAAAGCCATGTACGAGCGATTCTACGTAAAGGAGGACCGCGGTTTTAAGGATGCGGAATTCAAGGCCATGGCTGAAAAAGTTGCCGGCGTTTCGATGGACGACATATATGTATATGTAAACCAGGCCAGGCCGATCGACTATAATGCTTACTTAAATTCTGTTGGATACGAATTGGTAGACCAGCTGGAAGGCGCGTCGATACCTGATTTTGGGGTAAGATTGTCGGACGGTAAAGTGATGAGCGTAGGCCGTGGAAGTGGCGCCTGGGATGGAGGAATCAATGTGAACGACGAACTGATTGCTGTAAACGGATTTCGGATCGATCCGGCAGGCCGGGAACTGGACAGGGTGCTGGCCCAGTCGAAAGTAGGCGAAGAGCTTAAGGTTTTACTATCACGCGATGGGATGATGCGTGAGGTGAAAATCAGCTTGCCGCGTTCCACCAGAGGTGATTATGTGATACAGCCACTGACCAATGCTACGGCGGAGCAGCTTGCACTGCGGAAAATTTGGCTTTCATTGAACTAGCCAGAATTAATAGACACAAAAAAAGCGGGTTGTTTCAAAAACAACCCGCTTTTTTTGTGATTCATCGTGCTTAGAAAGCAAAACGAATGGATAAACCAAAGCCTTCGGCATCGAAACCAGTATCCGGTGTTAGCTCAAGAGCGGGTTTCCAATCGAGTGCGATGTTAATAGGGGCGCCGTTGAATTTATAATCCAGACCCAATACGCCGTCAAGGCTAAGAGCAACATCTGACTGGTCGTGACGTTTATCTTCCCATACACCAATTCCGGCACCACCACCATAGTACCAGGACAGTCCTGCCGCATTGCGGATCGGGTTATGGATCTCGTATAACGCTACAAGACGAAAGGTCGAGTACTCATTTTTTTTGCTTCTGAAGTTTACAATGAAATCGATTGCGTCATTGCTGTTCACGAAGTGCTTGAAGGTGATACCATTAGCGACTCCGAACCGTCCGCCGATTGCATTGCGATAATCACTTCCTAAAGCTTGTGCTTTTGCTTCCTGTTGAAACAGGCCCAGAAAGCCTGTCATTAATGCTAGTAAAAGAAATTTTCTCATGTTTGAATGTTTAATTTAATGCACACCTAACCAATTTTGATGCCAAGCAGCCTTCAATGGCCGGGATTATTCGATTCCGGCGAAATTTTATAACAGTACGCCTTATGATTGTATAAATAAATGCTTAAATTGTGGCTATCTGATCAACCACATCCTGAGATATGAACGAAATAAAACGCGTATTTGACCTGCTTGAAAACTACGAAAGAAACTTTTCAAAAAAAGTAATGGTCGCCGGAAAGTTTTCCGGCGAATGGAAAAGTTATAGTACAGAAGAGTTCATCAGTATCGTGAACGATTTCAGTCGGGCTCTGGTTCACCAGGGGGTTAAGAAAAGCGATAAAGTTGCCTTGATGTCGGCAAACCGGCCTGAATGGAACTTCTGCGATTTTGCAACCATGCAGGTGGGTGCGGCGGTAGTTCCCTTATATCCGACCTTGTCGGTAACCGACCTGAAACATATTCTGGAGGATGCAGGCGTGAAGCTGATATTTGTATCGACGGAAGAGCTTTATCAGAAATTACAGACAGCGCTTGCTGACGCTGGCAGCGATATTACCATTATTTCTTTCGAGAAAATTGCAGGAGTAGAGTACTGGCTTGATTTCCTTGAGTCGGGTAAGTCGCGGGGAATCCGCCTGGACGATTATCGCCGGGAGGTGGGAGAGGATGATTTGTTAACCCTGATCTATACATCGGGCACTACCGGGAAACCCAAGGGAGTATGCCTGACCCATAAAAATTTGATAAGCAACGTGATGGCGTCGAAGACGCTCTTTCCAGACGACTATAAAACGGCGGTGAGCTTTCTGCCACTGTCGCACGTGTTCGAGCGGATGGTCGTATATATGTATTTTTCTTTGGGCATTTCGGTTTATTATGCGGAAAGTATGGATACAATTATTCAGGATATCAACGAAGTAAAGCCTAACGGGTTTACAACGGTTCCTCGTGTTCTGGAGAAAGTTTATGATAAAATCGTGTCGAAAGGAAAGGCATTGACCGGCCTGAAGCGGGCGATCTTCTTCTGGGCGCTCGACCTGGGGCTCCGCTACAAGGAGCCGGCGATGAACGGCATCCTCTACAATGCGCAACTGAATCTGGCTCGCAAACTGGTTTTCAAAAAGTGGCGTGAAGCCCTGGGAGGGAATGTAGTGGCATTGATCTCAGGCGGGGCTGCATTGCAGGAGCGACTTGCCCGCGTGTTCTGGGCTGCTGAGATCCCGGTGTTGGAAGGTTACGGACTTACAGAAACCTCTCCTGTTATTGCGGTAAATGGTTTGAAAGATGATGAAATCCGTTTTGGAACGGTGGGTAGG